>JASLXP010000001.1 GCA_030740295.1 Planctomycetota bacterium
ATCCAGCATCCAGCATCCAGCATCCAGCATCCAGCATCCAGCATCAGGATCTTGAATCGTGGTCTCGAACAGACCGTCCCTTGATTTCCGAGCCGGGGACATGGAGAATCAGAGCAACTGAGAAGCGCCGACTAATGCAGAGAGACCTCCAAATGAAGCGTTTGGCGAGAAGTCATTTCTCTCTCTGTCCTCAAGACTATTTCACCACAGAATCAGAAGGGATTAAGCATGAAACTCACCGGTCTGTCTGCAGAGCTGTTCGATGAGATCAAAAAGATTCCCGTTGTGGACGCCCACGAGCACCTGCCCACGGAGGCTGGTCGCCTGGCGGGCAAGACAGATGTGACTCGTCTGTTTGCCCATTACTGCAAGGCCGACCTGTCGTGCGCGGGTCTGCTGATGGGAAAAGACCAGAATGAAGTCTTCGATGCCAGCAAGCCACTCATGCCCCGTTGGAAGAAATTCAAACCTGCCTTTCAGGCGATTCGTTTTGGCAGCTATGCCTATCCTGCCCTGGCATACGTGCGTGACGTCCTCGGATTCGATGACATCACCGATAAGACCGTGGAGGCCATATCGGAGAAAATGCAGGCCGATGTCAGACCGGGCTTCTACAAACAGATCATGCAGGATCTGTGTGGGATCGAGGTGGCCATTCAGTGCACAGGGGGTGTGGAGAAAGGTGACCAGGATTTCTTCGTCTACCTGTGCGGCGACCGCACTCATGGGGTCCCCATTGCTGGGCTCGAAGCGGTGACCAATCGATCGATTCACGGTCTCAGTGATTTTGTTTCCGCCTTACGCCAATACGTGGCTGACCAGAAGAAACAAGGCGCGGTAGGCTACAAGGTGGGAGCGGCCTACGGCCGATGCATTGATTATCCTGATGTGTCGCACGGGGACGCTGAACGCGTTTTTGTCAAGCTGCGCGCTAAGGTCAATTCTGGCGTAAGCGATTTGGATCGCGAACTTGTGGAGAACTACTTGATTCGGCGAGCGATCGAGGCATGCATCGACGTTGACATGCCTGTGGTTATCCACACGGGGTACCAGGCTGGCGTGCACAACGACATTAGGAACGCGCGTGCGACGCACCTTTGGAGCCTTCTCCGAGATTATCCGGAGGCGCGGTTTGACCTTTTCCACGGATCGTTTCCTTACGTTGAGGACATGACCTGTCTTGGGAAGTACTTCGAAAACGTTTCACTGAATATGTGCTGGATGCACATCATGGGGCCGGATGTGTCACGCCGGGCCTTGTCGCAGTGGCTTGACGCGGTTCCTGTGACAAAAATCTTCGCTTTCGGCGGGGACTACAGTGTTGTCGAAAAGATATACGGGCACCTGCTTCTGGCCCGCGCGGACGTTGCTGCGGTTCTTGCCGAAAAGGTTGAGCGAGGCCGATTCAATACAGACGACGCGCTCCACATCGCACGACTCATCTTCAATGAAAATCCGAAGCGCTGGTACAAGCTGCCGCGCAAGCGGAAGAAGCGTGCTCCCAGGAAGAAGGCGTGATCTTCCCACTACCACAGGGAGAATCAGAGGCTGGTAGTCCAAGACGGAGGTGTGTTCACGGATTCTGCATTGGCAATGTAGGATGACCATCCTGCGAATGCGGCCCGTCACACTCGCCGGCCATCCATTGGTCTCAACGTCCAAGTGAGCAACGAACACCCATCAGAATCACGGCGGTACCGGATACACAGAACGCTTGCCTACTACGGCGCGTTCGTTGCGCTTGGCCTTGTGCATTCTTCTTTGGGGCCGACTTTGCCAGATTTGGCCGAACAGACCCAGGCCCGTCTGAAAGAAGTGAGTTTCCTTTTCACCACGCGGTCCTTCGGCTATCTGCTCGGGGCGTTGGGCGGTGGCAGACTCTTCGACCGGGCTCTCGGACATCCTGTCCTGATGGCAGTGCTGCTGATCATGGCTGTGACAATGGCTCTCGTACCATTCACGGAAACTGTGTGGATGCTGGCGACGGTCCTGTGCGTGCTTGGGCTGGCAGAAGGCACCCTGGACGTTGGCTGCAATACTTTACTGGTCTGGAGCCATCCAAGGTCAGTTGGTCCCTTCATGAATGGCCTCCACTTCTTTTTTGGCGTGGGTTCTTTCCTTTCGCCTATCGTGGTGGCTGAGGTGGTCTATCTCACCGGAGGTATTAAGTGGGCCTTTTGGGTACTGGCCCTTCTCAACCTCCCGGTTGTATTCTGGTTGATGCTGTTCCCCGGTCCGCCCATACCTGCCGGAGAGGAAGATAATCGGGATGAGGCGAAGAAGAAGGCACCGGTTGCGCCGTTCGTGCTCTTTTTCCTGTTGTATGTCGGAGCTGAAGTCGCGATGGGTGGTTGGGTTTACGCGTATGCTCTGACTCTGGAGTCGGTGGACAAGTCCAAAGCAGCCTATCTGACATCTGCCTTCTGGGGCGCTCTGACCGTGGGCAGGCTCTTGGGCATTCCGGCTTCGGCAAAGTTTCGGCCGGTCAGCGTGCTTGCCGTAGACTTGCTTGGCTGCCTCCTGTGTGCCGGGCTGATGCTTGCGTGGCAACAGTCTCTGGTTGGTCTCTGGATCACCACACTGGGGCTCGGACTCTCCATGGCTTCCATTTTCCCGATGACCCTGGCCCTGGCAGGGGAACGTATGACCATTACAGGTCGGGTTACGGGGTGGTTCTTTGTCGGCAGCAGCATCGGCAGCATGACGCTGCCATGGCTGATCGGCCAGTTGTTCGAGTCTGAAGGGCCTTGGACTCTTCCGGCAGCAGTGCTGTTCGTGTTAGTCTGTGCCGGGCTGCTTCTTATTTTCCTGAGCCGTCCAACGCCGGTGACAGATCTCAACAGCCATCCAATGACCGGTGACTGATAAAGATTACAGGGTCGAGCAGGAGCTATCCCATGCGTTTCTCGCTTTCCATGTTCAGGTAAAACGGGATGCGGAACTTCCAGTAGGTTCTGATTTCGTCCTCCGTACCGGAGGCGACCGAATAGAGCCTGGCGTCTGTTGCTCTGATTCGAAGACGAATTTGGCGATGGGCAAGCTTTGAGGGATCCGATTGGCTGTTCCAGGCGAGACGGTGGCGTATCGCATTACCATTGAAGGCCACGCTCTCCTTGAAAGAAAAGCCTCGAATCGCGCGGCCATCGAGCTCGGTGATTTCTGCCTTCACTGCTCCCCCCTTGGAGGTAGACGCATTCAGATAAAACTCCGGACAATCGGTCCAGAAAGGACGCGTCAACAACGTAGCTGGACGAGACCCAGTTGAGAGACTGACGAAACGATCGGGTTTCATGCGGGCCATACCTATGCCGCAGCGCTCCCTGATCTTCCCGTCGGATCCGCCCCAGGGATGCGCTACCCGAAAAGCGGCGTAATAGAATCGAATCTCCTCTTCCAGCAGGACCGGTGAACTGGCGCATTGCACCATACCCCAGTCCCATGACCCCTTAGGGCCGCGCCGGATCAGCGGTGTCCCTTGCGCAGCGCGGTGCCATGAATATCCGCTGCGGGCATAGGCGAGTTCTGGCTGTTGGTGCCCTTTCATCTTGTAGAAGTCCATGTCGTCCGTGAATGTCTGGTAAATCCAAAGTGTGCCTATCTCGTAGGCACCGTAAGGGATCGATCCAAGGCCGTAGAACTGCATCTGAGGCGGATCGGCCGCGTCTGGTTCCATGACAAGCTTTGGCTCTGACCACTGCAGAAAATCCCATGACTCGGAACGGCCAACGCGACGGTCCCCGAAATTCGGCCGATGGTAGGCTACGTAACGACCGTCTTCCGCGCGGTGCAGGCTCATCGGGCTGTCAGGATTTGAACCCGTCACCGGGTTTCGTGGCAGGGGTGACCAATGCACGCCGTCCGGGCTCCGGAACCCTGAAATTCTGTTTGAAGGTCGAGCGCCGCAGAGCATTTTGTATTTCCACTCTGGCCGTTCCTCCTTTGGATCGTACATCACCGTCGCCCCATGCGGCGCGGCATCAAACACGAGGTGAGTCTTCTTCCCCTTGTATCTGATTACATCGAGTTTCGGCCGTGACCATTCGAGTCCATCCTGACTTTCAGCGTAGGCGAGGCAAAGCCCCAGGTCGTTCCGCACCGTGTACCACATCTGCCAGAGCCCGTCATCGGGACGCCGAAGGACCGAACCATACATAGTAATCACATTCCCCTCCGCGGGGTCATCTGAGACCAGGAACGGAGATTCACTGTGCTTTCGGGGCGGCCCGAGCTTCCGCTCGAAGCCCTTGACGATTTCATAATCCCGGTAGTCGAAAAAGAGGAATTTGATCATCAATGCTGGTCTCGGATCAGGAATAAGCCGACGGGCTTATTGAATCGAAACAACAGGCCGCTGAGCATCAAGGCTTGAAGATTAGCTTTCCGAAATTCCGTGCGTCCTGAAATCCCCAATTGAGCGGAGTCCAGGTACACCACCGCATGCCATCGCCTTTTCTCAGACGGCGATTTCGGGTGACGTTGAAACCCCACGTGCCGGTGGGTTTCTCATCGCCGAAGACAGAGAAAGGTATGGCGAACTCAAGGGTCCATGCGTCCTTCAAGATGTTGGTCTTGCCAACAACCTGCCAGTTGCCCGACGGCAGGTTGTCCTTTCCATAAAAGCCATAGCGAATCGAACTGAATTGGAAGCACTGTTTCAGTCCCCACGGATTGAGCATGATCTGATAACACTTGCGCCGATCACGGCCGGGGTCGAGGAATAGCTCAATACTCTCGGCCCACCAGAGCGCCGTTCCCTGATGCTCGTTGATAGCAAGTGGATACTTGTATCCGACCTTGATGAATTCAGGGGCAGAAAGATGAGTTTCCGCGCAATGGACAGCGAAGAAGAGGTCTCTCTTTGTGCGTAGAACCCGCACTGTCGTCTGGTGAGGAGCCTCTTTCTTGCCCGGTAAGTCTGTGAAACTGTCCGCTACAGCAGCTTTGCTCCAAATGGGGTCGGTGAGAAGTCCATCCAGCTCTGGGCCTTTCTCAACGACAGGGCAGACCAGTTCTCGGGGCGTCCTGCCATGAGCTTCAATCTCTTCCTGTCTGGCCAGGTATTCCAGCTTCTTTTCTTTCCGGTTCAGGAGACCTTCAAGCAGCTTCTTTACGTCCGCTCGTTTGCCGAGAGGCGTTGCCAGACAGGCGGCTGCGAGCCGGTCCAGAACTGAGTGCCGAGCATCGAGAATGGCTGACCGGTCTTCATGCGTGTCCGCTGCGTACATGACTCCGAATTCTGAAGTCATGGGATAAGGTGCGATGCTTTCGACGTATTTGAACAGGTTGTAAAAAGGGGCGAACGACTCGGGTGGAACGAGTTCTTTGACTGCTCGGAGTAACGAGCGATCCGGGGCGTAGTCTGTCGCGTTCCAGAGCCTGTCAGCCATGGTAATGAAACTTGTGGGGAAAATTCTCTTCCCCGTCACCGTGCTGACCGTGACAAGCTCGATGACTTCGCCTTTGCCGAAATCGTGATGGCGGCTGGCACCCCAGTTTTCGGCATAGCTGGGGCCGGAGGCCTGAGGCCAGTTGGTGTAGTACCAAAGGTGCCGGGCCTTGATCTGATCTCGAAGTCGAGCAAGATGGCCTTCGTTCACCGGAATGCCGGGCACATGATCCCCAGCCAGAAACAGCGAACAGTTCTTGGGAAGCTTGCCTTTAACGACTCGGATCCAATGCTCGTCCAGGTGATCGCCGTGGTAAACATTAGGCATGAATGCCAGGCGGTTCTGATAGCCTGCCCTTCTGAGTCGTTTGTCGATGTCTCGCAGGTAGTGCAGTTGCGTTTCGTAGTACCCACCAAATCTTCGGATCGCTTCCGCGTCCGCGAGCGCGAGCTTGTCATCATTCATCACGGCCAGATGGGTGTAGCCAAGTTTGTAGAGCCACTCGAAAAAGCCAGCGCTGCGTTCGATGGACTCCTTATCGCCTTTGTATAGATTGCCCATGTTGACCATCCCAAGCAGATAGAGAAGACGGCTCTTGTGATCCTTGACCCATCTCTCCTGTCCTGGACGGACTTTCTCCAGGTCTGCCTCCATCGCCCTGGTAAGTTGAGCCGTACCGCCGTTCATCTTGTATCGAACGGCTTCCTCCAACCAGTAAGAGAACGGACGCTTGATCAGACGGAAAGGAATGTCTGGCCAATCCACGAGTTCGGCCTCACGGATGACGATCTGGTCCTTCCACCTGATCATGAGTTGGCGAAGCGATTGGAGCCCATGCTGCACGCCTTTGAGCGAATTCCCGATGACATCAGCGCGAACGACAGACACGCTTCCCGAGACCTTCAGAATGTAGCCCTCTGAGTTTTCAGGATGAGGATGCGTATGGGCAGCATCCTTCAAGCGCGAATCCCGTACGCTCAGTCGGATGACAAGAGAACCCGTCGGAGAAGCTTTCTCAGGAACCAACGCCGCGTTAAGGCCCAACCCCTTCGCCCAGGTAATAAATGGGCCGATAACGCGCGGGTCATTGGCTTTCTCATCAGTAGCAATGGTCGCGTCGGTCACCTTGAAGAATCTGTAACCATATTGCTCTCGTTTGGGCTTGGGCGTGACCGTCAGATAGACGTTCACATCCATCCCGTTGTATTGAGGATAGAGTCGCTTCGGTGTTGGGTCCGCGTTCACAGTTCCCGCGAAGAGCAGTATTGGAACTGCATGGATAAACATCTGCATCTGCTTCATCCTCTCATGTCTTTGCGCGCTCGTGGATGGGTCACCACACAGTAGAAGTCTCGGTAAACCGTGTCGTTAGTTCAACCTCGCCTCAACGGCTTTTCTCACGATTGCATCTACCTCTGCGTGCCCACTATTCTTGCTACTGACGAACTGCACTACAGCAGGGGAACTCGGTAGGCCAAAGTCTGTAACTCGGGTAAGAGTATTCAGCCTGAAGGAAATCGAAGGTCGATTCGAGGCCGTTGAAAAGGTGCTCTGCAAGTAAAGGCAACAGATCCTTCGCTATCTCTTTTTGTTCCTGTTCGATCTCTCGCTGAGGAGACAACGGAAACAACAGCGAAGGATGTCCTGGATACAATGGGAAGCATTCCAGCCATGAAACAGTCAACAAATCTCGCCCTGGCCCTCCTTACCTTCAGTCTCATGCCATTGCTGGCTGAGCCTGATCGGTCTGTCGGTACCCAAAGGAGAGCATGAGCTGGTTGTTCGAAATCTGAAATTTCCAGACGGCTGGACGAGGCAATTCGATCCAACCATCATAGGCGTGCGGAAATGAGCAGGAATAGGTCCGCGGCCGGATTACTGTAAAGCGCGTTGAATGAGAGGAAACAAACTGTGGCTGGACAAGGACACCGAATCATTCGTACCTGGGCAGTGGACAAAATTCCTTCATGGCAGAAGAGCCTGGCCGCGGACGCGCTGGACTCAGTCCTGTGCAAGGAAGCGCTTTCTCTTCAGGACAAACATGCAGGCGGAAATTCTCCGGACCTTGACAATTACTGTGTGATACCGGGCGTGAAAGTCTCACTGCACGACGTGGCTCAACCTTCCGTCGCATCAAAAACCATTCAGTGGTTTCTCCGAAACATCTGCGAAAATATCGAGAAAGGACAGACCGGCGAAGCCATGAAGTTTCTGGGCATCCTCTGCCACTGGAACGAAGACACCTTGTGGCCGGGCGCACATTGCAGCCCGGTAACGGAGACCGTCCTTCGCCAACTCGTACCTCCTCCGACGGAGAAACAGAATCTCAATTATCTCTTTGGCTACGGAGGAATCGCCGATACCGGCCAGTATTCGATTCCGGATGAGAGCTATCAGCCGCGCCTTCTTGGAGCGAGCATCCCTGAGGCCGCTGTCCGGCTCCACCAGCGTCAACGAAAGCTCAGCAGACAGGCGAGCTCATTTATTCTGCCTCTCGTTCAGGACACGATGTATGGTGACGGGTCTGAAGCTGCAAAGGTCCGTGCTGAAGTAGCCCATGTCGCTGGCAGGCATTCGGCAGACATCATCTACACCGCTCTCTGCCTGGCCTACGACAGAATCGATGAGAAGGAAGAGAGCGAATTCGAGAAGCAGAAGCTCACAGATTGGCTGCCCGTCTTCGAGGGAGCGATGATCCCTCATCCCTATTACGTCACGCCGTTCCTTATCGACCAGAGCATGGATGCGGACAGGAATCTCCACCCTCTGTCTTTTTACGGTGAGGATGGCGCTGTTGGATTCGGTTTCGGAATGGGCACGCCCTTCTCCCTGCAATTCTGTATCGCGCCCGGCACTGTTTTCGGCCGCTTCACCTGCCGGGCCGGATTGCATCCAACGGCCGGCCCGAACGGGAAGGTCGTATTCCGAGTGAGAGTCGATGGTGAGATCATTTCGAGCAGCCAGCCCGTGGCCAGCGGGGACAGCCCCGCCGATCTTTGCGCCGACTTTCCGCTGACCGAAATCTTGAACCTCACCCTCGAAACAGCGGCGGAGGAGGGCTCGGAACCTTCCCACAATCTCACCGTTTGGGCAGAGCCGTGCCTGCATCGCGCAGCCGACGACCCAGCCCCACAGCCAAATGACAAATGAAGATCTGAAAACCATTGGCCACTTCACTGCAAGAAAGAGGGTCAGATGAGACACCTGGCAATCAACGGCGGAGAACCCGTTCGCACCCGTCCAATGCCGGTTTACCCACAGCTTGGTGAACGCGAGGTCGAGGCCGCGACGCGCGTGGTCCGTTCCAACAACCTTTCTTCTCAGTTTGGCAACGAAACGGAGAATCTCGAAAGGGCTTTTTCGGAATACTCTGGTGCAAAACACGTCATTGCCACTTCTTGCGGTACCACGGCCCTGCAAGTGGCCCTGGCGGCTCTGGGAATAGGTACCGGTGACGAGGTGATCGTCCCGGCTTATACATTTCTGGCCACGGCAACGAGTGTCTTAATGCAGAACGGCGTGCCCGTATTTGCCGATTCAGAACCTCTGGTCCAAGGCATGGACACAAGCCATGTTGAGAAACTCCTGACCGATCGCACTCGTGCGATCATGCCCGTTCACGCTAATGGCTTTCCCATGAATATGGATCCACTGATGGCGTTGGCCAGGTCCAAGGGACTTTCCGTCATCGAGGATTGCTCCCATGCGCACGGTGGTGAATACAAAGGACGAATGGTGGGAACGATTGGTCACATAAACGCTTTCAGCCTTCAGCAGAAGAAGAACCTGTCCGCGGGAGAAGGTGGGCTCATCACCACGGATGATGATGAGCTTGCACAGCAGTGTCGTGCTATTCGGAGTTTTGGAAAAGTCGACCTTGGCTACAACTACAGAATGTCTGAAATCCATGCCGCCATCTGTGCCGTTCGCCTGAAGGATCTGGATGAGGCCAACGACCTTCGAATCCGGAATGCGGATCATTCGTTCTGGGCCCTGAGATTGACTCCAGATTCGTCGCCACGCGGGTAACAGCCCATGGTACGTGCCGTGCATCCGTCCGTTACGCGCAGTAATCTGGGACATCATTAAATTTCGCCGACTCGCCTTGGGGATGCGCTGTGCACGTCATATTCCGCTTATTGCTGTCGCCAATCGCAGACTCGTGAATGGTCGGCGTTTGGCAAGGGGGGCCGAAAGGACCGACTGAACAGAATGAGATTCGTGCTGTTGTCTGAAATCACAAAGTCTGTAAGAGAGAGACAATCGGCAACGGCCATCACAGTCGCCAGTCTGATCCTGCTTTCAGCAGCGACTTCTAACGCGGAAGATTCTGAATCCATGTCTCCAACGGCACCTGCACCAGACCAGATCGCTGAAATCCATGCCCTGATCAAACAACGCTACCTGCAGTTCCTGATCGGGACTGACAGAACATTTACCGGAGAACTCGGAGCGGAGGCCGGCAGGCAATTCCTGAAACAGATCAGAAAACAGATCGCACGTGCGATGAGATTCGATTTTTCGAAAAAGAACAGTTCTCCTTTCCGTGCGTTCCCAGGAGAGCCGGGGCACAAGGAGGAAGCCACAGTCTATTCACCTCTCCTGCAGCAATACCTTCTTCCGCTGGCGTACGGCTATTGTGTGAATGCGCCTGGCAGCCCGCATTACCGCAATCAAGGGGTCCTGCGATGCTACCTCAAATGCCTGGAGTATCTGCATGGCCGTGGTGTGCGCGCAGGAATGACGTTCCACAACAACGAACTTCGTATGAACATGGACGGCGCTCCCAGGCCGACACCCGTCGCCGCCAATCTCCCTCGTATGGAACTGCGGATGGGCGCATTGTGTCAGTCGGTCCTTTTGATGGAGCCATGGTTCAAGAACACCGAGACTTTCAGAAACGCCCGGTCACTTGTCCGCCACCTGGAGATCCTCGGACGGACATCAGGCCATGTGCGTTATTATGAGCCTTATTCCAACCCGGATGCATTCCGGCATCGCGTGCAATCCGATGCCATCCAGAATTACTGCGATACCACCCTGGTCTCCGCGCTGCTGGAGAGTAATCCCGAGCGCAGGCACAGCATGCTGCTCGAAGCCAGTCGCGTCTTCACCGACTCGCTCAAAGTCATCCCGGGCTGGGCGGACACCATCAAGCCCGATTTCACCGGGTTCCACCATCGCGGCATCTATGGCAATGCCTATACGGGCGGCTTCATTCCTCAGGCCGCGTTTGGAATCCACGTCCTTCGTGAAACGAGCTACTCGGTCGAACCACAATCAATCGAGAATCTCCGAAAGCTGATTCTGACTTACCGTCTTTACTGCCAGAAATATGACATGCCCTTCGGCATTCGGGGCAGAATGCCTCTCAATTCGCACCAACTCAAGACCGGGGTGATGACTGGTATTCTGATCTTTGCTTCGTCATTGGGTTTGAATAATCCGTCCATGAGACCGGTCTTCGCACGTCTTTGGGATACCGATGAAGTCGGCCTGAACTTCCTGTTTTCCGGTGGGCGCGGCAAAAGCCTGCGCGGCCTGTATCCACTGGAAATGCTCGAGGAACTGATCGCCGACGACATTCAACCCGAATCAGACCCCAATGGCTTTTGGTACAAGCCTTACGCCGGCCTCGCCCTGCATCGCCGAGACAATTGGATGGCCGCGGTCAAAGGCACCGGCAAATACGTCTGGGATTACGAAGCAGGTAAAGCGAATGAAAACGTCTATGGCCAGTACCTCAGTCATGGCATGCTCACCATCTTCGCCCGGGGAAATCCGGTCAACGACATCGACAGCGGCTATCGACTCGACCATGGCTGGGACTGGTATCGCATGCCCGGCACCACCTCCGTCCACTTTCCTGTTCGTCCAAGCCAGTCTTTGCAGCACCGGCGGTTCAGTTCAGAGACATTCCTCGGAGCTGTCTCCTGCGATGGTCAGAACGGCGCCTGGGGCATGATTTTGAACCAGCCGACTTTCGGCGACGGCACGCGCATCGACCTCCAGGCCCGCAAGAGTGTCTTCTTTATCGATGATCTGCTCGTCTTGCTTGGCACAGGAATCACCGGCGGCGACGGTGTCCATCCAGTCGAAACAACCCTCTTTCAATCGTTCCTCGACAAGCCCGATGAGTTTCAGATCCTTCCGTCACGCAGCCTGGTCGATCCCGCCGGCAACGGTTATTTCGTACCGGACACGGCCAATCTGAAGGTATTCAAGGGTGAACAGCGCTCGTTCCGTCACGATGGCAAGACGCCCTCAGAAGGAAACTATGCTGCGGCCTGGATGAATCATGGGCTCAAACCGCGCGACGCTTCATACGAGATGGCTATTCTCGTTCGCGGTGCTGACACCGTTGAACGTCTGGCGAAAAGGCCCGAGCAGTATTACCGCGTCGTGAAGCAGACAGACGCCCTGCATCACGTGGATTTTCCAGGCCAGCGGATGAGCGGCCTCGTATTCTTCGAACCGGCGAAGGCTCAGCATCCCATCATTGCCGAAGTGAGTGAACCTTGTCTGGTGATATGCCGGCAGTTAACCGGTGGGCAAATCCAGATCGGCGTCTCCAACCCCGATCTGGGTCTCCTCGATCCTGATGCGCCAACGCCTACCTTTGATTTTATCAACCGGGATATGAACCAGTATTCACCAAGCCGGCCGCGTCCTGTGCTGGTGACGCTTACGGGAAACAGGAATCTCATTGCTCCAGCAAAAAACGTCACCATCACCTCACAAGACAACCGGAAAACTGTCCTGCGTTTCAATTGCCTCCATGGCATGTCAGTGCAGGCCAGGCTCGACACCGATTAGCATGAGAGCCCTTCAGCCTGGAGCGTGAAACAGCTCCTGGTAAGGGAGGATCACTTCAGCGGCGAAAAATCCATCGCCTTCAGGTAGAGGCGGTCGGGTGGCCGGGCCAACAGTTTGCCATCGAGCTGTGACTGCCTGGCGACTTTCTGCCATTCGAGATCGTTGTTGAATGCTTGCCAATTGGCGTCCGCCTGTTTGCGGCTGGTGTGATGGATGAGGTAGATCAGAGTGTTGTCGATTTCCGGTTTATCGAAAGGTGTCCAGTAGCCAACGTTATTGATGCCGTGGCTGTTGAAAATGCGGGTGGTGTGTTCGCGGAAGCGGGCGTTGAGGTCGGGAAGTTTGCCTGGGTTGGCAACGTAGGTCCGCAGCTCGAAAATGCCTCCCGGCTTTTTGATCGCGTTCATGTTTGCCGCGGAATAATCATTGGCAGTCATGAAAATGCTTTCAGGTCTCTCGGCGAGCAACCCTTGAAACTCGGGGATGTCGAGGACGGCTTTCCACTCTCTGTCGTGTGAAAAACGATTCCAGTTTTCGTATGCCGCGTAACGGGAGGGGTGTTTGAGTATATAGACGAACCTTCGCCTTCTGATCATCGATCCGTCTGTTGGTATGCAGTAGCCAATCGCCTCCAGTCTATGCTTTTTGAATATACGGGCCGTATGGTTTCGGAAACGTTTGATGAGGTGTTTGAATCGGCCTTCGTTGGCCTGATAGATGCGCAGTTCGAAGATTGGTCCCTTCAAAAGACGGGTTGCAGGGGGCGAGGGAGCCCGAGGAGGCGATGCGTCATGGCCGGGGGATAATCCAAGCGCTACATCGAGAGGCGCTTTGAAAATCCAGGCCATGTCGTCCGATATTCTGTTGCTGGCATCGTGGCCCCCGATGAAGAGGTGGTTGTCTCTGAAGGGGGACACACAGAATGTGCGCGGCGACACCAGCACGACTTTGCCGGGCACATATGAATTGTTGACTTCCTGGATGGTGTATTTCTGGTCTGCCGTGCGGATAGCATACATGGCACCGCCATACAGAGCGCTTCCCTTCCAGCGCAGCTCGTCTTTGCCACGGATGTTTCCCTGAAAGCCGATGATATGCACCGTTTCGCCGGTCAATGGATGATCCACCGGGTACATCATGTTGTGTGCGGCGAGCGAATAGGGAACGGTGACGCCGAGTCTTTTGCTCATAAGGTCAGCCATGTTCGCTTCGGCGTGCAAGGTGTAGCCGCCTGAGCCATCCGGATCGAGACGTTTGACGTCGCTTCTCGAACGGCCACCGGGCGCCCACAGAAACAGGAGTGATTCGCCTTTGCCTTTGGGACTTCTGATGGATGTCAGGCCGCGGACGCCGCCGACGTCAGTATCAGTGTCATGTTCGAGATTGATGATCTCGGTGTATGAGGGCCGTTCGCCATCATTGCGTTTGTAGATGGAACTGCCTTCCGAAAAGTACAGCGCACCGTTGGCCTGAGCGATGCCGAGGGGACGGGTCCTGAAGTTGCCCCTGGTGAGGAAAGGGAATTCGAGGTGAGGGTCCCAGCGGACTGTGCCCGGGTGCTCAGAATCGTAAACGCCCGAGGCGACACCAGGGTTGCCAAGCAACAGAAACAGCCGTTCGACGCCCGTCTTCTTGTCTCTGTAAATCTCCATGTCTCGGGGGACCCATCGTATTCCACCCGCACGGGAACCATGCCGGACGAGTGCGTGTCTCCACTTGCCGCTGTCATCGTTGCGCACCCAGACGGAAACGGCACCGCCTCCCTCAAAGTTCGCGCCGGCGGCCATCACCAAGAGGTTCTGCGGCTTTGGCAAGAGCTTGCCGGATGCATCCCGAGTAAAGGTGACCGACTTGAGAATGTTGCCCTTCATGTAACGAAGGTCAAAGCCGTTGGATTTGCCCATATCCAGATCAACCTGCCAGGCCCCGTTCGATGAATCCAATCGCAGGACCTGTGCCGATTGTTTCTGGGCGTCCGGCGGAATCACCCACCTGGCATCAAGCCAGTAGCCATTTGCGGCGTAGAGTTTCTCTTTGTGTGCCACGAGATGCATGATCTCGGAACCGCCCGCAAAAGCGCCGTTTTCATCGATGTAACCCGCGTCGTAGCTTTGCACCCAGCGGGCGGCAGGGGGTGGCGCCTCCTCGGCTGGACAGATTGACGAGCAGTGGATCATCAACAGGCTCAGACTGGTGACCGGCTTCCCCACGAGATGCACTTCTGATTCCTTTGGCAGACAGCCGCCCGGGGCGGCACCATCAGACCAGTTTCAACGAATCGCTGAGTAATCGGTGGCCTTCATGTAAATCGATTCCGGCCGTTTCGCGAGACGGCCGACGCCGGATTCTCTCGCCGCTTTCTTCCATTCGGGATCGGCCAGAAACTTCTTCCACGATTGCTTCGCAGCGTCGCGGCTGTTGTGCTTGATGATATAGATCAGGCTGTCTTTAGAATCCGGTTCGTCGGTTGGATGCCAATAGGCCACGGACTGCATGCCCTGCTTATTGAACAGCCGAATGGTGTGGTCGCGGAAGCGGGCATCGAGCTTTGTCAGTTTGCCTTCAGCCGCCTTATAGATTCGCAGCTCGAATACGTCGTCGGCGTCCGCATCGCCGTTCTTCCAGGTCGGCGAATAATCAGTGGCTTCCATGAACACGGATTCCGGCCTCTTCGCCAGTATCCGGCCAGCTTTCTGAGAGTCTGCCGCAGCTCGTTTCCAATCGGGGTCTGCCATAAACGCCTTCCAGGAGGCCTTTGCTACTTCGCGACTCTTGTGCCGGATGACATAGACCAAAGTGTTCTTCGATTTCTCTGGGGCGGTCGGCACCCAGTAACCAACCGATTCGATTCCATGTTTCTTGAACAGCCGCACAGTGTGATCGCGAAAACGGGTATTGAGCGCGTCTAACTTGCCTTCGTTAGTCGTGTAGGTCCGCAGTTCGAAGACATCGCCGAACGACGAAGGCCCAGAGGCAAGCGAGGCAAGAAATGTGATTGCGATCAGGATGGAAACGAGTCTTGTCATAGGGTGTCCTTTCAGTCTTGGCTCTGCGTGTTGGCGGATCGTGCACGATGCTCCCGAGGGTAGCTGTCGGTTGGGCGTTATTCGACTCAGTTTCCTCGCATTGTTCGGCACCAATTGGCAGCCCAGAAATTACAGGAAGTGAAACACCATCAATCAGACACAGGTTCACCGAGACACACTTGAACGCGAAGGACTCCAGGCTCTGTGACCACGAAGCATACGACCATCAAATTTCGGTAGATGAACTTCCTCAATCTTTCTGGTCGTATCGAATGTAATCCGGATGGTTATAGAGCTGCTTCTTCGCCGCTTGCTGCTTGTCATTCTTTGTGAACCATTTCTTCCCGTGCCTGGACGCCCAGAAAGGATGGTCGTTTTCAAGATGGGACGGAAGGCTCTTGATGAGCCCATCGAACAACGACCATACTTCTGCCTGTTCCGGGCTCTTACGCAGCCTGACGTAATCGCGGCCATAACGGTTCTTTCCCGTGAGATAGAGACGCCCCTCGGGCTTGCCATAAAAAGGAGATCTGGCTTCCAGCAGATAGTCCTCGGTGCGGAACACCTGAACCGGGCCCGTATATGCGTAAATCCAGTCACGATGGCTATCGGACTTCCCGCTCAAGAATGGCAATTGGCTCTTGCCATCAAACAGGACGTCCTTCGGGTGCTCGACGCGTGCGATATCCAACAGCGTGGGCGCGACGTCAGAAAAATCGGTCAGCGCATCGGTAACCCCGCGACGTTTGACGCCCGGCCCCTTCACCACATAAGGCACGTGAACGCCGCGCTCCACACCACGGTCTTTTGCGGTCACCGCAGTACCGTTGTCCGCACAGAAAATGAACCAGGTGTTCTGCTCAATGCCCAGCGCTTTTGCCTTGTCGACCAGTTTGCCGATCAGCTTGTCCATATACTGGATGAGATTGGCGAAGCGTTGTTGCTGTCGGCCGCTGTATGCTTCCAGCGCGCGCGTTTTCTCCTCCCCGCTCATTCCCTTTGTATCCGGTTTGGGCAATTCGATATCCATCTGCTTGCCCGCGTCGGGCGTCGTGGAATAGGGCCCGTGCGGGATCACCGTCGGCCAGTACGCAAGAAACGGCTCGTTCGCCTTCGCCTTTCGCGTCATGAAATCCATGAGAAATTCGCAACGGATATCCGGGCCAAAATCACCTTCCGTAACCTTGACATATTTGCCGTTCTGGACCGTCGACGGATACCAGTAACGAGTGTCTGGCAGCTTCATGGGCTTCCGCAGGCCATCGGCAATGATATCCTTCCCCGTGTGGCTCTTTATCTTTTCCGGCCCTTCCCAGAGACAGTATTCATCAAAGCCCACTTCAGGTTCCCATGGGTTTTTGGCGCCGCAATGCCACTTGCCCGCAATGGCGGTTTTGTATCCGTTTTGCCGGAGCAACTTTGCCCAACTGTGCTGCTTCGTGAATAGAGTGCCCCTCGAGCCTGATGCCCACATGTCATTGCGAAATACGCCCGACCGATTTGCATAGACTCCTGTCATGAGGAGCGCTCGCGAGGGCGCACAGATGGCCGGGGCAAAGCAGGTACGAAACCTCACGCCCTCGGCCGCAATCCGATCGATGTTTGGCGTCTTCGCCGTACCGGGCTGACCGTAGCATGAGAACATGTCCGCACTCACATCGTCCGCCAGAATCAGAACGATGTTAGGCCTGGCGTCCGCCAGGGCACTTATGTGCACACACAACAGGAGAGTGATGCCAAGAGGCATGAGCTTCAGCATAAGGGTTTGGAAAAGAGGGAACGATGGAAGGCTGAATAAGAGCAGACGAGGCAGTTTTCGCCAAGACGCCCCCCATGCCCTGCATGACTCAAGTAACCACCTTCTGCTATGTTGGGTCGCACAGAAGGCCCCGTCGGTACTTCGTCAATTAGCCGCCGGTCTCAACCCGGGAGAGGATTCACATTCCGACCGTTTACCTCCGTTTACTTTTCGTAGCCGATCACTTAACTTCGACAGTAGATTCAATCCCTCGAAGTCTTAATCCAGATGACAGAATTCGAATTAAAATCCCTGCATTCTGACGCGATTCCAGCTGCCCTGGAAAAGGCCAGACAGTACCGCGTTCTCAACGAACCGGGCGAGGCCGAGAGCATCTGTCTCGACATCCTTGTTGCCCAGCCGGAGAACGAACAGGCGATGGTTGTTCTCCTGCTTGCCATGTCCGACCAATTCGATACGCAGTTGCGCACAAAGTTTCCTGAAGCAAGAGACCTGGTCGGTCGCTTGCCCAGCGAATACATGCGAGCTTATTACAGGGGAGTCATTCACGAACGCCGGGCCAAGGCGCACCTGCATCGTGGCAGCCCGGGGTCGAATCATGTTGCCTATGAATGGTTCATGAAGGCCATGCAGGAATTTGAAGTGGCCGAATCTATCCAGCCGGCCGGCAACGATGATGCCATCCTCCGTTGGAACACCTGTGCACGATTCATCATGAACCGTGGGCTGAAACCAGGACCGGAGGAACGGGCGCAGACGATGCTCGAATGACTGACTTTGCCCGCAACCCGTTATCTTCGCAGCATTAGAGGGATGGAACGGTTGAGCCGTGAAATGTGGCCGCTGATGCTGGCCAGTCAGCGGGACTCCGGTGATCTATGAGATGCTCGGCCATGGTCGCCGCCGAGCAAGGCGCAGCCGATGTTCCAAATCACGATTCCCTGATTCAATCCTGAAGCAGATCCGCGCAGAGCCGCATGATGTCTGTGTGCG
>JASLXP010000002.1 GCA_030740295.1 Planctomycetota bacterium
GCTGACGGTCAGAGCCGGACAGTGTTAGGCATACGCAATTTTTTTGAATACTTTCCCTATGGAGTCAGGCTCACCGAGAACGAAGCCTGCCTCGATTTCTGGCCGGCCTGGAGTGAAAAGCCCCTGGAGCTCAAGCAGGGAGCGGGCAAGACGCACCAGTTCGGATTGGCTTTTGTCGAGGCCGATTCATCGTGGACGGAGCGCGCACTGGGCTATGCGATCTGTAAACCGCCAATGGCGCGAACGCCTGTGGCCGCCTGCCAGCAGGGGGGCGTCTTTCAGGAGCTCCTCGAACACCAGCCGGATACATATCCGCGCACAGAGACCACGCTCTTCGATCTCGCGTACAATCGCAACCGCGGTTACGGCAAGATGAACTGGGGCGACGACTATTCCGCTCTCTACACCAACCAACTTCGCGGCAAAGGCGAAATCGTCTGGAACAATTTGGAAGGCGATCACCCCTTCCATGTCTGGCGGCAATTCGTTCGCACGGGGCTCTTCCAGTATTTCAAGGATTATCGTGACAGCATCCTCCACTGGGCGGACGTCGATTTCTGTGATCACAGCAGCGATCCGCTGAACAGCGGCGCACTGCGACTTCACTCGGCAGGACACTGGTCCGGCCGGACGAGCCCGTGCCACAATTGGGCAGAAGGTTTTCGTGAGTGGTACTTCGCCACCGGCGATCCTCGACCGAAAGAAATATTGGAGAAGATGGGAAACTGGATCGTCCGCCGTGCAGAGGCGGGTGCATTCAAGACCAACCCTCAACCTTACACGCGAGGTTGCGGATGGGGACTGATCCAGATGGCCGCCATGCAGGAGGTCCTCGGCCGCGGAGACGTCCGGGAGATCATGCTGCAGCTTTGCAGCGATCTTTTGGATTACTGTCGCGAGAACAATGGCCTGACCATGACCTTCCCAACCGGCGGGAGTTGGCTGCCGCGAGACAACGCGTTCCACACCGCGACCGTAGTCATGGGTGCTTACCACACCTGGAGACTTTACGAAGACAGCGTCGCTAAAGAACTCGTCACGACCGCGTCAGAATCCTTCATGGATGAACGCACCTGCACGCCGGAAGGGATTGCTGTCTACATCACCGGGCCGGAACAGTCGTTTCCAATGCAACAGGCAGCCGGCTTTGCCATGGCCGGTCTGGCTTGCGCCTATTACACGACCGGAGAAGAGCGATATGTCCGTCGCGGTATGCGGATGCTCGAATACTGTCTCGACCGGGGGATGATTGTCGACCAGATGCGGATTCCGGGCGAATTCATCGAGATCGGCGACGACGTCATCCTGAACGTCATGATGCTGATGCCGAACACTCAACTCCTGAGTTACCAGATGCGCGGCATCCTTCTATTCATGAAAGCGGCGCACGAGACGGGCATGCTGGAAAAGGTGGATTACAGGTTCTAAGCTCGGCCCCAGATTGTTACACGGGCAATAATCCGTTCTTTGGTTGGCATGTTTCGTTACAGCCGCGAGTGTCAAGAAAGACGGCGCCAAAGGCGATGCGGGAGTATGGTACCGAAACCTCCTTGTTCTTAACTGATTGTGCTGTTTGCACTAAGAACTTCTCACAGAAAAGACCTTCAGTTTATTCAGAGTCTGGTACCGCCTTTGCTTAAAAGGCATAGCGTAGAATTTGATGCAATATCACATTGCATCGCAGTTTAGGCAACTTTATGGGCACACTCCCCAGGTTTTGGATAACAGTCGTCTAGGGGGGCGACAAGTGACATTTCGGGGAGAAATGGAAGAAGTCGTAGCTTCCAATGTCATCATCTTGTGTCGGAGAGGGGCACTTGATGGTCTGAAGCCTGGAAAGCCTGGAAAGCCTGGAAGAGCCTAAACAGATCGGAGAGGTAAAGCCTTGAACCACTTGGTTCAAGGCTTTTTTTATGGGAACCGTGGCCTAATATGGAACGATAAATAAGACCGAGAGATTCCAGATGAGATGACACAGCCCGGCCGGTATCAGGCTTCGCCAACGTAACGTCATCAGACCCCAGAAAGTTCCCATTGCCAATGCGGCCATCACTATCAATGCCGATCCCGTAGCGATGTGGGCGATGGCAAACACGATCCCACCTGCCACGCTGCCCGCAATCGGCCCCAGCGCTGCTGCGAGCGGCACAGTCACCGCGCCGCGCCAGAGGATTTCTTCGCCAGGAATGATGACGAAAACCAGGAGTAAAATGGCGAGCGGCACACTCACCTGATCCTTCCATGCGTATATCTCGGCTGTCTGTTTCTGGGTCCCAGGCAGCAGGAGTCCAAGGACTGTAAATCCAGCCCACCCCAACGCGTAAAGAATCGCTGCAGCACTGGGCCCCAGGGCCAGGTCTCGCCATTGGAGGAGTACAAGATCTGCCCACTGTATCTTGGTCGTGAAGATGACAAGCGGACACGACACAAGATAGAAAATGGCCATCCTCAGCCAGACGTTCGGCATCAGGACGGTCAAGGCTGAAAGCGAGGCTACGGAGAGCAAGCAGAGCGTGGCGAGCCATCTGAAATGAACTGATTGGTCTTTGAGCCAGATGTCTGTGCCCGGGAAGAGCAGCCTCTCGATTTTGAGGATCCGTTTCATACGGTTCATCGTAGCTGCCACCAGCTTCTCTTGAAGAAAGTCAAATGAGCGTTTTGCAGAGCACGCTCAAACGTGTTCTGTCGCAGTCAGAAACACGCTAAAGCCTGCACTACAAAACGCTGCCAACTTGCAGAAATCACAAGGGTGATGGCGCTTGCGATGCTACACGGGGTAACGATTCCTGCTTTCCATCTCCCTTCGCTGACATCACAATGCAGCGCATGAAACAGTCTGAACTTCTCACACCGGCCGCGGTTGCCCGGATCAAGAAACTCGAGATCTTTGCCCGCAAGCGGATCGATGGCTACATGAAGGGCGCGAACCGCTCGAGGGCGAAAGGCATTTCAACGGAATTCATGCAGCATCGAGAGTATCAACCCGGTGACGACCTTCGTCACCTGGATTGGAAGGTCTATGCCCGCACCGATCGGCTGGTCACTCGTGAGTTTGAGGAGTTCACTAATCTGGATGTGATTCTGGCGATGGATTTTTCCGGCTCGATGAATTTCGGCGAAAGGCCGATGAGCAAAGTTGAGTTTGCGATGCACTGTTCGGCCATGCTCGGCTATCTGTGTCTGGTGGGCCAGAACCGGTTTGGGCTGGCGTCGTGTTCGGATTCTGTTACCGATTGGCTGCCCCCGAAAACGGGAAATCGTCATCTGGCGGAATTTTTCAGGAAGCTGGTCGAGCTCGATGTTCAAGGTGAAACGGATTTGAAAGGCTGCGCGATGTCGTTGACGAATCTCGTCAGGCGACGGTCGCTCATCATTGCCATTTCCGATTGTTATGAAGATCCGGATGGGCTGACTCATGCCTTGGGCCAGATCGCGCTGCGCGGTCATGACGTCATTCTCTACCAGGTGGTTCACGAAGATGAGCAAGAGTTGACACAGACCAGTTTCACCCTCTACCGTGATTTGGAAACGGGACAACTGGACGGCGCCGACCCGTTGGAGATCCGGGATGCTTACCGAGACGTCGTGTTCGATCATGGCCAAAAGCTGAGGGACGGCGCGGCCAGTTTTGGCATCGAATACCATCAACTCACGGTGAATGAGGATTGGGACCGAGTGCTGGCTCTGTTGCTGCATAAGAGGGCCAGAATGTAAGACCATCGTGGCTGGACTCTCCCAATCAGCCACTTGCACCATGCACTCTAATCGGCACAGCGAAATCTCCATCCATCTCGTACGGCAACTCCCACACGTCGCCAGCTTGATTGCAGAAATAGAGATGCGATTCAGAGAATTCATCCGGATTCCCATCCGCCCAGAGAGCGTAGAAGTCGGGATGTGCGTCCACTGGACGGCGGGCGTATGCGTGATTGCGAGGGCTGTCTGATGTGAGGTCTCGCACCTTTTCCCATGACTTGCCTTCGTCCTGGCTGAGCCACATGGCCATTTCGCCGCCGCAGCCGTGGTATTGCGGGCCGGACTCGGTGGGCGCGATGATGCGCCAGGCATCGCCCTCCACGTAGATTGAGCCCATGTCGTAATTGTGGGTGGTCCGGGTCACTTCGTGGAATGCCCATTCGCTTCCCGTCCAATGCACGGTGGTCCAGAATCGGGGGTCGCCTTCCGGGCCTGCGGGGAAGCCTGAACTGGTGATGACCAGGATGATGGGGTTTCCTTCGCGGTCGAAGTTGATGTCCTTCATGTACACCATTCGTCCTTCGGCTTCATAATCGCGCACCAGCGCGCTGCAATGGCGATCGGCCATTGGGGTCTCGATGAGTTCGCCCGTGATCGTCTGCCAGGAATCGCCCATGTCATCCGTCTGCGCAAAGTAGAGATTGGTGCGCGTGTCCGGAACGCCGTCTATGTGCATGTTAAAAGCGGTGACGACTTTTTCGCCAAGCTGGCGGCTGCTCTGGTAGTGGCCCCCCATTCCGGCCAGTTTTCTGTCCTCCGTCCATTCACGCCCGTCGGGGCTCTTATTCCAGTAAAGCTCTCGCACGCCTGTGTATTTGGTGAAGAGATGGAGAAAACCCTTGCCGGGAATCCACCAGGGCTGCGGGTAGGTGATCTCTTCCTCCGTGACCCTTTCAAACTCACTGATATCGTGGGGCCGGACGCTGCGGTATTTGTAGCCGGGACGCACCTTCCCTCTGCCGCTTACGAACACCCACACATGGCCGAACTCGTCAAGGCAGATGCTGGGATTATCGTGAGGGTCATTCACGATGGCAGTGGTGTTTCCCCAGTTCGGGGACAGGCCTTTGTCGTGAACGATTACCGGTTTGGGAACCTGTCCGGTTCTGTGGTCGAAGCACGAGACCATCGCCAGCAAGTGCCGTTCGCTGCCCTTAGCTCCACCGTAGACGAAGAACGTCTTCTCCGATTCCGGGGAGTAAACCCCCAGGGGCACATGCTTGGCTGTGTAAGTGCCGAGGCCGCCCGAATATTTATCGCCGTATTCGCCAAACTGGCCGAGGGTGAACCAGATACCTCGATAACCGCTGTCTCTGGGCGCTACCGCCATTTTTCCGGGAGCTCGGTGAAGGTGAGATCGTAAAGCACGTTGTACGTGGGGCGGCTGTAGCTGTCGTCAAATTCCTGTTTCTGACGCTCCCCAAAATCATTGTATTTCGGTGGTGGTTTTGCCTTGAGGTGGTGGTAGCAACGCACAATGGGGAATTTCTTGAGCGGGATGCCGGTATTCTTCTGTGTCTGGTAAACCACCTCGCGCCACACGCCGCCTTCGAACGCCGCTTCCGGATAGTAATTAAGCGAGTAGAGATAACTGCAACTCATTGTATCCCGGTCGTAATCGGGATCGCCGCTGGAACCGTCCAGGTCTGCAGCTTTCCACACCTGGTAAACGTCATTCTCCTCGTCACCGGTATCGTGGGCCTTCATCCAGTCCGGTTGTGCACCGACGGTGCCATCCAGCCGATCGTTCGAGCAGACAAAAGACTCTTTGGTTGGGAGGTATTTTGGATGTAGACCGGTCAGATAATACGGGAACTGATTATGCTCGTTGCGATACTCACCGATGGCCCCTGCAATTTTTCTCAGGTTCGTTTTGCATCGTGCATCCCGCAACTGATCGAGCATCCGTGGGACCGAGGAGATAGCCGTCCAGCCGAACATGATGGCTATGAAGCCGAAGATGGCCATCTTCAGCAGCCTTACCCATGGTCTTGTTTCTTCGTCGGAAGCCATATGTAAGACCGGGTTGGGAAGAAATCCTGAAACTCGAGAGTGGCTCGCAG
The DNA here is from genome assembly GCA_030740295.1 of Planctomycetota bacterium. The sequence continues at coordinate 5,820 of JASLXP010000002.1, forward strand.
AGGCGGCTCAGATCATAGTCAGCCAGCCAAACTTGTCCTCACGCTCGCCGCTGAGGAGCTCGAAGAAGTACTGCTGAATCTCTGTAGTAATCGGACCTCGTTTGCCTTCACCGATAGTGATTTTGTCGACGGTGGCGATTGGGGTGATCTCCGCGGCAGTGCCGGTGAAGAAGAGCTCATCCACAATATATAGATTCTCGCGAGTAACCTGCCGCTCCGTGAGCTCGTAACCGAGCTCGGCCGCTATCTTCGCTGCGGAATCCCGGGTGATCCCCGGCAGTATGGCGCTTCCTTCGGGAGGCGTGAACAACGCTCCATCCTTGATTAGGAAGAGATTCTCACCGCTGCCTTCACTGACGTATCCATAGCTGTCCAGGACGATGCCTTCGTCATAGCCACCAAGTACGGCCTCCATTTTTACGAGCTGGGAGTTGATGTAGTTTCCGCCCGCCTTGGCGAGTGAGGGAAAGGTGTTGGGCGCCGCCCTGTTCCAGGAAGAAACGCAAACGTTGACGCCTTTCTCAAGCGCTTCAGGACCGAGATAACTGCCCCATTCCCATGCGGCCACGGCCACCTCGATGGGACAATTGAAAGGGTTGAGCCCGATGCCGCCATAACCGCGCCAGATGATGGGGCGAAGGTAACAGCTCCCGTAATCATTGGCCTTCACGACATCGATGCAGGCCTGCTTCAGAGCGTCAAAGCTGACTTTTTCGTCTTCGTCCATTCGATAGATTTTGGCCGAATTCACCAGCCGCTCGACGTGCTCATCCAGGCGAAAAATCCCCGGCCCGTTTTTCGTATCGTAGCAGCGAATGCCTTCGAACACGTTCGAACCGTAATGCAATGCGTGGGTCATCACGTGTATCTGGGCATTCGCCCAGTCCACGAGTTCCCCGTTCATCCAGATTTTTCCCTGTCCCCAAGACATGTACGACTCCTGCCGAAATTAGGTAGCTGTTGGCTGTTCTGGCCTCCCATTAAGGCCACGCGGATTATTGGAAGCCGCCGCGGAAAGATCAAACCGTAACATACAGGTACACTTTGTGACAGACTTATTCTGATTATGAAGTTGGAAGAAAGCAGAACGGTAATACTGCTATAATCGAGCCCTTCCCGGTACCATCAAGATCACGTCATGAAGATTCTGATTATTGCTGAAAGCACGGCCCGCCAGACATTCCGTCAACCGCTCCTTTTCCTGATAGGCGGGCTGGCCGGGCTGATGATTTTTTTCTTTCCGCAAATAACCCTGTTCACCTTTGGCCGGTCCGAGCAGCTCAACATGATGCGGGAGATGGGCCTGTCGACTATCACCATCGCCGGCCTGCTCTTCACCATCTTTGCTTCGACGCTTGCCATTACTGAGGACCTGGAACGTAAGAGTGCGCTGACCCTTCTGTGCAAACCGGTGCACCGGTATGAATTCATCCTCGGCAAGTTTCTGGGGATTTCATTCTCAATCTTCTGCGTCTTTGCATTCCTGACCATGCTGCTGCTTGGAACTCTCTGGCTGACGGAAACGAGCGTGGATATCGGTGCGACGCTCAAAGGAGAGACCGGCTCTGTCTTTGATATTCCGAAGGACTTCCTCGGTTACGCCAGCCGATATGCGCCACCGATTCTCAAAGGGGTGGTGCTGTCCTATTTCATGATCCTGTTGCTGAATGCCATCTCGCTTGCCGGTGCCACACGGCTACCCATGCTGCCAAATCTGGGGATGTGTCTCCTCATTTTCCTCGCCGGAAATTTTTCTTCATATCTGTATGAGCTGGTGGCCAAGGCAGCGGTGGGGGATCTGAAAGCGATCCAGGATCATTCGCTGTTCACCCTGATGGTGGAATACCCGCTGGTGGGCATCGCCCGAATCTTCTACGCCATCATCCCCAATCTTGAAAGCTTCAATATCTCCAATGCTGTAGGCTACGGGCTGTATGTCTCACCGAAGTATATTCTCTTGACCCTGGCCTACGGCATCACTTACACAGCCATCGCGCTCTTGACCGCGCTCGTGAGTTTCGAACATCGGGAACTTATGTAGAATCCTGCCGCATTTTTCAGCGAGCGTAGGACACTCAAAATTCCATTGGAGGCGTATCTTTGCTGAACGCAGTTTTTGGGGATATTCACGGCAACCTGGATGCACTCGAAACATGTGTGGCGCACATGAAGGAAGTCGGGGTTGAATACTACGTATGCCTGGGCGATGTGATCGGCTACGGTGCCCAGCCTAACGAATGTCTGACCATGGTTCGTGAGCTCACAGACCACATCATCGCGGGCAATCACGAGTACGCAGTCTGTGGAAAGATGGGGCTCGAGTTCTTCAATGCGTACGCCAAAGAGGCCATCGAGTGGACACGAGATCAGTTGTCCGAAGATGAGCTCGAATTCATCCGCCGCATGCCCCTCGTGGAACAGGTGAACGGTTACACCATAGCGCACAGTACACTCCACGCGCCCGAAGCATTCGGATACATCGAGACACTTTACAGCGCACACATGTCGCTGAGCTTCCTCGAAGACAAGGTCTGCTTCGTCGGGCATTCACACGTACCGATCACCTTTGTGCTGGACCAAGAGCAGCGGACCCTCACCTACACCGTGGACGAAGAGATCACCCTCGGCGCCAGCCACAAGGCCCTGGTAAATGTAGGAAGCGTCGGCCAGCCGCGCGACGAAAACCCCAAGGCAAGTTACGCCACATATGATACCGAATCCGGCGAGGTGAAAATCCATCGGCTGGAATACGATGTCGAGTCGGCCGCACAAAAGATTCGGGATGCAGGTCTGCCGGAGGTGTTATCCTCAAGGCTGGTGATGGGCAGGTAGGGGTCAGGTTTTCAAACAATCAGCCGAGCGGACTTTACTCAAAAGGGATCCTCATGAAATTCTCAGCAACCTCCGTCATGCTGCCGCACCTGGATCTGCCTCAGACCTGTGCACTTCTCAGAGAGCTCGGCTATGACGGTATCGAGCTTCGGGTTCGGCCATTTCCCGCAGAGCGCATGAATGAAGAGCCGAGCTCGTGGGGCAGGCATCTCACGAACGTCTCACCGGAAAATGTTTTGGAGCGCGCTGATGAGGTCAAAGCGATTCTGCAGGAATACGGGTTGGGGATTCCCGGCTTCGCCTCTTCCGCCCAGGCGAGCGACCTGGAGGATGTGAAGCTCCTTTGCGCTGGCGCGAATGCTCTTGGAAGTCCGGCCATCCGACTTGGGTGTCCCGGTTACAGAGGACAGGAAAACTACAATGTTCTGTATGAGCAGGCATTGAAGGACCTGGGCGCGGCCCTTGAGATTACTCGCGCGCACCATGTAAAAGTCTGGATCGAGATGCATGGGGGAACGCTGCATCCGAGCGCTTCGCTGGCGCACCGCATCGCCAGCAATTTCGACGCTTCAGACATCGGCGTCATCTACGATCCACAGAATATGGTGAAGGACGGCTTCGAGACTATCCAACTCGCGATCGAGCTGCTCGGCGATTATCTCGCGCACGTTCACATCGGCGCACATGCACCGAGCCCCGGCGAGCGGGATGAGAACGGCACCGTCAAATGGAACTGGTCAGGCTGTCCACTTTCTGACGGTCTCTACAGCATGCCCGGATTGTTCGAGTGCCTCGAGCAGGTGGGCTACGACGGCTACGTTTCCATCGAAGATTTCAGAGGAGATCTGACGCCGGAGCAACGACTGGCCGAGGCCCGTGAGTATCTGAGGAAGATTGTGGGGTGAGTGTCGCTGTGGGACAGAATCTTGGGTTCCGCAGATAAAGAACCTGCGTCGCTACCTATCTCCCGATCAGCCGGCGAATCCCTGCCTTCACGATTTCCGACTTTCTCACCTGACCTGCCACGGATGGGCTGTTGGCGTAATAGGTGCGTACGAAGCCTCGACCCACGCCGGCGGAGAGCAGGTGTTCGTCACGGAACTGGCGCAACGTCATGACCTTGGGCTGACTGGATGTACCGTAAGCGGCGGTGGCTACGAAGCAGGAGGAATGGCCGGTCTGGCCCGCGGTGCCGCCGCCGGGGCATGTGCCCAGACCGAAAAAGCTCTCGAAGCAATTGATGCCATCTGCGCCGCTGACGGCCCTTGTTGTTGCAGCGCTCGCCACAGAAAAGCTGGCACCTGAGACGGTAAAGAAAGTCACAAATCTACGTGAGCCGTTTGTGACTCCTGAGATAGTGAGACGCTGACCGTCCAGGCCGCGAAACTGTTCTACCCCTGTTGTTGAATCGACGATGACCGCGCCATTCTCTACTTTGGCCGTTGGGAACCTCTCGGTACCGATTGCGACGAGCACTGCATCGAACGTCCCTGCAGGGTCGATCCATTCCACGTCAATCAGGCCGTCACCGGCACCTACCTGAAACTTGCCCTCTGCAATCGGTGGAGGGGTACCACCACCTACGCCACCTGTGATGCCGGCAGCTCCGACGACCAGCGCGCCCGATAGTGTGGAGTTCTGGCCTGCCTCGATATAAACAATGTCCCGCGCGCCCCGTGTGGCACTGGCCGGGATGTTGATATCCATGGTGGCGACGTTGTTCGAAATGTTGAGGTTGGATACAGCGATATCGCTGCCGCTGACCGTTACCGTTCCCGTGGCGTTGATGTTGGCGCCGGAAACGCTCATGGTGAACTGGTCCCCCTGATCCTTGAAGAGCGCCGTACCTCCGAGTGATGTCGGTGTCGTTCCCAGCGCCGCCTCGCCGATTTGCGTCAGATTCGGCGAGGCACCCAGGGAGATATTAATGTTCGTATTTGCATTCGTCTGACCCGCAACAACAGTAATGGTTGTGGCCAGAGATGGATCTGGAGTGCCGCCGTGGAAGGTAGTATTGAAGTCCGTCGTAAAAGTACGGCCGAAGACTCCGCCAAACAGGTTGGCTGAGGTGACTGGTTGGTCGTAGGGCTCGGCATACACGCGGTAAGTACCGGCAGGCACATTGGCAATCGTGAAAGAGCCATCGGTCGAATCGATCACGGTGGAGACCACTGGAATCCCGCTGGAATTCAGCGCGACCACGTGCCCCGCAAAGACCGCAGCGTTGTTCAACAAGACCGTACCCGTGATCCGCCCAAAGCCGCTCTGTCCGCCGGTGGTCGGATAGATTTCGGTAGCGCCGGCCACGTCGTCCTGAGTCAAGGCGATCT
>JASLXP010000003.1 GCA_030740295.1 Planctomycetota bacterium
ATCAGAGATAGCAGATGCCGACTACTCGACAACACGTCATCGAGATATTCTTGTTGTTTCTCGGTCAAATCGCCCGCCGATTTATTCACGACCAAATCGGTGAAGCCGATTATGTGATTCAGCGGCGTTCTGAATTCGTGGCTCATATTCGCAAGAAAATCGCTCTTCGCCAAATTTGCGGTCTCGGCGGCGTGCTTCGCGACTCCCAGCACACGATTTGCTTTTAGTTGCGCTGTTATATCTCGACCCGCACCACTCACATATGAATCCATACCGGCTCGACTAATCACGATGTTTCGATATTCTACATAGAAGTCTGCTCCGTCCTTGGCTCGAAACACAGTAACACCCTCAAGGTGCCCGCGTTCGATTATTCGCCGCAAGTACTCTTCGCGAAAACGCGAATGAAATAGGGGAGCGACGAATTCGGCTACGGAGCGGTCTATCATCTCATCACGCGCATAGCCAAGTAGCTTGAGAACCGCCGGATTCACATCGAGGAATTGACCATTTAAATCGTGGACCATTATGAGATCGCTGGTGCCGTCGAATAAATCACGATAGCGCTTATCCGAAATCCTCGACTCCTCCTGCGCCCTCTCACGTTCACGACCCTCGACTCGCAATTCTTCATTGGCCAGCACCAGTTCCGAGGTTCGCTGTTCTACTTTTTCCTCGAGAGATTGGTAAGCTTCCTCGAGTAAGGTTCTTCCCTGTCCCTCGATTTCCCGTGCCTGATTGAGAATATAGACTATTAGTGATGTGACGATCAGCGAAACGACGAATCCCGTCGCGAGATAGTCGATAGAAACCTTGCCGGTCAGTATCAGACCGCACTCACGACCCTCCTCGACTCCATACAGCTTGGCGAAGAACTAGGCAATGAAACCGGTATCGCCAAACAGTATCGGCTCATCGGGGCCATTTACTACAGACGACTAAGTGACAACGAGAACGCTGAAGAGTTCTATGCGAGCGCCCTGGAGATATTTAACCGGAAATACCAGGAATCAAATGCCGAGAAGGATCTGAAACAGGTCACTCGGTTGACACTCGATCTCGGCCTCCTGCATGAGCGTCGTGCCGATTTCCCCAAAGCTCTTGCCACGTACGATGAAGCGCTGGAAAGGGCGAAAGCCGCGAAAGATCTTGTTCTGCAATCAGAGGCTGTGACGAATAAGGCAAATACTCACTGGTTTCAGGGAAATTACCAGAACGCATTCCTGCTCCAGCGTGAGGCCCTCGAGCTTGCTCGAACGGCCAAGAGTAAATTTCGCGAAGAAGTCATCCTTAACACACTCGGTCTTATCTACTGGACTCTGAATGATTACGAACGCGCTCTGGAAAATCTTGAATCTGCCTTGAAGATCTGTGAGGCCATCTCAGGCAACAACGGCAAGATTGAGATTGCCTCCACGCACAACAATATCGGCCTCATTTACCGCGCGCAGCAGGACTACAAGAATGCGCTGGTTCATTTCAACAAAGCACTGAAAATTGACATCGAACTGAAGACCGAATGGGGCATCGCCTATGACGAGCGAAATATAGGTATGACCTTTATCCGAATGGGCAAGTTCGAAGAGGCCCTGCAGTCCCTGCAGAGCGCGGCCCGGAGATGTCGAAAGATAGGCGACACTACTAATCTGGTAAAGTCCCTTTACAGCCTAGGAAACGCATATCACAAACTGGGCAACGACAAAAAGTCGACATCCAGCTATTCGGAAGCGTTAAAGGTCTCGACCAGAGCTAATATCCAGGAAATAGTCTGGCGTGCAGAGCAGGGACTTGGAAAAGTGGCTCTCGCTAAAGGGGACAGGCCCCGGGCATTCAAACATTTCAAGTCAGCGATCGAACTGGTGGAAAGGATGCGAGCTGCCATCAAGATCGAGGAATTCAAGAATGGTTTTGTCACTAATAAACTCGATCTCTATGAGGATATGATCCTCCTCCTGCTCGACGAAAAACGAAATGCCGAGGCATTCAGTTATTCGGAGCGCTCCCGTTCTCGTAACTTCATCGACCTCCTGGAAAACAGACAACTGGACCTCGGCAACCCCGCAGCGAACGAAATGCGTAGAAAACAGGCCGTGCTCAGGCGAGAACTGGATGCCCTCGCAAAGAAAGCCAGCAAGGCCGAAGGCAAGGAAAGGGCCGACGCTGCTGAAAAACTGCGAATCAGGCAAAGAGCCTACGAAGATCTTCTGATCGATATCAAGCTCAAGAATCCTGAATTATCCTCTTTTATTTCCGTCCAGCCTCTATCTGTTCAGAACGTTCAGGCTTTGCTTGAGCCGGGCGTTGTTCTGCTTGAATACATGGTCGCAAAGGAAGAGGTAATTGTATGGATCGTCAGCCGGAACTCTCTCGAGGTAGCACGCACTCCTGTTAAACAGACTGACCTCCGCCAGAAAATCCAGAAGCATCGGAAGCTGATGCAGGCGGTCAAGGATTTCAAGGACGAATCGGCAGAGCTTTACGACATCCTGTTTCGACCGGTCGTTGAGCGCGTCAAGGATACGGCTCGGATCGGAATTGTCCCACACGACTACTTGCATTACCTGAGCTTTGCCTGCCTTTACGATGGGGAAAACTATTTAGTCGACAGTTCGCCTCTCTTTTATGTCCCCAGTGCGAGCGTGCTCAGTTATTCATTCAAAAGAAGGCAGCGGAAAAAGAACACAAAGGTGCTTGCGATTGGAAACCCGGACCTGCGGAACGAGGCCCTGGAATTGCCCTTTGCCGAACGAGAGGTCGATAGCATTAAGTGGCCGTTCCCGCAGGTGGACATTCTGAAGCGCGACTCAGCGACCGAGCAGGCCCTGGTCAAATCCAGTGCTGAATACGGTATTATTCACATAGCCAGCCACGGCGAGTTTGATTCCGTGAATCCACTCTTTTCGCGAATTCTGCTTGCGAAAGATCGTGAGGAAGACGGCAACCTTGAAGTCGAGGAAATCTTTCGGCTGACGCTGAATGCCGACCTGGTCGTCTTGAGCGCCTGCCAGAGCGGATTAGGCAAACTGCAGAAAGGTGACGAAATGATCGGTCTCAGCAGGGCCTTTACTTACGCTGGAACACATTCGTTGCTGTCCACCCTCTGGCGTGTCAGCGATGTTACTACTGCCATTCTAGTCAAGCATTTCTATCGTAATTATTCCGTTGAAGACAAGGCCGCCAGCCTGCGCAAAGCGCAATTGCTGGTGAAACGCTACTACCCGCATCCCTCTTACTGGGCCGGATTCGTTCTGTCCGGTGATTACAAGTGATTTACGTTGGCACCTCTGGTTACAGCTACAAGGACTGGGTAGGCCCCGTCTACCCTGAGGGAACGAAGACCTCGGATATGCTTGAAGTGTACGCCGAGCGCTTCGATACGGTAGAGCTCAATTTCACTTATTACGGCATGCCGACCAGGCAGGGAATGCAGGGGATGGCGGATAAAACGCCGGAGGGTTTTCAATTCTTCGTGAAGGCGAATAAGGCGACGACGCATGAATACGATCGTGGCGGTTCTGTTCCATTTCTGAAAGCGCTCACTCCGTTGCAGGAGACTAACAAACTTGCCGGTGTTCTATGCCAGTTTCCTAATTCCTTTAAGAATAATGAGCGATCGAGGCGTTACCTTTCTGAAGTCAAAGACGATTTTGATGGACACAATGTCGTTATCGAGTTCCGGGATCGGAGCTGGGAGAACGATGCCGTCTATGGCTTCCTTGAACGCCTTAACCTTGGATACTGCGCGGTCGATGAACCAGCCTTGCCAGGACTCGTTCGAGCTGTTCCGCGTGTGACGTCATCGTCGGGCTATATTCGTTTTCACAGCCGTGATGCTGATAAGTGGTACGGCGGCGATGGCAAGGAACGTTACAACTACAATTATTCTGAGGAAGAACTCAAAGAGTGGCTCCCGCGAACGCAGGAGATGGATGCAGACCCGAAATCCGAGAATCTGTTTGTATTCTTTAATAATTGCCATGCCGGGCATGCCGCGGTGAATGCGCTTCAGTTTCAGGAGATGTTGAGGGAATTGGGACTGATATAGGCCGTAGAGGATTCGGACAGACGGGGAATGGAAACCAGATCATCAAGGCGCCGAATCTGATGCTTCGCAATATCCGACTTCGTATTGAATATGACGGCACTGCCTACAGTGGTTGGCAGTTGCAGCCGGAGGCCCCGACCATTCAAGGGGAACTGGAGAGGGCGATTGGCGAGGTCGCCGGCGAGGAAGTCAGGATAATTGGCTCAGGACGGACGGATGCGGGCGTTCATGCACTATCGCAGACGGCCAATTTCAGAACCGGAACAGAGATCGGTATCGAGCGAATCGCTGCTGCAATCAATCATTATCTTCCGACCGATATCGTTGTTCATCAGGCCGAAGAGGTGCCCATCGAATTTCACTCTCAATATGCCGCCAGAGCCAAGACCTACCGATATCTGATGTGCACCTCGAAACGGCGTCCCGCGCTGAATCGCCACCGCTGGGCATGGGTGCGCTACCAGCTTGATTTCGAGAACATGCTGGCTGCTTCCAAAATCCTCAAAGGCACACATGACTTCAAATCGTTCGCAACGGAATCGAAGGACAAGGACACCGTCCGCACCGTTTCCAGGCTGGATCTGGTCAAAGATGAGGATCTCATCTCACTGGAAATCACCGCCAACGGTTTCCTCTACAACATGGTTCGATCTGTTGCGGGTGCGCTGATTGACGTGGGCCGCGGCCACATCAGTGTGGAAGATGTCGCAGAAATGCTGGAGGCGAAAAACCGCGAGAAAGGCGGCCCGGTCGCGCCCGCGTGCGGATTGTATCTGGTGGGAGTGGAGTATTAGTCTGCTGAGAGCGATGTTTCAGGGACAGTCTCCATCAACCCGCAGCGCGCTCTACCTCTTCTAAAACCTCCATCACTTTGAGCCCGGCCTCCGGACCGGAGAGCGGTTCGGCCTCTCCGCGGATGCACTCGCAGAAATGGCTGGTCATGGCAACGTTCCACGGTGCCGCGGCCACGACTTCCACCTCCTTCATTTCTGCCCCGACCGTCAGAGTCACCCTTGGCTGAGGAATCCAGTTTGCCAGCAGGACGCCTTTACTGCCGTAGAGCTCGATCGGGCGAGTGGAGCCGAATGGACCGTGCGACGAGAAGCTTCCTTCGACGATGGAGATGCCCTGTTCATGCTCAAGCACCATCAATCCGTTGTCATCTCGCATTTCTGGCCTTAGAAAACATCGCCGCCAGGCGTTCACCTTTGTGACCGGGCCGTTGAAGAACATCGCGGTGTAGAGAGGGTGATAACCGATGTCGATCAGCGCGCCGGTCTTGCCGATGTGCTCGGCCATTCCCATCCCAAAGTGGGCGCTTCGGGTTCTCAGCCAGAAGATTTCTCCGATGCTCTCCAGATGCTGGCAGAGCGTCTTTACCAGCGGATCGTAAAGGTAACGGTGATCGATGAGCAGCACGCGCTCGTTGCTCTGGGCCGCCTGCGCCATTTGCTCGGCCTCATCAAAGCTGCCAGCCATTGGCTTTTCGCAGAGGACGTGTTTACCGGCGTTCATGGCAGCAACCGCAATTGGGGCGTGAGATGAAGTGGGCGTGCAGATGCTGACACCATGGATGTCCTCTCTGGCGAGGAGCTCTTCGAGGTCTGAATGCAGTTCGGCCTCAGGGCAGAACTCATTCCTCCGGGCCTGGGCCTGTTCCTGATTGAGGTCGCAGACTGCTTTAATTTCTACGTCGGCAGTTCGGAGGTATGCACTGAAATGGGAGGCCGAGATGCCTCCGCAGCCGATGATGGCGATATTGAGTTTGTCGGTCATTGCGGTTAAAGAGGCGGGAAGAGTTTGAAAGCCAACCCCTTAATTACTTTTCGATTCCCGATATGCAAGACACTAGAGTTGCCGCAGTCAGTATGAATGGGTTCATGGGCGTGCCGGAGCAGGTGCTGGACAGCATCGACGATTGGTGCGGTCAGGCTGCCGAAGAAAAAGCGGACCTGGTGGTTTTTCCGGAATTGGTGATTCACGGTCACTGCACGCCAAACACATGGGAAGTTGCCGAAGCAGTGCCGGAAGGTGCAAGCGTGAAACAGTTGGAACTGCTTGCAGAAAAGCACGGGCTGGTCATTTCCGCTGGACTCAGCGAAAAAGAGCGGGACATCGTCTACAACACCCAGGTGCTGGTCGGGCCTTCAGGCTACATTGGCAAGCAGCGCAAGATTCATCTCAGCCGCGACGAGGTTCTGTACTACAAAGGCGGCCGGGATATGAATGTCTTCAACATCGGCAAGTGCAAGGTCGGCACGTCCATCTGCTATGACAACCAGTTCCCTGAAGTCTGTCGGATACTGGCTCTGTGTGGCGCGGATGTTCTCCTGATGCCGCACGCGGCTCGCGAAAGCATGTGGGACGATACTCCGGAATCGGAAGCTGCGGCACGCCGTCAGGTGTTCGAATACTTTCGGCACACCTATCCCATGCGCGCGAGAGAGAATGCCTGTTTCTGCGTTTACGCCGATCAGGCGGGTAGAGCGGGGATTGTGGACATCTATCCCCCCGACCATCCGAACCAGCCGCATCATCCGGGGGGAGCGATGATCTTCGGGCCGGATGGCGATCTGCTGAAAGCAACGCAGACGAAGCAGATTAAGGATGAGATGATTGTTCACGTGCTCGAGGCCAAAGAGTTGGCCAGGCAGCGCAGTCATCCGAATTACACGCTTCGTACGCGAAGGCCGGAGCTTTTTGGCGAGCTGGTGCGGGAGCAGACATCGAGCTGAGAGGAGTAGTGCGGGCACTCCGTGACCGCTTAAACCATCTTGTCGCTGAGCGACAAGACCACGGGAGTAGTGCGGGCACTCCGTGGCCGCTTACAGAGGCGGAAACATCTACCTCAATCTCCGTCCACCATCGTAAAGATGCTTTCATTGTAGGGCCTGGTCTCCCGTTCCGTACGGCTGGTCACGGCACGCTGGTATTCATCCTTGATTTTCAGGCCAGACCGTTCGGCAATGGACGGGTAAAGGTTGAAGCTGTCGTGTGCCACGATGAAAATCGGGGCATTCGGTTTCAGGAATCGTTTTGCGTTTCTGAGAGCCCGCGCGATCTCACTCACGTATTCATCCCGTGCCTTCTTTGATCTGCCGCCGATTTTGGGCCCAATCTCCTGCTCCTCGCGCCGCTCAATATCAAACAACTCATACGCGTAGATGTGCTGTTGATGGTAATCAATCGCGCCTGCGTACGGCGGCGAAGTGAAGATGCCGTCCAGCTTGTGCTCCAATCCAAGTGAACGAGCGTCCGCAGAAATCACATGAATCTCGGCAGCGGTCCGGACCTTTTCGAACTCGCGCAAACGCAGCAGAGAGTCCTTTGAATACTTGCGCAGAAACTTGAGGCACTGCTGGATGGGCTTGCAGGTACGGTTGTGTTTGTAGCAGTAATACGGTTCGCGCATGGGTGCCCTCGGCGCGGCGATATCAAAATGTGCGACCAGTCTCGATGACCGCGCTGCCCGGCTGAGAACGATCATCAGCAGGTCCTGGTGTTCGTAATCAGGAATGATGGAACGATAGAAGAGCATTTCCTGGAGGGCACGTTCCGCGAACCAGGTCTTCAGATACTCGCTTTCAGTGTGGAAATCTTTCGGCGCGCCTGGCGACTCGTTTCGATCCGGATTGAGCCGCTCAGAACTGAAAGCCTTCACCCGGTCCAACGCAGACTGGATCTCAATTTCAACAGCATCGAGGTCATAGACTTTCGATTTCGTCCTCACGATCTTGCAGTTGAATTCTAGGATATCGCAGCCGATGGAATGGATGCCCAGTTCATTGGCCTGGATCAGAGTGGTGCCGGATCCCATGAAGGGATCGAAGATCCAATCGCCGGCTTTGAAGTTCTCTTTCAAGAAATGCTCGGCGAGTTGGGGAATGAACTTCCCCAGGTACGGGTGTAGCTTGTGCACGTGCCTGGTGCGCTCTGATTCCGGCACGTCAGCAAAGCCGAGCTCGGTGTCAATACTTTCGTTTCCGTTCATCTTTCTTCCAGATGATGGCCTGCGTACAACACATCTCCTGCATGACTATCATGCTTCGCTGCGAATGCCACAAGTGGTGACCGTTCCGTTGATTGGGTCAGTCACTGCTTTACTATCTTGGCGAGCCACGAGCCGATATCACGTCATGTTCATCAAGTTTCAATGCAGTAATCCACAGTGCGGGAAGCCGATCACCGCGCCCGATGAATATGCGGGCAGGAAGGTGCGCTGCTCGCACTGCAAGACCAATATGCTCGTGCCTGAAAACACCCAGGACGAGCAGGCTCAGCGATTGGGCGATTACGAACTCGTTCGAAAACTTGGCAAAGGAGGCATGGGCACGGTTTACGAAGCGTTGCAGACCAAGCTGAAACGCCGCGTCGCCCTGAAGGTGCTCTCTTCGAGGTCTTCCAAAGATGATACTTTTCTTGCCCGGTTCGAGCGTGAGGCCCAGTCTGCTGCCGCGCTCAACCACCCAAATATCATTCAGGT
>JASLXP010000004.1 GCA_030740295.1 Planctomycetota bacterium
ACAGAACTCATCTCATGTGGATCGATAATTCGATACAAGTTCTGTATCCCAAAGGTGTTTCCTCGTCGACGCCGAGGGGGCCAAGATTGGAATAAAAAAGTTACTATTCGAGTGGACAGAAAGACCCCTTGCCAGCTTGCCTGGCAGGTGAATCAGGTTGGATGGTTAGAAGGGGAGAATGAAACGGAAAGACCCCTTGCCAGCTTGCCTGGCAGGTGAATCAGGTTGAATGGTTTCCTCCCTGGCTCTTGGGCTAACCTTTCAACCTGATTCACCCGTGAGGCGAGCTCACGGGGGTCTTTGGATAATCTCATCCACTTCTGACTGTTCAACCTCCTTCACCTGCGGGGCGAGCCCACAGGGGTCGTTTTTCCCGAATTGGTAACTATTTCATTCCACCACACGAGATGAGTTCTGTAGTTAGGTAGTAAGGGGACAAGAGACCATGCGTCGAGCCAGACTTTGAGCCCTTCCGCTTTCAGGCGCTCTGCGAGCGGCTCGACGACCGGCTTGTCCTTGCTGTTGTGCGAGAGGAACACATCGTAGGTCGCTGCATTCGCATTCATATTCATTGCTTCCGCGAAGTTTGGGGAATGTGGAGTTCTTGTCACCTGCTGAGGAATTTATACCTTATCAGAGCCCGTCAGAGAATCACAGAATGCCTTCGAGGGCGTCAGCGTTGAGAGATACATCGCGGAAAGGTGCGCCATGGGCGGCAAGCCCGATCGAAGCCAAAAGAGGAAACGGCCGTTGGATGCCCCCCATGAAGTACGTGGCCATGCAGAGGTCCGCCGGGCTGAGCATCTGTTTGCAGCGACCGACGTGCCGATTGCTGGGGCGGCACTTCCTCTACACGAGCATCGAAGGCTTCGAGGCCGTGTGCACGCAGGGCGGAGAAGTTTTCGTCATGACCCTCAGCAAGCCGCACTCGGCCAATCGTAAACACGATCTGCTTCGCCTCGGATCTGAGAAAGTCGATACGCCGGAATTTCAGCTTTTTCCCGGTCGTATCAATCGTGTGTTCGCCTATCGGAAGACCATGGCCAAAGGCGAGAGGCTGCGTTTCAAAAAGCTCGCCCTGCTTGTTTTTGGAAAGGAAACAAAGATGGAAGCCACCGAGCCGACTCCTCTGACCGACCAGGAAACACAGGACAACATCAATCGGATGGAGGAGATCGCGGACTACGCACTCGTCCCGCCGAACCTGAACACTTCACCGCTGCCGGAATACGATTACGATCAGCTCGATTACGGCATGACCATTGGTATGGATCGCACGCCGGCCGGTCGCCTCTGGGCCTGCTGGGTCGCGGGCGGTGACAGTCCCAAGGCGTTTTTCGTTCTTGCTTCGAGCGATAACGACGGCGAGACCTGGTCGCATCCACGGCTGGTGGTCGACGGACATTCCAAGAAGCTGCCGGAACAGCGCAGTGTCCTGGTCGGCAATCTGTGGACAGATCCGCTCGGGCGGCTCTGGCTCATCTTCGATCAATCGATGGACATGTTCGACGGCCGGGCCGGCGTCTGGCTGGCCCGCTGTGATAACCCGGATGCGGCCGAACCGAAGTGGTCAGCCCCGCGGCGTATCTGGCATGGCGTCACCCTTAACAAGCCGACGGTTCTGTCGAACGGCGAATGGATGTTGCCGATTTCGCTCGACCAGCGCACTGGATTCCGCAGCTTCAAAGGATGCTTCCGTGAGCTCGATCCGCTTCGAGGAGCGAACGTGTTTGTTTCTTCCGACAAAGGCGAAACGTGGGAACGCCGGGGCTGCGTGCGGTTTCCCCACCCCGAGTGGCACGAGCACATGATCGTGGAGCGTAAGGACGGCTCGCTCTGGATGCTGGCACGCACGCCGAAAGGCCCCATGCAGAGCTTTTCGTCAGACGGCGGCAGGACGTGGTCGAAGCCCACTTTCCCCGATGGCATCAGGCATCCCGTGGCGAGGTTTCATATTCGCCGGCTCGCCTCGGGCCGCATCCTGCTCGTCAAACACGGCGACACCGTCGATACGCACGAGCAGCGCTGCAAGCTCACGGCCTGGTTCTCCGAAGACGAAGGAAAGACCTGGAAGGGCGGCCTGATGCTCGACGAACGCAACGGCATCTCGTACCCCGACGGCACGCAAGCTCCTGACGGCACGCTCTACATCTCCTACGACCACAATCGCTCCACCGACGGCGAAATCCTGATGGCGCGGTTCACCGAAGAAGACATCCTCGCCCGCAAGCTCGTCGGCAGGAAATCGAAACTGAAAATGCTGATCAGCCGGCCCCTCAAGAAGGGGGGCCGTAGAAATCGAAAGCGATGACGAGTCACCGCAGTTCATAGTGCCGCCCTTCACTTCGCCTGAAACTGTCTGCTGGCTACCAGGGCGTGGATGGATGGCGGAGGGTGAAGTCTTTCCTTTTCGCTGAATCGACGATGCTTTTCGCCAGGTCGACGTCGGAGAAGCCGTAGTAGGGCCGGCGCGAGGGCGTATTCGATGAGGGCCTCGGTGAGCCGCGGGCGAAGTTTTCATGGCGGGAGGCGATGATGTCGCGGGGCTCGATGTAGTCCTTGAATGGGGCCTTGTGTAGGGCGCCGGAAGGAACCAGGGCTTTTCGGCAGTCGAGAGGGATGGTTATCGCTGATGTCAAGGAGGTGATCTTCTGGTCCCTGGCAGAGCGTCTTGAGCTCAATCCCTGGGCGTGCACGTCACCCAATCATTTTTCAGCACTCTCTTTCGGCCCGCTCAGGTCGCCTGCGATGATGCGGCCGCGGACACCTACCCGAAGCTGCTCGGTGCCCATGGGCAACGCTCCAATGTCGGGCTTGCCTTGGTCCTGGTCGCGCAGCGGATCAAGCCATTCCTTCGGGATTTTGACGCCGGCATCTTTCGCCGGACTCCCGGGCTCAAGCCGGTAGTCGTTCGTGGAGGTCCAGTGGTCGTGCAGCTCCTTCACCTTCGGATTCCCAACGATGGACTGCGCTGCAAACCCGGCTGGATAGTGTTTCTTGTTCCCCTCGGACCAAAGGCAGGTACGTATCTTCTCCAGGTAATCTGCCGGCACCTTATCACCCGACGCGAGCGAGTAGTGCAGGTTGCCGTCCAACTCCAGGTCCCACGGTGTCAGATCCTTGCGATTCCAGAGGCCATGCTCGCGAAGCGAATACTTGCCGCGGTAAATGGCGAGATTGTTGAAGACACGCCCCTTGCTTTTACCTCCCGTATTCCACATGGCGCCAAGATAGTTGAGGCCGCCTATCAGGCAGGTGTTGTGATAGAAGGTCAGATTCTCACCGTGCAGGAAACCGCGGCCGTGGCGGAAATAGACGCTGTGCCCGAACCAGAATGTGCCGCCAGGCTTCTTGGGGGTCGGCCGTCCTGCATGCATCGGCCTCCGGAGATCGAAGACGTTGCGGTACACGTAAATATCGCCGCCGGGCCCGCCGTAGCTGTGCGCACCGATGCCCGAAACTCCGCCGCTGATGTAATTCTGGTAGACGTAAACGCTGTGGTTGAAATACGACGTAGGGGCGCTGATGTAGACTCCATCGTCCTGCACACGGTCGAGCCAGTTGTGGTGGAACTTGATGTCGTAACCGCTCAGGTAAACGCCGTCGTGTCCATCGGTGAACTCGCAGTTGGCGATCTCCCAGTGATGGTTGTGAGGGTAATAGAAGGTCTCAAATTCGAACCCACCCTCGGTCACGAGCACAGCGTGGGTGGGCAGGCGCGAAATGTGCTTTCTCCCCCGCTCCTTGTCCGGGATGAACGGAGGGTAGACATGGGACGAGTAGACTTTGAGGCCATTCTCATCGCGAAAACCCCAAGGCGGGATCATGCCGTGGACGCCGCAATTGGTCATCTTCAACGGGCCAGTGCTCTTCGCCCAGATCGTGTACGTTCCGCCGTAGAAGGTGCAGTTATCGAATTCGATGTTTACGCCAAACAGCATATAGACCGTCCTGTACCCGCCGCCGCGAATGACGAGGTCCTGGAACCGCACGTTCATGGCTTGGTCCACGAGAAGGGGTGTTGCCCTGAACGGCGCGACCACCAGCGGAATTTTGCGCGGATCCGTTTCGCCTCTGTAGTTCACGTTTTCGTACTGATAGGTCTCCAGCGGCGGGAGATGCGTGTGTGCGAGGCGCACGTGGACCTTGCCGCTCAGCTTGTCATACCAGAGCCCGGGGCCGCAGTAAGCGCCGTAGTTGCTGGCCTCAAATTCGTCCGTGGCCCGAAGGAACTCCGTATCCCAATAGGTTTGCAGCCCGATGTTCGAATCGCCAAACAGGCCGACAACGTCGCGGATATTGCGGTAGTCGCGCGTGGAGACGTATTCCCCTTCGGCGCCGCCCTCGAATGGTTCCCAGGCACCGGCCGGATCGGTCTGGAACTCAGGGATACCTCCGTCGATGACGACCCGTTCCGTTGGGTAGGCTCGTACGGTGATGGGTTTCTCCTCCGTGCCGGCGACAGCGCAGTACACACTCTCGAAGTAGGTGCCCGCACGAAGATAGAGCGTATCGCCCGGTTTCAGTTTGTTCAGCGATGCATTGATCGTGCGCCAGGGCTTCGATTTGCTGCCCGGTTGCCCATCGTCCCCCTTTGCCGGATCGACGAAGTACGACGGGCCATCCGTCTTGGGACGATTGCCAACGGGAAGCATTTTCCGGATCGGCGGATGCGAGCGACAGGCCCGGGCGCGGTCCGTAGCGTTCCGGCTGGATTGCAGCGTTACGCAGGCAGGCAACACGACGAGGGCCAACACTGAAAGTGGACGCAACATTAAATCTCCTCCTGTTAGCAGCCGGCAAGATAACGCAATGCACGGGGCCGGTGGGCGAGCAAGCCATCTCTCGCAGAACCTGGCAATCGATTTCGTATTCGACGGAATTGTTACATTCTTGTCCATTGAGGTGGCATTAGGTCTTGGCGCCTCATTTCCCTTTCCAGTTTGAAACTGAGACGAGGAGAAAGGCAAAGTCAGTCGCGCTTACAGCGAG
>JASLXP010000005.1 GCA_030740295.1 Planctomycetota bacterium
TGACCTGTGATCGAGCCCCGCATCATGCCTTCTGAGGTCTCAATCCGTAGACCTCCTCTGCCCGCTCCGCTGAAATTTTGCCGGCTTCCAGATCTCTGCGAATGGCGTCGGGATCTCTTTGCTGCACTGGGCCGTACCCGCCGCCGCCGGGGGTGCGGTAGCTGATCGTATCGCCGGGTTCAAGCTGGAGCGTGATTTTCGAAGGCAGCTCACGTGATTCTGTATCGGGGTTCAGGATGTATTTTGAGGGGGACGCGCTGCCGCCTCCGAAGAGACCCCACGGCGCATTCTTTCGATTGTCTGAGAAGATGGTCAACGTGGTTGGGTGATCGATGAATTTCCAGTCGCGCCGGACACCGAGCCCACCACGGGTACGGCCGGGGCCTTCGGAATCGGGGATGAGCCCGTAGTGGGTGATCATGAAGGGATAATTGTTTTCGGTTTCTTCGACGGCCGAGTTTTCGGTGTTCTGGATGTGGCTCTGGACGGCATCCATGCCATCTTTCGTGGGCCGTGCCCCGTAGCCGCCGGCGAGCGTTTCGATGAACGCGTATTGCTCACCGCTGCGAGGATCAGTGCCGCCGCAGGCCATGTGGCAGTTGATGCTCTTGGTGCTTGCCATGACTCGCTCCGGCATCGCATCCGAAAAGGCAAGGAAGGCGAGGTCGCACAGCCGCATGGCGACCTCCCAGCCGCCGACGACCCCGACCGGAGGCTGTGCGTGGACGACGGTGCCTTCGGGCGCATGAACATCGATCAGGCGATAGAAACCTTCATTGGTCGGAACATTCGAATCGATGAGACATTTGATCACGTAGGCCAGCGGCGAGTAAGTCTGGGTCAGCGTTGCATTCATCGGGGAAGGTCGCTGTTGGGCGGTGCCCGTGAGGTCGAACGCCACCCTACCGTCCTTGAGAGTGGCATGGAGCACGAGCTTGATGGGCTCGTCAGTGATGCCATCGTCATCGAGAAAAGTCTCCCCGTGGTATTCGCCTTCGGGTAATGCGGCGATCTCCTTCTGTGCCCACCTTTCGGTGGAATGGATCAGTTCGTCGACAAATGCCTCGGTCGAATCTTCTCCGAACTTCAAGATGATCTCCCCCATGCGTTTCTGTCCGAGGAGCGAGGCCGCAATCTGTGCACGAAAATCGCCCGCCGATTGCCGGGGCGCACGCAGGTTCGCCAGCACCAGCGGGAACACATCCGGATTGATTTCGCCCGCCACCACAATCTTCGACGGCGGGATGATGATGCCTTCCTGATAGAGCTCGGTCGAGACGCAGAACCCGCCAGGCGCGTAACCGCCGATGTCCACGTGATGAGCAATCGTCGCGGCATAGCCCAGGCGCTTCTCGCCGCTGAAGAATGGGGCGATGATGGAGACGTCATTGAGATGCACGCCGCCCAGATAAGGGTGATTCATGACAAGTGCATCGCCCGGACCAAGGTTCTCCTCCCCGTATTTTCGGACAGCGGTCGGAACCATCCGGCTCATCGACGCAAGATGCACCGGCTGCGAAAAGGACTGCGCAATCAGTCGCAATTTCGAGTCAAACAGTGCGCATGAAAAATCGGCGCGGGTCTTGATGTTCGTGGAATAGGCCGCACGTCTCAGCGCAGCACCCATCTCTTCCGCGGCTGCTACAAACGCGCTGCGCATGACTTCATACTGAATCGGATCCATTTCACTCTTTCTCGATAAACAGGTTCCCAAATTCATCCGCACTTGCTGACCAGCCGGGATGAATGACCGTGGTCGAATCCAGTTCTTCAACAATCGCCGGGCCGGTGATTCGATCTCCGGACTTCAGCTCGTAACGGTTGTAAACATTCGACAGAGCCTGGCCTCCGGTTTCGGTAAAGAAGACCTCACGCGTGTCTTGGACTGGCGGCTCTCCGCTTTGCCTCCTTTCGATCGCACGTGGCCTTGGCTTTGGAATTTCACCAGAAGCTCTCAGACGAAGATTGACGATCTCGATTGGCTCGGAGCTTTCCGCGTACCCGTACGCGCGCTCGTGCTCTTTGAAAAAGTCTCTGTGAATGGCAGCCGCATCGGCTTCGGTAAGCGCGTGCAAAGGCGCCTGTATGGTCAATTCGTATGCCTGTCCGATGCAGCGCAGGTCCAAAGATTTTGAGAACGTCATGTCCTGTTCGAGCACTTCTTCGTCAGCGAGAACACCGCGTGCTTCGTTCGCCATTTCGCCGAAGAGCCGATTCAGCTCGCGGAAATCCACGCCTTCCATTTCACGGAGGAAAGACCTGACGTAATCGTGACGAATATCCGTGACAAGCAGCCCGAGCGCAGAAAAAACGCCCGGACTCATTGGAATGATTACCTTCGATATATTCAGTTCGCGTGCGATGGCGTTCGCATGCATCGGGCCGGCGCCGCCGAATGCGACCAGCACAAATTCCCTCGGATCGAATCCGCGCTGGACAGAGATCAATCGGATCGCCCCGACCATGTTGGCGTTGGCGATCTCGATGATTCCGTTCGCCGCATCGGTGGCAGACATGTCGAGCTGACCGGCCAGTTTGCTGAGTGCAGCTTCTGCTTTTTCCGGTTCGAGCTTCTGCTCGCCTCCGAGGAAGGAGCCCGCACTGATCCGGCCCAGGGCGAGGTTCGCATCGGTGACGCATGGCTCAGTGTTGCCGAGCCCATAACACGCGGGACCGGGGTCAGCGCCTCCGCTTTGGGGGCCGACCTTCAAGCCGCCGCCCGGGTCGACCCAGCCGATGCTTCCGCCGCCGGCACCGATCTCGACAAGATCCACAACCGGGGTCCGCACCGGGTATCCGGCCGATTTGCTTTCGGCCACCGCAGCGCTGCCGACCTCGAAGTGCGGGGCAACTTTCGGTTCACCCGATTCGATAAGGCCGGCCTTGGCCGTTGTGCCGCCCATGTCGAAGCTGATCACGTTCCTCTCTTTGAGAATCTCTCCGAGCCAGGCGGAAGCGAGCACCCCGGCCGCGGGGCCTGATTCGATCAGATGCACTGGCTCTGTCTGCGCCAGCTTTGAGGAAATGATACCGCCGGACGAAGTCATCAGGTGCAGGGCCTGGCGGATACCGGATTCTTTGAGTCTGCCATCCAGGCGCTCGACGTAACCGGCCACCACTGGCATGAGAATGGCATTGATGGCCGCAGTGCTCGCTCGAAAATACTCACGCATCTCCGGGCAGATGTCGGATGAAAGGGTCAGGCTGAGACCGGGCATCTCGTCGAGAACGATCTCGGCCACCCGGCGTTCGTGCGAGGGATTGACATACGAATGAAGAAGGCAGATCACGACCGACTGCACCTCTTCCTTTTTCATCTGCGCAGCGACCGACCGGACACACTCTTCATCAAGGTCAGTCAAAACTTCGCCCGCGTAGTTGAGCCGTTCCGGCACTTCGAAGCAAAGCTGCCTCGGAACGAGGGGCGGCGGCTTCTCACAGAAGATGTCGTAGAGCTTCGGCCGAATCTGCCGGGCAATTTCAAACACATCACGAAAACCTTCAGTGGCAATCAGAGCGGTTTTCGCGCCCTTGCCTTCGATGATTGCATTAGTGGCGACGGTCGTGCCATGCGCGATGCCGGAGATGTCTTCGGGCGAGCACCCGGATTCATCGAGGATGCGGGACGTGACATTCATGAAGGCCACTGACGGATCGCCGGGGGTGCTCGGGAGTTTTACCAGCCGGACATTCCCCGTGGCCGAATCGAGAATGACCCCGTCGGTAAACGTCCCGCCGATGTCGATTCCGATGCGTTCGTCAGCCATGTTTCAGTCGCCAGCAGTTCGTGGCAGCATAAAACTGATTGTAGAGGACAGTCCTGATTCAAAGAAATCGGGCCTTGAAGGGCCGGGCGGCCGCGTTCACGCGACATTCCGCACAAGGGCTGGCAAGGGATCGTTCCGGCCTTCTACTGTGGCCTCACGACCAGCCCTTTCATTCTGGTTGCGTCGCGATTCGTGAGCCTCGCACAGGCGCCCCATTCTCCTCCCATCTGAACTACGTTGAGCAGCAGGACATTCCATCCTTTGCGCAGTTTGAGTTGCACCTTGTCATCGGCTCTTTTCACGGGCCGCCTGGCATCGTTCGCATGGATGAGGGTACCGTTCAGCCATGCCTTGATGGCGTCGTCGCTGCCCAGCTCGAGCGCGGCCTCCCGCTCCTCGGGACAGTAGACACGGCAGCGAAGGTAGGCGGCTCGGTTGGAACCACCGATGATGGCGCCAAGATTGACCCCGCCGGGTGTGATGAATTTGGTGAAGGGCCCCGCCTCGCCATTGATGAGGCGCCACTCGACGCTGTCCGCGTCTTTCTGCTCCGGCGGAAACGGCGTACTGAAAAGTGCATTTGGCGCCGCGGTGTAGGGGCCTGAGAGCATCCATCTGGTGAGATGGCCGTCGCACTGTTTGATCCACTTGATGACCTCCTTCGCCCGTTTGTGAAACTGCTGATCCTCTATCTCCGCCATCTTGCGACGGAGCGCTGCCTCCACGGGGGGGGGCTCGACGGCGCCTGCTGCGGTAGCCACCACCAGGTAGGCGTTCCTGGCCTCGGCTCTCACATGATCATCCGCCAGATACTCCTCGATCAGCGTCAGCACACCCAGGTCAGGCGACTTGCAGAGCGTGTGCAGGATCAACTTCTTCTCCTCTGGCCGCTGCGCTTTCGCCATGGCCGCTCTGTACATCTCAACGTCTTCGCTCGGCGAGCGCCTGCTGGGCAGACCGATCATCCGTATGTACCCGCGAAGGGCCAGAAGTCGCTGAATCTCCTGCGGCGCGTTCTGTCCCAATTCGCGGAGTGTCTCCATGGGCGAGGCGTCCGGCCACGCTGCCAGGGCACGGATTGCCGCGCTCTGCACTTCTTCGTTCTTGTCGCTCACTGCGGCCAGGACGATCTCCAGTTCTTCCTTCCCTGGGAACAGGCCGAAGAGCCGGACAATGGCCGCGCGAATCTCTGGCCGCGCGCCAGCCATCGCAGAAAGGAGGCATTCTCTTCGTTCCTTCCGGTCCCGTACGCGTTTGCCAATCTTGAGTATGGCACTCTCCAGCCTCTCGATGTCTCGGTCGTGCGTCATCTTGGGGAAGAGGCCCACCAGGCCCGGCAGGTCTTTGCCTGCTGCCAGCCGTTCCAAAGCCTTCAGTGCTTCGCTCCGAACTGAGCCGGCTCCATCTTTTGCCAGTGCGAGGAACAAGGGCACTGCGCCCGGTGACTGCCGGAGGACCATGGCGCGTATCAGGACAACAGCCGTTTGCGGGTCCGCATCCGGAATCAATCGGGAGAGAGTGGCGTCCACTCCTTCGGCGGAGAGCCGGTTCAGGGCCGCGGTCGCCGTCTTCCCCACTTCTCCTTCGGAGGCCGCAGCTTTGGCAAGTAGTGCAACATGCGAATCGTCACCCAGGGCGCCTAAGCCGCGCAACGCCGCGATCCTCACCGCTTCGTCGTCGCTCCCGGCGGC
>JASLXP010000006.1 GCA_030740295.1 Planctomycetota bacterium
TTTATCTCATCGACATTGCCATGTGCATCGGCTGCGGAGCCTGCGTCAGGGCCTGTGACAAAGAGAATAAGGTTCCCAAAGACTATTTCCGGACATGGGTAGAGCGTTACCGGGTCCGAGCATCGGGCCACGTGGACGTTGATGCTCCCGAGGGGTCAAAAAACGGCTTCAAAAGAACGCCTGAAGACGAAGCGAAGGACAAGGACGACCCGGTCATTAGAGGATTCTTCGTCCCCAAGATCTGTAACCACTGTCGAAACACGCCCTGCACCCAGGTCTGCCCGGTCGGTGCCTCATACACCACACCAGACGCGGTCGTGCTCGTAGACGAGAAACGCTGTATCGGCTGCGGCTATTGCGTCCAGGCATGCCCTTACAGCACCCGGTTCATTCACCCGGAGTCGCACACCGCGTCGAAATGCAGCCTGTGCTACCACCGAATCACCAAGGGCCTGCTGCCGGCCTGTGTCCAGGCATGCCCCAGGGCCGCAAGACTCTTCGGTGATGTGAAAAAAGTTGGAGACAAGGTCTTTGAAATGATGCGGACCAGACCAGTCATGGTCCTCAAGCCAGAACTGCTCACAGAGCCCAAGTGCTACTACATCGGCCTGAGCAAGGAAGTGACGTAAGAGAGAGGGGGAGTGTTGGAGTGGGATTTTAGAGCAAGTGCTTACCCGAATCAGAAATCAGAAATCAGAATCCAGAATCCAGAATCCAGAATCCAGAATCCACAATCCAGAATCCACAATCCAGAATCCCTGACACCCGAATCTGAATCCAGAAACCTGAATCCTGAAAACCATGCACGCCACCGGTTTTGCCTTCCCCAATGATGGTCACGTCCTTTGGAGCCTCATGATCGTGATGTACCCGTACATCACGGGGCTGATGTTCGGGTGTTTCATTGTTTCGGCTCTGTATCTCGTGTTTGGGAGAGTGCTGTTGAGGCCGGTGGCCAGGTTGTCGCTGGTGGCCTCGCTGGGATTCCTTATCGCTGCGCCATTGCCGCTGCTCTTTCATCTCGGCCGTCCCGAACTGGCGCTAAACGTCCTCATCACACCCAACTTCATGTCCGCGATGGCAGCCTTTGGCTACGTTTACAGCGTCTGCATCGCCATCATCCTCATTATGGTCTGGCTCACCTGGCGGCCGGAAATAGTGGCACGGGCGAAAGAAGGACGTGGCTTGAGGAAACTCTTCTATTGGTTCCTCGCACTTGGAGTCCTGGACGACTCCAAGGAATCTTTCCGTATCGACCACCGTGTCACCCTTGTCCTGGCCGGGATTGGGATTCCTACGGCGTGCATTCTCAGCGGATACGTCGGCTTCATCTTTGGTTCGGTCAAAGCCAACTACTGGTGGTCCAGCACTCTCATGCCGGTCATCTTCCTTTTCTCCGCGGTAACTTCCGGCGTTGCCATGGTCATCGTCCTCTATCAGGGACTATCCAAACTGAGTCGAAGAGTTATCGACTCTGATTGCGTTCAGGCTCTAGCCCAATGGCTGTGGCTTTTCTCCATCATGACCATCACGCTGGAGATTCTCGAAATCATCACTCTGGCATATGAGAGAAACGAGGAATGGTTGGTCATCGAGCCATTGCTGTTCGACGCTATCAAGACCTCGTTCTGGGTCATTCAGATCCTCATCGGATCGGGAATCCCGCTCATTCTTCTGGGCATCGTGGTGGTGTTCAGACGATTCCTCTCAAGTGGGCTCCGAAACAGCCTGACTTTCCTCTCATCGCTCATCCTGCTCGTCCAGGTATTTGCCATGCGATGGAACATAATCATCGGCGGCCAGATGTTCTCGAAGAGCCTGGGAGGCTTCCGAGAGCCCTACGTGCCCCAATTCTGGGAGAAGGAGGGCGTTGCGACGGCCATTGGCATTTTTCTCATTCCATTCATTTTTCTGGCTGTGTTCAGCTTCTTCTTTTCGCTCTTTGAAGAATCCCCAACCGAGCCGGAGGAGGAAGTTAAAGAATCCGAAGCTTCCGAAGAGGCAATTGCGCCAGCATAAAGATCAAGGCCCCCATGGTCTGACTCGTCTGACCCATCCTGCAGAGCCGACCAACTGAACGACACCAATCGCACTGTTCCTGACACCCGAAACCTGCCACCCCCGGATGCCAGTCCCACTCGCACTTACCTCACTCCTGCTCATCACCACCATGGCACACGCCGAAAAGCAGAAGCCAAACGAATGCCTCAAGTGCCACGAGGGCATCGAGGATATCGGCAAGAGCCACTCGAGTGTGAAGTGTATTGACTGCCACCAGGGCAACCCCGCGGAAGCAGAGGACAAAGAGAAAGCTCACAAGGACCTCTACCCCAATCCAGGTGATCTGGCCGTGGCAGAGCAGACATGCGGCGGATGTCACCAGGAGATTGTCACCGCCATGTTCAAATCTCTCCACGCGACCAGCGCCGGGATCATCAGCGGTGCACGCTACACCTGGGCTGCACAGAAAGAAAAGAATGCACTCTACTCAGTTCGAGAGGTGTTTGATGATGACGGGGATTTTCCAGAAGACCGGGGCGCGGTCGAAGAGCTCGAATCCCTCCCCCATTTCAGCGAGTCTAAACAGCCCGTTGACGATTACCTCCGCAACCAGTGCCTGCGCTGCCATATCTGGACTGAGGGAGCAAAGCGACATGGCGACTATCGCGGCAGCGGGTGCACTGCATGCCACATGATTTATGCGGACGATGGCCTCAGCCATTCCGGTGACAAGACCATCCCAAAAGACAAGCCAGGCCATCCCGTCCGGCACGAGATCACCAGTAAGATCCCTTCCTTCCAGTGCGCACACTGCCACAACCGCGGGGGCCGAACCGGGGTCAGTTACCAGGGGATGATGGAGTCCGATGGATATGCCACTCCGTTCAAACCGGACGGCAGTAAACAGCCAAAGCTGCACGGGAAAAACTACAGCCACCTTCAGAAGGACGTGCACATGCAGGCGGGCATGCACTGCGTGGACTGCCATACCTCGAACGAAGTCCATGGCGACGGAAACATCTACAGCAAAAAAGAACAGGCCACCGAGGTCCGGTGCACCACCTGCCACGGCACTGTCGAGAAGTACAGCGACCTGAAAACGGCTTTTGGAAACCCGATGAAGAATCTCGAGAAGCGGAACGATGAGGTCGTTCTCATCGCCAAACTCGACGGCAGGGAGCACGCAGTCAAACAGGTCCGCGGCATGCATGACCGTGGCACGCTGCCGCACGCGATGCGGATATCGGGCCACATGAAAAAGCTCGAATGTTACGCCTGCCATTCTCAATGGGCGCCCCAATGTTACGGGTGCCATACCAAGATGGACATGAGGGTGAAAGGCTTCGACTGGGTCGATGGCAAAGAGAATACGACCTACAAGTGGCAGGAATCCCGAAGCTACCTCCGGTGGGAATCACCGGCCCTCGGCATCAACACCAAAGGCAAGGTCAGCCCGTTCATTCCCGGTTGCCAGGTCATCTTCACACAGATTGGCGAAGACGGAAAACCTGTTGTCACGAACAAGGTCTTCAAGACCGCGGACGGCTACTCCGGCATCGCGCACAACCCGATCCAGCCGCATACAGTTTCTCGCGTCCCACGTCCGTGCGAGAGCTGCCACGCCAATCGAAAGGCCCTTGGCCTTGGCACAGGCTCCTATGTCACCAGGCTGAACGGAGTGAACATTCCGTTCGAGTTGGAACGTTTCGTAGACGAAGACGGCAGACAGCTCCAGGCCACGAGCCATGTTGGCGCACGGCCTTTCAACAGAAAAGAAATGCAGAAAATCAACCGTGCTAACGTCTGCCTGAGTTGCCATCAGGAGACGCCCGGCGCCCTTTGGAAAGAAGTCAAAAAGAAGTGGGGAACGGCCGTGGACTCGAAGGCGCATCACCAGATGCTCCGCGAGATCCTGCGTGGGTCTCTCAAGTAATGAGTCTCGCGGCTCCGGAAGCCAGGCCGGGCCGTCCGTTTTCCAATTCCAATACCTTGCGAAGTGCCCGTTCTCAGAAAGGAGGCAAGCCCAGACCCAGGAGACCATAGCCCACAAGGACAGCCATCGCGCTGCTCCTCGTCGGAAGCTAAGGAGGTGTCTTACGGTCGGCTGCGTCAGGCAGGCCGTATGTGATGAAAGAACTGCGGGCTGATGTCTACTTGCGAGTAGACGTACCACCCGGGGTTGTCCGAAGGATTCGGGCTCGCCATGGAGTGGTTCAGCACTGCACTTTTGATCGCTCAACTGTTTACCGCAAAGGAGATCTCAATGAAGTCCTACCTAACAAGAACCATGGCCCTGGCCGGGACCGCGATGCTTTTTTTCAGCGTCGCTTCCGCTGATGACCCAATCGACCAACGGCTGAAAGCAGTGGAGAAAAAGCTCCAGCAACAGCAACAGGTCATTGACAGTCAGCGGAACGAAATCCGGGAATTGAGGGCCGAACTTGATAAGGGAAAGGCCCAGCAGACGATGACCCGCGATGAGGTAAAGGCCGTAATCAAGGAAGCGTCCGTGGGCGGCTCTCTGCCCAGTTGGCTGGACGGCCTGAAAATCAAGGGTGATTTTCGGCTCCGCTATGAGAGCATTGATAACGACACCGGGAATGACACGAGCCGTGTCCGCTACCGCAGTCGTGTAGGAATCCAGAAGAAGTGGGACAGTGGTCTGGAGACCGGGATTAGGCTTGCTTCTGCAACCTCCGGTTCCGGCTCGCCCCTGACCTCCACCAATTCAACCCTTGGTGGCTCTTTCGATAATGATGCGATCAGTATCGACCGAGCCTATCTTGCATATACGCCTGAAGTCGCAGAATGGCTCTGGGTCACAGGTGGACGTTTCGCAAACCCCATGGTTAAGACCGGGATCCTGTTCGATAGCGATCTGAATCTCGATGGTCTGGCAGAGAAAGCCAGCTATGCCTTTACGGAGGACTTTGAGCTCTCGCTCCTGGCTGGCCAGTTCATCCTCAATCAGGGGGGAAGTGGAACCAACGATACAGTGCTCTGGGCCTTCCAGGTCGACGCCAACGCTGCCCTCACGGACCTCGTCAGCGGTGAGTTGGCTATCGGCTACTACAACCTTCAGAGCCCTGGGGCAAGCATTGCCGCGAGGACGAATACCGACACCAACAGTGACGGTAATCCTGACTTCCAGTTCCGCATTGTTGACATCGTCAACAAATACAAACTGGAAGTTGCGGAAATGCCTCTCGCCATCTGGATCAACTATGTTGTCAACACCGCGAATGACCTCCCCGCACAGAAGATGAACGAAGATTCGGCTTGGGGAGTCGGCGCGATGCTGGGCAAGCTCAAGGAAAAAGGTTCATGGCGTGCTGGTATCAATTACAAGCACATTGAGCAGGATGCCGTCTCGGCCGCTATGAATGATCAGGACTTCCGCCGAACCAACCGCAAAGGCATCGAGCTCATCGGTGGATACCAGATTCTGGATAATCTGTCTCTGAATCTGGAACTCCAATTCACCGACAAGATCGAAGACAGCCTCAATGGGGATGTAGAACGCATTCTCACTCAGTTCGACATCATCATAAAGTTCTGATGACCCATGTGGCCATCCGGCCTCGCACCGGGCAGCAGCCTCGGAGCGGGGCCGGAACAGAGAGCGACAGAATTGCGCTCTTCCGATGCCGCCACTTTCTAATGAGAGGCAGATCCATCGGATCACACAAAAAGAAGCTCACAACGCCCTGGATCGGGCTGCGTGACGCTAAATCCTGGGTAGCTATGTCTCGAAAAAGAAACTGCCTCTCCAATCGAGACATAGCCCCAGGCAAATTACACCCCTCCGAGATATTCCCCGG
>JASLXP010000007.1 GCA_030740295.1 Planctomycetota bacterium
ACTGGCAAGGATGAGAAGACCGGCACCTGGATTCTGGAGATGGCGATCCCATGGCGGGACTTCGGACGCGCGCCCGAAAGCGGCACCGTGTGGAGAGCGCAGTTCGGCCGGATTCAACCACTCGCGGGCAAGGAGGAACTGAGCTGTTGGGCGCCTTCCCCGGAGGGATTCAACAACGCGGACTACCTGGGCGTTCTGCTCTTTGAGTAACCTGGACTCCCACAAATGAGAACCACGACATTCTTCATCGCACTTGCGGCAGCCTGTAGCACACTCGCTGCGGAGCCCGCGGATTCAGTAGAGGGCGCGACCGAGCCGCGAATTCCCATCGCGCGGTCCCCGCAGCAACTCGAAGACATCATGAGCCGGCACGTGGCGAACGCCCGGGTCCATGTCACCAACCTGATGACGGGCACCAGCACCACCACTGATGGAACGCTCGAGTTGCAGAACAGTGGCACGGTCGTGGAGTTCGGGACCCCGCCCCTGCCCGCGGGACGCCATCGCTTCTGGATCCCCATGAAACTGGTTCCCTACGACGATGGACGGGTCCGCGACCTGGCCGTATCCGTTAAGGCCGGCGACCGCAGTCGCGTGCTCGTGATGGGGGACTTCTCCCCGCAGCAGGAGTTCCAGAACTTCTTCCTGGACTTCACCGTGAGAGAGAGGGAGGCGAGACAGCTTGTGATCACGTGGGAGGTCGGACGGTTCTCCAGGGAGGACCGGGACAAGTCACTTGCGAAGCATGCGCCGGAATCCGTCCAGCCGTCAGCCGGCACACTTCTGACGGAGGACACGGGAGAGGAGGAAGAGGAGGAGGAAGACCCAGACCTCGAGGAAGAGGAGGAAGGGGATTCCGCTGACAAGAAGACCGTGTCCTTCGAGGAGGCGGCCCGGATCGAAGTCAGACTTGAGGTGCTCCCACCCGTCATCGAGGCGAACGTGGTCAAAGCCGCGTCCCTGCTTACGGACAGTCTGCCTTACGAGCCCGGCGAAGGGGTCTTTCCCCTCTGCGTCGAAGGAAAGGCCGCGGCCGGGATCGTTGTTTCGCCGGAGGTGCGGAAGTCGGTGGTGAAAATGACCGGTCTCGCGCCCGACATCCTCCGGGACGAACTGAGATTCGTCACCGGCGCAAGGTTCCACATCGGGGGCCGAGGCTACGACCAGACAATTGAGATCGGCCAGACCGCGGCCGCGCAGCGCGAGGGCATTCCAGACCTGGCCGAATCGCTCCTCCCCGACGGATTCTGTCTCCGGGTCACGCCGGAGAAGCTTTTCATCTGCGGCCCGACTCCCAGCGGCACGGCCACTGGCGTCTACTACTTTCTCAACAATGTTCTTCACGTGCGCAAGTACCACGCCTATGGTCTCTTTCACGCCGCGCCCTATGCGCCGAACGCTTCGCTACCCACAGGCGAGCTGAAGCTGAAGCCGGACTTCCGCCTGCGTGCTTTCAGTACTGGTGGCTTCTATCGCGAGGATTGCCCGCGCAGCGACGTGTGGTGGCAGCCGTACAACGGCATCCAGTATCACACGGACAGTTGCCCGCAGCCCTTCCTCTTCCATCACGGCATGGTCGGCGTTTTCCAGACGTATAACCAGGCCATGACCCAGGAGAAGCTCCGGGCGAAGGAGCAGGATTTCCTGAAGAAAGCGACGGCGGCCGGAGACGGGCTCGGCCTGGATGAAGAGGACGCGCCGGACGGAACGGAAGAAGATGCCGGCTTTGGGGAGGAACTCGCCAAGGACCTCGATGAGGAGCAAGTGCCGAAGAAGAAGACACGTGAAGAGCTGCTCTATGACATTCTCGATCACTGTCTGCCGAAGGACCTTCCGGAGGAGAAACGCGAGGCAAGTGTCCGGAAGGTACTCGCACGCAAGGCGGGCTGGCAGCCGTGCTACAGCCATGCGGAGACTGTGCGCATTTGCACCGAAGCCGCGATAGCGACCTTCACTGACGACCCTGAACTGCAAGCTTTCTCGGTCGGGATGAACGATTCGGGAGGATTCTGCTTCTGCGGGGAATGCCGCAAGCTCCTGGAAGGGGAACCCCTTGTCACCGAGGGCAGCTACAAGTACTGGAATCAGGGCTCCATCTACTACCACATGATGAACAAGGTCGCAGAGAATGTGGACAAGGAGTTCCCCGGCAAGATGGTCGGCGGCCTTTGCTATCACTACACCACTTCCCCTCCCCGGCAGTACAAGCTGCGGGACAATATCTTCCTGCTGCGGAATTTCTATCTCGCCAACACCCCACCGGACTGGGTGGAGAAGACCTTGAGGCCGTGGGAAGGAAAGGCCGCGCACGTGGGGATTTACGAGTACGCCTACCCGACAACAGTACCCCGCTTCAACCTGCACAATCTCCAGCCAATTCTCCGGAAGCGCAAAGAGAAGGGCGGCAACTTCTTCTACGCTGAGGTCTATCCCGACTGGCAGATCGAGGGGCCGAAGTACTGGCTGATGACGCGAGTGCTGTGGGATAACGACGCGGACGTGAAGCGTCTGATGGCCGAATACTGCCGCGACCTTTTCGGCGCGGCCTCCGAGCCCATGCTGGAGTATTGGGACCTCTGCGCCAGGATCGTCCCCGAGTCCGCGGAGCGTGGCCGTTCCCTCAGTCCCTATGGGAACCCTCTCTCCCGCGCGGTGGTCATCTATCCCTACATCGAGCGCATGAAGGAACTCCTTGCCAAGGCCGAGGCGATGGCAAAGACACGGATCGTGAAGGAGCGCATCCGCTACTTTCGCGGTCCGGTGGAGGTCGATATGGATCTGCTTGCGCGCATCGGCAAGGCGTACATGTCGGGCGTTGCGACCCAGGCGTCACCGGAAGCCGTGCTCAACAGCGCGGTCGCCGCGGTCGTTAAGCTCGGAGAGTTGGAGAAGGAACTGGGGAAGATCAAGCACGACTGCGGCTTGGCCAGACGCGACATGCCTCCGTCCAGCTACGCGGGCGGGATCGGTGCAACCATCACTGCGCAGATTGGCGGCATGCTCGCCCAACGCTTGCGGGAGAAAGCGGAAACGGACTGGCGCGCCCTTTCCCGTGAGGCGGAACAGGCCATCCAGGCCGCGGAGAAGCGCTTCCCCAAAGATCCTGAGAAGCAGGCGCTTGGGTGGCTCAAGGAACGCATGAACCACGTCTTCAAGGGCAGCATGAACGCGGTTCCAGAGGTCGAGAACCCGATCGAGACCGACGGAGTCGCAGAAGACGCGTTCCTCAAGCAAGCCCTGAAGTTGACCTTCTATCGGTACAGCGTAGTTCCGCGCCGCAGCAAGGAGGAGCCGAAGCTAGTGGAGTCAGATTGGACCGAGGTCTACATCGGACACGATGCCGCGGCCCTCTACTTCACGGTAAGGAGCGCGGAGAGTGCCCCCTCCGTCTTTGAGGGCCACAGTCAGGACGGCAACTACAACATGTTCACAGGCGACGCGATGACCTTCCATTTCGCGCCGCTCGCGGGCGCCGGGATCGCGCTCCGCATCACCATCGACGTGCGGGGCAAGGTCTATGCCTGGAACCCGCCCGAACGCCTGGCTCAGGCGTACGACAAAGAGAAGAAGGTCTGGACCGTCGAGTTGGCCCTGCCGTGGGACAACGTCTACTTCAAGGAGCACAAGGTGAAGCCGGGCGCGTTCGAGTTGCTCCGCGCCAATTTCCTACGCCACTACAAGACGCCCGAACACCAATTCTTCCGCGGCCACGGCCCAGCCACCCGCGCCTCAAGCTGGTTCGCCCCCGCTGCCAGGGCCCCCGCCGGCCGGTCACCCGGTCAGACCGGATTGTTGATTCTGGAATGAGATAGGACCTCTTCTGCGATAGGAGTAACAAAATGATGAGTCGGTATGCACCCGTTGGTATGGCTGTTCTGGTCTGTTCTTCCGCGGTACTTTCGGAGCCGCTCCACCTGGTCAAAGACGGAAAGGCCCAAGCTGTCATTGTTGCGGAGAAAACGGAAGGCAAAGCCGGCTGGCCGTTGCGGGCCGCGGTTGGGGAGTTGCAGAAGTACATCCGGCAGATCGCCGGCTGTAATCTGCGTACGCAGCAGGACGGGACCGCAGTGAATGGCACGGCCATCCACGTGGGCCGCACTGAGTACGTAAAGGGCCTGAAACTCGGCCTCGAAGAACTTGATAAAGAGGGCGTGTTGCTCAAGCGGGTGGGCGACCGCGTCGTGCTCGTCGGCGGCTCTCACCTGGGCACGCGTCACGCCGTGCGGATTTTCCTCGAAGAGGTCTGCGGCGTTCGGCAGTACCTGCCAGGGGATCTGTGGAAGATCGTCCCTAAGGCCAAAGACATAAGAGTCGAGCAACTCGACCGGAAGGAAAGCCCGAGCTATCTGAACCGCTACACCAGCGGCGTGCTCCACGAACGATGGATGGAGTGGAACCGCGCTAGTTGGCCGGAGCGGTACTGGATCGGCCACAACATCGGGAAGGTCATTGACCCGGATGTCTACGGCAAAGAGCATCCGGAGTACTTCCCTTTGATCGGCGGGAAGCGGAACGCTCCCCACGCGAAGAGTAGACACAAGTACGCGAACTGGCAGCCGTGTTTGAGCAACCCGGCGGTAGCGAAGATCGCGGTCGAGGCTGCCCGGAAATACTTTGATGAGCGTCCGGACGACGAGTGTTTCAGCCTCGCGCAGAACGACAACTACGGGTGGTGTCAGTGCGACAAATGTATAAGCATGAACGGAGGCCTGAAATACGATGAGGTCGGGCATATATGCTTCTCAGATCTGTTCTTCCGCTTCCTCAACCAGGTGTGCGCGGAACTCGAGAAGACGCATCCCGGCAAGAAGATCGGGACCATGGCCTATCAATGCGGCACGTATGCCCCGCCTTCGGTCAAGGTCCATCCGAACATCATCATCCTCATCGTGAATGACCGGTCGCGCTTCCACTTCGACCCCAAATTCCGCAAGGAGGAGAAAGCCTACCTGGAGAGCTGGGCCAAGGTCGCCCACGCCTTTGCCTTTCACAACTGGCACTATGGAACTCGCTTCCTGATCCCGCGGCTGGAACTGAAGTCCACCCAGGACTTTCTGCGATACGCTCATTCCATCGGCGGAGTCGGGTATCACGGCGAGGAATACCCGAACTGGGGCCTCGAAGGACCGAAGACCTGGATCACCACCAAACTCCTGTGGAACGTCAACGCCGACGTTGACGCCCTGTTGCAGGAATTCTGTACGAGCTACTTTGGGGACGCGGCCGCCTCCATGCGCAGGTTCTATGACACGCTTGAGGAGGCATGGAACACGCAGCCGATTCTGGATATCTACGTCAACAGCCTCTATCTGTGGCGTGAGGACCGCCGACAGCTCAATATCGTCACACCGTGCGTGGCAGAGAGGTGTCGCGGGTCTCTGAAGGAGGCGCTAGGCCTCGCGAAGAGCGAAATCCAGCGGAAGCGTATTGAGCACATCAGTAAGACGTTCCGAGTCACCGAGTACTTCGTCCAGCGAGAGGCGACCTACAGAGCCATCGACGTGCGGAAGCACCTGGAACCCGTGACGTTCGCGGAACTGGTGGACAACCTGAACCAGATGCTCTACGCGGGCAGGGCGGTTAGGAAGTACGTGGGCAAGAACATCCTGAAAGACCTGCTGACCTTCCACCGCGGCTGGCCGGGCAGTATCCCGATGGACATCTACTACTGTGAGCTCGGCAGTCAGATCGCCAGTGAACTCGCCTCGCGTCAGGTGGCAGAGGAGAAGCCCGCGTCCCAGTCAGCGATGACAGAGGCGCTCCTCGCCAGGTTCGACGCCATGGCGAAGGTGGTGACTGATTCGGCCGCTGCGAATCCCCTGACGCAGGGCCTCGCCTGGCCGGACTTCGGGGAACGCGTGCGCAATTACCTCGGCGCCGTAGCCTTTGTACCCCGCCTCAAGAAGCCGCCCGTGATCGACGGCCAAGTGGGCGAAGGCGAATGGGGACGCGCCCCTAACCTGACCGGTTTCAAAATATACAAGAAGAAGGGCACCCTGAAAGACAAGGCCAAACACCAGACGACCGTTCTGGTGGGGTATGACAGTAAAGCCCTGTACGTGGCCTATGTCTGTAATGAGCAGGATGTCGCCGCGCTCACGGTGGCTCACGACGGGCATGACAGCAGCGTGTGGCAAGACGATTCAGCCGATTTCACGATCCTGCCGGCGGGGATTCAGAAGGAGAACTTCCTCCACTATATCGTCAACCCAAAGGGCGTATTGTATGATGCCAAAGGATCGGGTCCGGGCAGCAGCGACTGGAACGGCAAGCCAAGCATCGCTTGCGGCAAGGACGGACAGAGGAACGCGTGGACGCTCGAGGTGGCGATACCATGGTCAGATTTCGGGAAGCAACCGGCTTCGGGTCAAGTATGGCGGGCACAGTTTGCGCGCATCAACTCAGAGGGGATGGCGCAAGAGTTCAGTTGCTGGGCCCCGACCTCTGCAGGCTTCAACAACGCCGACTACCTGGGTGTCTTGCTGTTTGAGTGAGGTGACCAGGTTTCAGGTTTCAGGTGTCAGTGTTCAGGAAATCCGTAAGCCACCCACCGACCTCTTTCCAGACACCAGACACCAGCCACCTTGCCAACTGAGGGGGAAAGAATGAGTAGTCAGGTCCATGCCAAGTCCGGGAAGTCTCTTAAGGGAGTCATCATCATGCTGGCGATGGTCATCTCGCATTCGTCTGCCGGTGGCGAAGAGGCGACCAAAGCCGACTTCCCCGGCGATGCGGAGCGCAAGGCGAAGATGACTCCCGGGGAACTGGCGTGGGAAGAAGTGCTCGAGGCCAGCCTTGGGAAGTTCTACTTGCCACGCTACAAAGAGGCCAAGGCCAAGGGACACAAGACCGCGTGGGACTACGTTAAAGATGACCCCAAACTGCCGCGGGTACTGTTGATCGGCGATTCCATTTCACGTGGATATACGATGCCGGTTCGCCGCATGCTGAAAGGCAAGGTGAATGTCCACCGCGCGCCGGAGAACTGCGGCAAGACCTCGAACGGGCTCAGGAAGCTCGACACCTGGCTCGGCAACGGACGCTGGGACCTGCTCCACTTCAACTTCGGCATTCACGATCGCAAGCTCAACCCCGAGGACTATGCCGATCGCCTCGAGATGATCGTCGAACGCCTGAAGCCAGCGACGGACCGGCTGGTCTTCGCGATGTCGACACCCATCGCCAAAGAGGACGAGATGTACATTCCGGGTTCGTCGGCCCGGTCGAACAAGATCGCCCGGAAGATCATGAAGCGCCACGGTATTCCGGTCAATGACCTCCACGCGCTGATGCTGCCGAAGCTGAAGGAGTACCAGAACCCGCGCGATTGCCACTTCACCCTCGAAGGCTACGAGGTGATCGGGCGGCAAGTGGCCGACGTGATCTCCCGGCAACTGAAGGAAACGCCGACGCATTCCACCGCGCGTCCTGCCGCGGCCAAAGGCGAGAGGCTGATCTTTTCCGACAACTTCAACAGGAAGGCCCTCGGCGAAGGCTGGCGCCTCGTGCGAGGCAAGGCAGCCATCCGGGACAACGCTCTTCATCTCGAGGGTCCCGCCGGACTGAACATCAAGCCCGACGGCGACGCGACCAGACTCGGAAGAGACCTACGCGTCGAGTACGACACCGCATCCGACGACCCCATTGACATGAGCCTGCTGCTGAACGTCTCCAACGGCGGCGACGGCAACAATCAGTTCTGTGTATCGGGCGGCTATTTCTTCGGCGTCGCCAGCGGCCTGAAGCAAGCTTTCCGAATCCTCGCCTTCGGCAAGGAGCTGGCCCGGGCGGACGCACCAAAGATCGAGCCGGGGCGGACGTATCACGTCACCGTCGAGAAGCGCGACGGCAGCATGCGGATACTTGTCGACGGAACAGAAGTACTGAAAGTCGACAAGCAGAACCTCGTCGGCGCGGGGTCCCTTGGCTTCTACGTCTGGAATTCCGCAAGCTTCGACAACCTGAAGGTCTACGCACTCCCACCTGGAACTTCGGAGAAAAGGCAATGAAAGGAAGCCTGCCCGGGCCGTACCCTTGCCTGCTCGTCTGCTCACTGGCTCACGTGCTAATCTGCAGTCTCAGCAGCTCTCGTCAGGCAGAAGCTTACGACTTGGTTTACCGCGCCGCGCGCAGCCGGAGCCCGGCCTACATTTCCCCGGATATGCCCTGCCGCCTCTACTTCCTTCTGACGAACAAGAACAAGATTCGTGAGGGCGCCGATGTTCACCTGCACGTGGACCTGCCCCAGGGGGTGAAGCCCGTGGGGTTGTGTGTACACCGGCAGCCCCATTGCGCGGACCCTGCAAAGTTCGGCAAACCGCGGGAGGTGCTCAGGGACGGGGAAAAGTTCTACCGGTACGACCTGGACGTACCCTCGTGTGTCTTTGTGGACATCTTCCTTTATCTCTCCACGACACTCGCGCCCGGCACTACAACCCGCATGCACTATTGGGGCAGCATCCCGAATAAGGAAGGGCCGGAACGGAAAGTGGCACTCCAGGTGATCAATATCCATAAGGTAAAGCACAAGCCCAAGCGGCTGTTGATCGGCGAGAGCTGGGAGGGACGAGGCGCCTTTCTGGCATGGCCCAACTTCGAAAAGCACTACACAGACCTCGGCATGAACTTCATCGGCCTGACGGACTTTCAGACACCTACAGGCACCCTGCGGGACAAGAAGCCGGTGCGCGATTTTGTGGATCGGTGCACCGGGGCAGGCATACACGTGGCAGGCGTCTTTTCGCCCGGGCGCACCATGATGCATTACTGCGAGGCCACTCCGGCTGTCCTGGCCCGAAATCAGGAAGGCCAGATATTTCACCTGAAGAAAACGAGCAACAAATCCATTTGCCTCAGCTACCGCGGGCTTTTCTTCGAGAAGACCTTTCTCGAACCGTTACAGAACCTCGCTGCCTGTGGCGTCTCCTTCGCCATGTACGACTATGAGATGGGGTACGGATCCGAGAATCAGTACGTCTGCTATTGCGACCGATGCCTGAAGAAATACAGCGGCTACTTCCGGGAGAAGTACAGGAAGCTGGAATACCTGGACCCGCGCGAGGTTATCGCCGCGCCGGAAGAGCACCCAGAGCATCTCGATGCCTGGCGCCATTTTGTTACCGACCAGACGGCCGATTGGTTCCATCGCAAGAGAGAATACTTCAAGGCCATGTGCGAGAAATACGGCGCCAAGTCATCCCCGCGGGTCATGCTCGGCGACTATGGCTCGCCTGGCCCATGGAAGCAGGCCGAGAGAAGAGCCTTCTATAAGCCCAAGTGTCTGGAACGTGGTCTGGACTTCATTCAGCACATTTTCTACAGGCCGTGGGACATCAAGTACACTCGCGACAAGGCGCAGACTATGCACGTGGGCGGCTGGCGCGGTTTCGCTTATCCCTCCAAGAATCAGCTCCCCTGGACCACGCCCGGCTGGACCGGTGGCGCAGCCAACACATCATCCGAAAAGTTCCGCGCCATGCTGATGGAAATCCTCGCCAACGGTTGCCACGGCATGGTCTTCTACGACGGCTGCGGCTTCGACGGGCTTGATTTCAGCATCGTGGCCGAAGTGGTGGATATGTTCGCGCCCGTGGAGGACATCATCATCGACGGTGAGTACCTGATTGCCGAATGCGACGTGGAGGGAGAGGCGACCGAGAAGGAGAAGCCCAAGGCGAAGGGCGAAGAGGCGAAGGATGCCGTCGCACACGGGCAGAGGTTGGGGAACGAGATGGTTCTCATCGTCTCACATTACGACGGCAAGGAAGAGGTGAAGGTGACTGTCACTCTACCTGTCAAGAAGCCGAGCGAGGTCAAAGACCTGAGAACGGAAAAGAAACTAGCGACGGTGACGCCAGAGAATCCGAAGCTCACACTTACCTTCAACGAGAATCGCGCCACGGTCATACACGTGAAGTGAAATCAACAGCCATGTCCCCAACTCACATGCCATTCCTGGTTTTCGCTCAAGTCGGATTCTTCCTCTCCCTTAGCGTTGTTTGGGGACAGGACCTGGACTTCGGCCTGGACGATCCCGACCTCGGAAAGAAGGAGACTGAAGATGATGATCTTTCCGAGTTTACCGGCAAGACGAACAAGAAGAAGCTCCCCGAGAATCTTTACTTCTACGCCACGTTCGATGAGACCTTCGACGCCATCCAGGCTGGCAAGGATTGCTTCTCCAGCATGACTTCCGTGAAGGCAATCTATGAAGATGCCCCTGTGGGGAAGGGCGTAGTCCTGCGGCGCGAGACCTTGAGTTATCCGGAAGAGAAAGGCTTCCCGCTTCGCGAAGGAACGATGGCGTTCTGGTTGAAGCCGTACGGGATTGGTTTCACGGTCTTTGGGAAATCAACCCGGCGCGACCAGGCACGGGGTGAGCTTAACTCCATGCGCGTAGGCTATGGCACTTACTCCCGTGAGAAGTCCGTGCCTGTCCTCGACGTGGCTACCACTGACAGCGAGGGGGGGATGGGCCGAAGTGGGCTCCAGGCTGACATGCCCATCTGGAAGCCAGGCATGTGGAAGCACGTGGCGGTGGTCTGGAGTCGTGCCGGATTCCAGATTTGGGTGGACGGCGAAAAGTTGGCCGAATACGACGAAGGCGCTTATACGCCGGATGAAAATGCAAAGTCCTTTGACCTGAACCCCGGCCGCTCGATCATCACTATCGACGACTTCCGCGTTTACTCGATCAAGCTCCAGGAGCATGAAATCAAGGCGCTAGTCGGGATGGCCGACACAAAGGTCATCCGAGCGGCTAAACTGGAAGCGGCGAAGAGTATCGGCAGCGAAAGCGTCGTCTTTTTCGATCGGAGGTCCATCGACGAGATGGAAGGTGTCCGCCTGGTGTTACACCATCCCCGGCCCGCGGAGGCGGCGCTGCGCCTCAACAAGCCCTGGGAAGGCCCTTTCAGCTTTGGCTTCACCGCATTCCGCCACGAGGGCAAGTACCGCCTCTACTATCGGACAGCGGGCGCGGCCCGGGAAACCATGGTCATGTGCTGCGCGGAAAGCGATGATGGAATTCGCTGGACGAAGCCCGACTTCAGAGCCGCGAAGTACAAAGGAACCAAGAGCAATAACCTGATCGCGGACGAACAGGGCCGTCCCATTCCCAACCTTCACGTGTTCCAAGATGCCGGGCCCGCAAGTGCATCCGGAAGAATCAAGGGCTTCTACTTTCAGCGGGCTGAGTCTTTTCGAGACTTCATCCAGAATGAGCGCGGCCTTCTGCGTGCGGTTTTTCTTACCTCTCACGACGGGGTCACCTTCCGCAGGATGAGCAACCAACCCCGGATGCTCTGCAACGCGCCCGAAACTACCGAGACCTTCGCAACGATGTTTTGGTCCGAGGCCGAGAAAGCTTACGTCTGCACCTATCGGTCATGGAATGGCGTTCATACACTGACACGAACCACTTCTGTTGATTTCGTTCGCTGGTCCCGTCCTCGCGGAAGCATGGGTTTCGGCTCCGGCGATCCGTGGCACATCTGGACGAGCGGCATGGCCCCTTACCCCCGCTCTCCGGAAGTCTACGTGTCGCTGGCCGGTCGTGTGCGTCCAGGCGTCCAGGTCCTCACGCAGGAGCAGGCCGGTACGCTGAGAATCGCGGGCCAGCCTGCTTCCTCTCTGTGGGAGGACAGTTCCGATTGCGTGTTCATGACC
The DNA here is from genome assembly GCA_030740295.1 of Planctomycetota bacterium. Next base: position 11,668 of record JASLXP010000007.1, read on the forward strand.
TCCGAGCCCGGCAGCATGGTCTGCACACGGGAATTCAAAGAGCCGCTCGTGAGTGCCCGGATGGATCCCCAGAACGGCATTCTGGGAAGCAACTTTCCCGTTCAGGGGCTCATCGAGACCGGCCCTGATGAGTACTCCTTCTTCCTGTCTCGGCAATATGCTCAGCCCGGCTGGCACTTGCAGCGCTTCATCGTGCGCAAAGATGGCTTTGTCTCTGCGCACGCGGACGCCGAAGGCGGGCATCTGATCGTCAAGCCGCTGCGCTTCACCGGCCATCGGCTTGAGTTGAACTGCGTTGTCGGACCTGCCGGCAGCATCAGAGTCGGGATCGAGGACGCGTCCGGCGAAGCAAAGATGATTCCCGGTTTTGCTCTGGAAGATTGCCTTCCCCTGTCGGGCGACACTCTCAGCCAAACGGTGCGTTGGAAAGGCGGCAGAGACTTACGCACCCTCGCAGGAAAAGTCGCGGCCCGTCTGCACTTCACCTTGAAGAACGCAGACCTCTACTCCTTCCGATTTGGTGCGGGTGATTGACTCTTTGGGATTTTGGCCATATGCCGCCGAAGCTTAATACGCCCCTCAGCAGTGTCCCCTTGGAACTGATTCTGACCAGTTTTTGCTGAAGAACTGTTCGTCGTTGACAGTGATCTTGACATCTACCGCGTGGTAAAAGGACAGTTTGTCACTCGTGGTGTCGCAATGGGCGTCTACGACGATGCGCCGGTCCGAGTAGTCGAACTCCCGTCGTGCGTTGGCGTGCACGACAGTCAACGCCGGGTCTCTTGCGGACACGGTGTAGGAGGCAGCGTGTTCCCAGCCATGACCGTAGGCGGCACTGTACTCGAGGCACGCCGTTTCCTCGATGGGATTGCGGGCAATCGAGAATTTCGGAGGTGTGAGCTTGTCAATCTGCGGCGGGCCGTCGGGTGAAATTCTGAGAGCAGGCTCAGGCAGGGCGGGGCTCCGCGTCGGCACGATGGGCAGGATGATCCGGGACGGATGCTCGGCATCGTAATAGATCGTGTTGATGCACGAAGCGGGCGTGGGCCAGGCATTCAGGAAATCAGCGCCGGCAATGTCGAGTCGTATGCGATGTCCCTTTTCAATGTGATAGGCGCAGGCGAGTAGCTCGATATCGACTTCGTAGATTCTTCCGGGCTCGATGTGCGAGGGGGTGCTGTGTGAATCCCTGTGTGTTACGTTCAGATAGCCTTTGGTGATCAGAGCTGATGTGCCGTCCGGAGAAACATCGCAGAGCTTCACCGACAGAAAGCTGATGGGTGCCGTAGATGAGAAATGCAGCACGGCACGCGGAAGGCCGGTCACCTCCGTTTCTTTGTCGAGTGGCTCGGAAGTGTAAGTGAGTGAATCGACCTCATCGGCACGTTGGTCCAGCGGCCTGGCCCAGTTGATGTTAAAAGGCCCGCCGCCGTGCATGCCGCCATTTCCTCCGACGCGCGGGTCATATTCCAGAGCGTCGCTGCCATCGGCCGTCTCGTCGTCGAGGGCTTGAGTTGTGAGATTCCCGCCGGACCGCAGGTACATCGGTGTCTCCAGCGTGCGCGCCGGGGGCCACTCGTTCTCGCAGCGGAATACTCCCCGGTCTTCGGCCCGAATCGTGGCAGGCTTGTCGTATTCTCGGACGAAAACGGTGACGGGCGGCTCGTCCATGACGCCGTTGTCTTCGCCCTTGAGCCAATAGTCGAACCATCTGACGGCCTCCGGCAGCCAGTCGATCCTTGGACCGGGAATGCCCCCTTCGGGCCACTGGTGAGACCACGGCCCGATCAGCGCACGCCTGGGGCCGTTGAGATTGGCGAAGGTCCTCAGCAGCGGCGTGTGATACCAGTCGGCCCATCCGCCCACGACGAAGACTGCACACTGGACTCGTCCATACTTATCGCGCAGAGAGCGATCACGCCAGAACGGCCCGTCTTCAAGATTGCGAATGAAGGGGATGGCCCACGGCACATTTCTTTCGAGTCGCTCTGCCCAGATTTCTTCCCAGTCCTCACCCACCTCCGCGGGGTCCGGGGGCGAAAAATTGGATGCGGTCATGATTGGGCCGTAACAGGTGTACATGTAGGGCCTGGGCGAACCGCCGGGCTGGGTCCATTCCGTGTACGGATCGTCTGTACCCGATCTTGCGATGATAGCTTTCAAGTGCGGGGGAGCGGCTCCGGCCATTTGCAGCGCGACCACCGCGCCAAACGACATGCCCCACATGCCGACGTTACCGTTGCACCAGGTCTGCCCGGCAACCCATTCGATCATGTCATAGCCGTCCTGCCTTTCGGGCCCGCTGTAGATGCTGTCGTTCCAGCCACCCGAGCTGCCAGTGCCGCGTATGTCCCACGTCACGGAAGCGAAGCCGTGCCCCACAATAGGAGGAGGCGAGCCCAACTGCCCTTTCCGGTACGGGGTGTAGCCGACAATCGCAGGAACAGGCTCTTCCGTCTCCGGACGATGAACGTGGACAGACAGTTCAACACCGTCACGCATCGGTACGCGAAGGGATTCAGATTTGGTCGAAGGCATTACTGTCTCCATGGTCTCGCTAGGCTGGCCATCACGGCTCTGAGCTAATCTACAATTGTGAGCTGACATTCCAAATGCGGCCAACCTGCGAATGAATAGCCCCAGTTCCGTCAAGTCTTCTTGTGATACCACCTGATGTCAGGCAGTATGACCAGGAGAATGTGAATCCTCATGTCAGCACGAAAGGAGTTGGGTAACGCCTTTCTTAGGCGGGCCCTGAGCGGATGGCGAGTCCGGTCCCTAATAAAGCCGTTACCCACCCCTGCTTCGACAAACCTGAAACTCTTAGATTCGTTCTCAGAAGATCGTTCTGATCCTGGATCGTGAACTCTGATTCAGACGTATTATGAGGAACTCCAATGAAAGGTTCAGAGAATCTGCCCATCGGCGCTGAATGGACCGAGGCGAAAGAGTGCCCGGAAATGCTGTCCGTGTTTTCTCCGCCAGACATCGAGGTGCATCACATCGCGACCGACGCGGATCACGACACACACTGTGCTGCGATGCATTCTTCCTTTGGGCTTTTCACTCCCGATTCGAAGCGGTTTATCTTCCATCGGCAGCTCGGCGCCGGTAGCAAAGGGCCGGGCAAGCGCGAGTTCTTGCTTTGCGAGATCGATGATGGATTCAAGCTCCGGCGCCTTACCGATGAAGACCACGCCTGCGGTCCCATTCTCTCGCTGGAAGGTCAGTCGATGTACTATTGGGTCGACAACTCCGGCGAAGACAGGCCCCACATCGTTCTGAAACAGATTGACCTCGATACTTTCAGGACCGAGACGCTTCTTGTGGTGGACGGCCCGGTCGAGGGGGTCGGGCGTGTTCCCCGGGGCGGCTACATGTATGACAAAACCTCCATTCGCCACGACGGTAAACGGCTTGCCGCTTCGTGCAGCTTCTATACTGAGGACGATCCGCTCTTTGCCACGATTGTCGTCGACCTGGAAGCAATGAGCGTCCAAGGCTTCATTTTCGAGCCCTACAACTGGCGTCCGAACGGTCTCTACTACCGAGGCGATGACCCGCAGTTCCTCAACCACATGCTCATGGGGCGGTCACACATGCGAAGTGGGACCAATACTCAGGGGAAGTGGTATTCGGAAAAGGAGCCGACGAATCCTGGATTCGGGACGCTCCACATTGTGACTGACGAAGGGGAGCAGGTTGCCACGGTGCCCATCGGCGACCAGGGCGAAGGCGTCGACCACCCTACCTGGCGAGGCGGGAAGTACGAAGTCGTCACCCATACCAGCGATTTCAACACGGCCCCCCACTGGCGCGGGACCATGCTCTGCGCGGAACCGGTTGCCTGTGCTGAGGAAGACCAATTCAAGGGCGCCCAAATCCCAGGGGCGAAGCGCTTCGAACTTACCCGCAAAATCCGGCGCCCCGATGAGTGCCACCACAGTTGGGATCAGTCAGGAACTCGCGTCGTCGCCGATACCGAAGGATGGTCCGGACGCCACACGCCGGTGCCGCTTGGTCCGTCGTCGCACCTCTGGATTGGGACAGTCGTCGAGCCGGAAGACGAAGATCCATACGTCCTCCCGAAACACTTGCTTCATCCGCGCAGCAGTTGGACCGGAAGCTATTGGACCGAAGTCCAACCTGCCATGTCACCCGACTGTAAAACCATCTTTTTCAATTCTGACTGGCTGGGCAAGACCGGCCATCCCCAGGTCTTCTGCGTCCAGGGACATAGTTTCCCCTGAGGAGGGGTGATCCCATGGTGGCTGAGTCTTACGCATCATCTTTCTTGTCGTCCTGATCGCGTACTCCGGATTGCGGATGAAAGGGAGGCCAACGGGACATTTCTTTCGAGTCGCTCGGCCCAGATTTTCTCCCAATCCTCACCGCCGCGAGGTCCGGCGACGAAAAACTGGATGCCGTCGTGATTGGGCCGTAACAAGTACAATGTCGTCCTTGGCGACCGCCAGGCTGGGCCCATTCCATATAGGAACCGTCTGTATCCGATCTTGCGATAATGGCTCTTCCACGAAAGAACAACGTCGCCTTTCAGCCATGCCTTCGAAAATCAGAGACCCAAAGTGTGCCTCAAAGCTGTATCTACCGCTTCCATGTTCGACAAGGCTCCGATGGACTGGTCGATCTCTGTGTCCAGGAGCGTGGCAAGGTTGTCGGTCATGATGACCGAGTCGGTTCTCAGCCCGGATTGCTGCCCTTCACGGGAAGCTACTTCCACAACAATTCGGCTCGGATGTCCGGCGCGGTTCATGTTGGAGGTAATCATGGCAACGATGGTTTGAGGAAGTCCTGTTCCGATACCTTCGACTTGGACGACCAGGACAGGCCGGCGCTTTGCCGTCCGCAAATTCGAGTCTGGGAACAGAGCCAGTACGACCTCTCCACGGTCATAATTCATCGTACACATCCATCTCCGGCCGTTCCCAATCCTCGGCGACGGCACGAAGGCGAGCGCGCAGTTCGGCGGCTTGTGCTTCGTCAATACCGCGCTCCCGCAAATCCACTTGGCCATTGTCAGCAAGAAAAGTAACGATTACTTTGGCTTGGGAGACATCTTCGGGAGTCTCGGCTAACTCGACCTTCCCATTCCTGTAAAATCCTTCAACTGTTTTCAGCATCGTACACCTTCCTCCAATTTAATAGACCGTTTGCGGCCAGAACCACAACACCAGAGTTTCAGAATTATACTCAATGGCGATTCATTTTCCTGGCCTGATTCAGATCCACTCCAGCAGCAACACTTCCGCCTCAGCGAGTTAGAAGACGATGGACCACAGGAAACTGGCTGGAGAATCGGGACAAATCTCTTTACGGCACCCGATTGGATTCAGACTCGGTCGCACACATTTCGGTATCCATGGTCTCTCTCCGGCGAGTCATTCTCCATGCCTCAGCCGTTTCTTGAGGTGACGCTCGACATCCCGGTAGATCCTGATCATCCGCTCCTGCTCTCTGTCGTCGAAGCGGGTGGAGATGGTTTCGAGGTACTCGATGCCGCCGCGGGTCAGGTTGAGCATGTGCTCGAGAGCGGGGCCGTCGTAGGGCGTTTCTTTGCCACTTTGAATGTAGACCGGAGAAGTGTGTGCGGCCATGTATTGGGCCGGTGTTCCTCCGACGCCGCCGCACCTGGCAGCGATCCAGCCGGAACCGGGAATGCTGACACTCGTTGAGATCGAGAGCTTTGACGCTCCCCTGCGAGAGGTCTCCCTGGCCACGACGCTGCCGTTGACGACAATCTCGATCTCGCCAACGTTCCACGCACTCTCTGCGACGGCCTTCACCTCGACATTCCCCCCGCCACCAGGCATCCTGATCGTTTCTCCGATGTGCTTGCCGTCTACGCACATGTCGAGCAGCGGCCCGTTAGTAGAGATCGTCTTACCCGCCCGCACGGCTTTGGCCCAGTTCTCGAACGTGAGAGGCCGGTTCGGATTCAGCTTGGCGTAAGTGCGCAGGCTGCCGAGGGCGCAGTAGGCCCCCATCTTGTCCGTCCCGCCCGCCACGGCCACGCGGTAGCCGTTGTTGAGGTAGCGATACCATTCCTGGAGCGGAAATCCTCCACCGCGATTCTGGCGAATCTCGACAGCATCAACGACGCCCTTGACCGCGAGGACCGGGTCTTCGGTGAAGCCACAGTAAGGAAAGTGCGGCCGGATGACGACACCATCTTTGGCTTTACATTCCTCCGCCCATTCGGTGAGGGTGACATAATCGGGGTCGCCTACCCATGCTTCGCCCACACCTCCAGTACACATGGGAAAGACCGGCAGGCCCTTCGTCCCGAGCATTGAAATGTGTCCGAGCATGTGATTGCGATTCTCGGTGCCGACCCAGACGATAGTATCGTCTTCTGCCACGCCCACGCGGCCGGAGATGTCCCCAACATTTGTGAACAACCTTCCCCACTGGCTGGCAAGCAGATTGACGATGTTCACGCCTTCGGCCTGCGCCTCGAGCCACGCGGTCTGAGGGGTGAGGAAGTGGACGTGCGTGTCCGCGGTGACCCATCCCTCGGAGCGAAGGTCTTTCCACCGGTCGATTTTCAGCCGGAGCTTTTTCTGCCCCGGCTTAACCGTAACCTTGCAGCGTGTGGGTGCATATTCGAAGCCTTTCGTCATCTCGACGTAGAGGTCCCCGGACGGGAGGTCCGTGGTGAACTCGCCGGGGACGTACGCATAGCTCCGACCACCGACTTTCAAGTCGGCTCCGTAATCTTCGAACCAGTTGGCGTTTACCTGTTCGTGATGCCCGTAAGGAGCGATGTACTCACCGCGGGAGCCGGACATGTGAAGTCGAACTGGCGTTGGCTTACCGGTAGATGCATCAATGATCTCGACCTGCATCCACTGCTTCGGGCCGCCCAGTCTCTCGAGCGCGATGTTCCCTCTTTGCGATTTGCCGGTCTCGTAGGCTTCACCGAGAGAAAGCTCGACAGGTTTCTTTCTTCCCTCGACGCTGGCGGAAACAGTGGCATCTGCCGCGCCATAGATTGAGTAAATGTCTTCTCCGCTTTTTTCCGATTCCGCCGCACTGTCCACCCCCGCGTAGGGAGCCTTCAGCCAGGAAGCATTTCTCTGGCCGATGGTGTGATCCGTGCGCGCAATCGCGCCCATGTCCACTTCGACAGCTTCTATGTTCGATTCCTTGGCGCCGGAAGTTTTTAACCGATACATTCGGCGCGCCAGATGGCGGTAAGGGTGAGATGTTCCCCTGAAGCAAGTGATTCCAGCGATGAGCAGCGGGGACTTGGTCAGTCCTCGAATAATCAGCGACTTAATCCTACGATCGGGATCGGGATTCTTCAGAGCGAAGACGAGCGGCTCACCGCCCCCGCCAGCTACCCCGCACTGAAGCCATCCCCAATGAGAATTCTCCGGCATGGCCGTTGGGTCCGTCGTGGTGGGCATCTTGAACGGCACGGCCATCTGCGCGGGGCCCGGGCTCTCCGGGATCGCAACGTCGAGACGAGCGCGCACCGGATGAACATGAGAGCCACTTCCGGAATAAATGATCTCATACTCGCCTACCGGCTGGGCCTCGATGTAAGCCGTACCATCTTCCGGCGATTTGCGAAACGTGTGCAGCAGGCAGAGGTAGTCGGCCTTCGCCCCGACCGGCACCGTCACCTCGTCGCCTTCGCGGACAAGAATGGCCCGCGCTTTCGAATTCTTGCCTGTCATCTTGAACGGGATGCCCCACGGGCTCTGATCGCCGGCCGGATAGGACTGAACCTGCTTCTTCAGCCCGCGACCGAACTCACCGCGAAGTAGTGCACCGGGAAAGTTCACATGTTTCCCGATATCGACGGGCGTTGAGCTGGACTTCGTCTTGCTTTTCGATTTAGCCATGATGGCCTCCTGTTTTGTGAATCAGGCGCAGAGGATATGAAAACTCCCCGTGGCACGGAGAGTCTTGGAGAACGGAGTTGAATTCCGCGGAATGGAGAGGTTGTAGCACAGATCTGAGCTCCGCGGAATACCGGACTGAAAAACCTGCCTTCTGATGTACGACAAAACCGCTCCGCCTCAATCCAAACTCGGCGACCCCTCCGATGACCCCGGATTATGTGAACCGACCGGCCAGGCTTTCCACGTTAAACACCTTCGCCGCATTTTCAAAAACCACATCGCTCAGGCCCATCGATTTTTTTATCTGGATGTCCCTCTCGAGCATGTTCTTGATCCGCTGCAGGCGCTTGAGCTCAGACATGGAGAAGTACCTCATTAACGGGAGGGCGGAAGAAGGCACTGGAAAATCCGTTCCGTGAATCAGTTTTTCGTGCAGCTCTTTCATCTCTGCAAGCCTGGGCAGGTTACGGGCGCGGTTGAGGGTGGCCAGGGCGCTTGTATCGCCGTAGCAGTTGGGCCACTTTTGAGCCATCTCGATGAAAACTCCGAAGTAGTCTTTATCGACAAATCCGCTTTTGGTGGCGCAGTGGGCGCAGACGACGGTCACGCCTCGTTCGAGCGGGAGCTGCAGCAGGCCGGGATCGGACAGCCGGTGATCGAGAACGCGCACGGTGTGTTCGCCGCCGGTGTGGCAGATGAGAGGGATGTGATGTTCGGCCAGAAGATCGTAAAGCGGAATGATGTTCTTATCCGAAGGGTCCATGCCCTGGCTGTTGGGGAGCCACTTCAAGGCCAGGGCCCCGGCTTCGATGCATTCGTGGAGCCTGTCCAGTGCATCCTTTCGATGGGGATGAATGGAAACCGCGGGGAGCAGTTCCTCGTATTCCCTTGCGAGTTTCAGCACGTACTCATTCGGAACGCAAAGCTGAGTCAGGGTTTCGTTACGCGTACCATCTCTATCAATGATGGCATCGTGGGCGTAGATGAGTCCGTGGGTGATGGAGGGGGCCTCGCGAATGACAGCAAGGATGCGCTCCAGCACCAATTCATCGAGCCGCTCGAGGGTGTCTTTGCGGGTGAAGCCAAGAAAGGCCCGCAGGAAATGGAAGGGGAGCGAGTTCAGTGTCTTCGGATGCACGTAGCATCCAGTGCCGCCGTAGCCGATGCCGGCCACGTGCATGTGTGCGTCAAGGATGGGAAGTTTGTCGGGCATCACCCACCCGATTCAAAAATCTGTGCCATGGAGCCCGCCCATTTTTCTGTGGCCTCCACGAGCTGCTTCTCACGTTCCGGGACGTGTTTCCGAGCGTAGCTGATGAGGTCCTTTTTCGTGTTCTCCACCGTTTCCAATTGTTCGGCAAGATGGTTATCGAGGCCGGCCTGTTGAAAATGCTGGTATCGCAGAAGGCTCTGGAAGTATCGCCAGATGTTCACTGAGATTTGGTAAGAATGCAGCTCTCTTCTAAGTCTCAAAAGAATGGTTTCGGGCAGTCCTTCCGTTCGGATGGCTCGTTCAAGGTAGTTTCTTGCTTTCTCAAAATCTTCGTGCCGCATCAGCCGTGCGATATCCAGGCTCTTTCCCATGAAGTAGCCGCGGAAATCGAGCCAGCGAAAATACCAGACCCGGAAGTAACGCCGCATTCGATTCGCTGCCGTGCCGAAGTACCCGGTGAAGAAATCGTCCATGGCCGCGTCTACAGTGGATTCGCCGGTCCATCCCTGCTTCGCGAATGCCCACAGATTCAGGACATTAAAGATCGAGCCCTTCCAGGTGGCGTTTGTTACGACGCCGTCCACACCGAGCTCGTAATGCATGAGAAGCTCCCGTGAAAGCAGGCGCACGGTTGGAAACATCATTCCCATGAAATCTTCAGTGCCGGCGTAATGATCGTAAACAACGAGATCTTCGACGCTCCCCTTGGCCCAGTCATCTACCGGCCCCCAGAGGCAGTGGTTGGGAAGGCAATCGGCGGAGTTGAGCACATAACGGAAACATCGGTCGTCCAGCCTGAGAACTACCGCGGAGGGCTGGGGCATTTCGATGGATTTCGGCGGATGGAGCGTTTCTTTTGCGGCGAGGATGCGGAATGTCTTGCCGGGGGGCTCTCTTAAATCCTCGTCCAGATCCGCAAGGAATTCCCAGGCGGTATCAGAGGAACATCTTGCCTTCTCGCTGTACTTGCCGTCCTCATCAATGCGGGCTACCTGGCGGCGGTCCAGATACAAGTTTCGATTGCATGTCTTGCATTCGCAGCGGCTCAAGTCGCCCATCAGGTCAAATGCGATGCCGCTGATGTAAGGGTGGGATTCAAGGAAATTTCTGATTCCATTCACAACCGATTCACGCACTCTCTCATTGGAGGCGCATAGATGCTCGGATTCGCCGGGCGCCTGCCCGTTAACGGTGGCCCGGCATGCAAGATCTTCGAGAATATCGTCGCCGGGGTAAACCCAGTCCAGGAGACGCGTGCTGAGCATCTCCACATCGATGGCCCGCTTTACAGTCTCCTCTTCAAGCCATGATGAGACTTTCTTAAATGAAGAGCACGGCAGGAGCAGGTAATTGAGCCGATTCTTGGCCATCCAGTCGATGCCCTCTTTGGTCGTGACATCCACTAGCCCCCTTCTTCTGAGCATCGGCTCGGACTGCCTTTCCGCGCTGCCGAGGTCAATGCCGGCCAGCCGGGGAATGAATTCGCCACCAGGGCCGGGCTCGTACCAACGGGCCCCGAGGAACTCCAGTAACAGGTAAACGGCCCCAAGAACCCCGGCCGGGCCCACCCCGACAAGGCAGAGCTGGCCATCAACAATTTTCATCCAGAAACCATCTTCCGCCTGAACCGATTCTTCCTCATCTATCTCGAAGCCGCCGAGTGTCTCGATGTGATCCTGCAGAGTGCCAACAAAAATGAACGAGGCTTCGGGTTTGGTGTGGGCTATCGTGAGACTCTGGCCGGTGATTCGAAAGAGGTAGGATTGCAGCTCTTCCGCAGCGAACTTTTCTACCTGAGAGGCATCAGGCATCAGAAAAATGATGGGGGGTTCGGCCCCGGCCCCGATTAGGCTCATATTTGCTTTACTGAAGGATTGAAGGCGGAGGATTCTAAGGATGGAAAAGCTGGCAGGCAATCCGGTGTCAGCGGACATTCAACACACAGCGGAAACCCCAGGCGATTCCACTGTCTTGCGGGAGACGATCCTCTCGGCTGAATGACCGCAGGTAACGTGCCGAATCATACCAACAGCCTCCTTTCAAGATCCGAAATTGTTTGGCAGGCCCAAACCAACCATCGACCCATTCGGCAACGTTTCCGGCCATATCGAATACTCCATAAATGCTCTGACCCCGGCCCTTCTTGCCGACCGATGCTGGCGCACCCACCTGAGGGTTGCCATTAAAACTGGCCACACCTGCATGCGGTGGAGTATTGCCCCAGGGATAGACACGACCGTCATGGCCTCTCGCTGCTCTTTCCCATTGCATCTCGGTCGGCAGGCTCTTTCCTGCCCATTGTGCGTATGCCTGCGCATCTCCAAAACGAATCCCCACCACGGGCTGGTCCGGCTTGCCGAATCTGACCTGGTTTTTTCCGCTCCAATACGGTGGGGGCTTTCGATCCGTTGCATTCAAAAATCGCTTGTAATGCTCGTTGGTGGTCTCCGTTCTATCGATGAAAAAAGGAGCCAGGGTCTGCGGGGCTCTTTTGCGCCCGTAAAGAAACTTGCCATACGGAACGGCCACCATTTCTGCGCCGTCACGGGTCCAGTACAGTCGGCCTTCTTTCCGGTTCATGCCCGCGGGCAGTTCTCCTCTGTAGATGGGTGCCGGCGATGGCCTGGCGCTCGAGAACTTTATCTCGGCAGTCGTCTTTTCAGATGAGCCTGCCCCTGCGAGGGGCGTACTGTCTTTGATGAACGCCTTCATGTCGGCCGTGATCGGCGAAATGAATCGAAGCTGCTGAAGGCTGCGGATCGTGCGTTTGGGCTTCTCTTTACCGAAGGTCACATAATCCGCCGGGATCGTCATGGAGAGTGGCTTCGACCAGTCTTTAATCGCAATGGTAAAGTGTTTTCCCTTCCGCCCTGCACAGACAAAGCTCAGCCCCTTTTTGGCCAAGTGAACTTGCTTCTCCCCCTGCATGACCGGCGCGGCCGTCGCCGTCACCGTGACGTAACCGGTGTCTTCCGACAGGAGCGGGGTAAGAAATGGGAGAATGAGGAGAAGACTCAAGGTTTGGGATTCAATGGGATTCGGGAGTCATTAATCCTTCCCTTTAAATGGAAGAAGGCAAACGCTTCATCCTTCATCGAGGCCAAGGCTCTCAAATTTCCATTCCCCCGAAGGCGTGAAAGCTTCCATATCCAATTCAAGACCGAGACCGAAGCCGGGACACTGCAGTGAGGCGATATCCAGCCGGCCATTGCGGACATTGAGAAACGCCTCTTCACCGTCGGCCCGATACAGATTCGGATGTTGCCTGATGGCGTTCTGAAAATCGGTCTGCGGGAGATGGCTCAGGCCGCGGAAATAATGATGGCCGTTGCGTTCCAGGTGCGTAATGCCCAAGCTGGCGACCGCGCACAAGTCAGATTGCAGAGACGGGATAGCGAGGGTGGCGAGGTCTTCGCCGCTGAGGAAGAGCGGAGCTGTGTCTGTCGAACGTTTCTTTGTGATTCCGAGATTTGCGAGTGATTTGTAAAAGCCTTTGCAGTTCTTGTGGCTGATTCCTTGATAACCGAGCTCGAGAGCGGAGGTGAATGACTGCGGGTTCTGGTCGGATTCGTCGATGATCACCGGCTTGACCTTGCCGATCTGACGGACGATGGCGGCCGAGGCTTCCGTCAGTGCCTCGTCCCGATGAATCGGCTGTTCAATGAAAACAATGCTCTCGAAAAAACGATCAAACCGGCTGTCGGCCTGAAGCCGCTCGACCAGCGCCAGGAAAGCGTCAGCCTTATCGAAGTTTTCATTGCCGTCGAGGGTGCAGTGGTAATCGCCTTCGACGTTGCTCTCGATCACGTCAACGATACCCGACAGGCGATCTAGATCCTGTTTCTCATCGCCGAAGACCTTGAGCTTAAAGTAGGTGAGCCCATAGAACCGGATGCCGGCTTCCAACGACTGAGGCAGCCCATCGTCGAGGCAATCGTCGTCTGGAATATCCGCGTCACGGAGGTAATCGCCGAGGCCGACAGTGTGCCTGATGTGGACAGAATCCAGAGGGGTCTGCGGTAGTATGGCGGACGGCTCGATCCCATTGAGCTCGTCGTAATACCAGCCGAGATTCACTCCGAGGAGGTTTTGCTGCAGCGTCTCATGAAATGAAGTGCCCGTGAGCTTTCCTACCGCGTCTGCGATCGCCCGATCGGTAAACGTCGGACCGAAGCCGGAGGCCAAATCGACCATTTCCTTCGAGCGTCCGAATTCCAGCGTGGCCGGATAGATGGCCTGGTGGAGTTCAAAGGCAGTGCCCGCACCCGCGTCCAGTGCGTTCTGCTGCGCGAACAGCGAGACGGCCAGCATCTCTTCGATTTCCTGCCGGTAGGATTTTTCAGGATTCTTATCAAACCACTTTGGAGGAAAACAATCGCTCGCGTAGCCCTTTGCCTGCCTGCCATTCGCGTCTTCGATGGTTACCTCCACGTGATAGAGCGGCACCGCGGTGAGGGTTACCTTGCCATACTTGAACGGGATGCGGGTGAATGCGTTGATAAATCCTGGACGAATATCCCTGACGGTGAATCGAATCGGATCGGGCATGGATTTCAGTTCCTCTGTGATTTCGTGGTTTAGCCATTCCGCGATTGCTTCAGTGGTGCATCCACGAGCGGCGAAGTCGCCCTGACCGCCCGAAGCGGTCACTTCAACGTCAGTATAGACGACCGCTACTTACTTCCGAACCGGGCTCGGGCAGATGCGTTGCGGGCCGATTTCGGGTATATCCCCGACACAAGATTGAAAGGGAGCGGTCATGAGTCAGGAAAGAATCTTTATCGTTGACGACAACGAGTACAACCGGCAGCTTCTGGAGGCGACTCTCTATTCTGAGGGGTATGAAGTCCACCAGGCCTCAGATGGGCAGGAAGCATTGGACAGGCTGGACGAGGTTGCGCCCGACCTCATCATGCTTGATATAAATATGCCCGTCCTGGATGGCCTTGAAACCTGCCGCCGCATTCGAAGCCAACCCGAACACAACCTGCTGCCGATTGTCATTCTGACAGCCGAGACAGACATGAAAACGCACCTGTCCAGTATCGAAGCCGGTGCGAACGATTTCGTGACCAAGCCGTTCATACCGGCGATCATCCTTGCCCGCGCTCAGTCCCTGATTCAGGTCAAGAAGTTGACGGATGAAATGGAGAACGCTCAACAGGCTTTCGTGGCCATGGTGCGGGCGGTGGAGGCCAAGGACGCCTACACGCACGGTCACTCAGAGCGAGTGGCCATATTCACATCACGGCTGGCCGCGGCCGCCGGGCTCAGCGAGGATGATCAGGATCGTCTGCTCCAGGCTGGTATGTTGCACGACCTCGGCAAGATTGCCCTGAAAGAGAGCATTCTTCATAAGCCGTCGAAGCTGACAGATGAAGAATTCGATCACATCAGAACCCACCCCGTTATCGGTGAAGAGATCCTGAAAGATCTTAAATTTGCGCAGAAGCTCTTGCCGGCGGTCCGCCATCACCACGAAAACTTCACGGGCGTCGGCTACCCTGACGGCATCGCCGGAGAAGAGATCCCGCAGGATGCGCGGCTGATGGCCGTGGCGGATGCCTATGACGCGATGACATCCAACCGCCCGTACCGCGATGGTATTTCATCGAAGCAGGCTTTGAACATTCTCAAAGAAGACAAGCTCGGCCAGTGGCAGCCGGAATTCGTGGAGAGCTTTGTGGCTATGTTTTGAGAAGGCGTGATTAACATCAGACAAACAA
>JASLXP010000008.1 GCA_030740295.1 Planctomycetota bacterium
CCGCTCGGAAAGCATTCGAGTATTCTCTCTTCGAGCGCGTTCATTGTGATTCCTCCAAGGCAAAAGAAGCAAAAGCAGGCGGTAGAAGCAGAGAAACCGAGTGGTGGTTTTTGATTTTGGAGAGGGCGGGGGTCTTACTTCGAAGCCAGACGTTCGCAGATGATTTTGTGATGATGGCGAGGGCTGCTAGCGGGTCCGGCCAAGGACACGGATGGCTCCGGTTGCATGGCTTAACCACACAGCCGTCGGGAAGTGGAAGTTCCATCGCCCGGCGCTCCATAAGCCCAAGCAGTGTCTTCTCGGCATCCGGCCCCACTTCCCTATCGAGACGCTTCAAGATCAAAGTGGCGGAGCGAACCCGCATTTCCTTCGGCAGCCTAAAGGCAACGAAACTGCCGAATACATTGTCATGGGCATGTTTTGCGCTGCCGACTCCAGAACCTCCAAAACCACTTTTCGTTGCGAGGCGTGAGAGGCCGGAATATTTGATGACCGTCCTGGGCGGTGACGACATATTGTGAAGGAGTTCCGCGTGATCACTCATACCGACACTCCCGTGAGACGCCCGTCGGTTTGACTCCAGGCACTGAAGGCAGCGTCTGCTTCGTCTGGGTGATCCAAATGTTTTCTTGCAAAGCAGGACGCCAGCGCGTTAGCAGCGAGGTGGGAGCGCTCATTTTCTGGATCGAGACGCGAAAGAATATCTTTAATCCGATTCCAAGTGGCGAACCTCGATCTGGAGGCGTGGACGGTTTCTGTAAAATTAATTGGCGTGGCAATATCGGCGTAAATCTCGGCAACTTGCTCGGCGATCGCAGCGTTCAAGCGCCCCACCGCATTTGACTCGAACAGGTGAACAACAGCGGCCTCTCGCGCACCGGGTTCAATTTGCGAAAGGACGTCGGCGACGATTGTCGAGAAGTCACCCTTAGCCAAACGCTTTGATTTGACGGCAAGCCTAATTCGATCAACGGGATCGGCCGTCGTAAGAATCGCCCTGATGGGATTGCTTTTCCCGACGCCGGAGATCCGCCAAGCCTCTCGGTGTGCGCTTAACAGCTTTAAATCCGGTATGTCTTTACCTTGAGCGCGCTGGGGAAGAGCATTGCGAAGAGCGAGAAGGGTTGCTTCCGCAGGTTTCATGTCCAGAGATAGTGAGGCTGATACCGCATGAACGGCGAGGATCGAACGGTGGAGCATGCTGGCCCGGCGTGGGCTGAGAGGAAGTCCCGACTGCGCGAGTAGCGCGACCACGGTTCGGGTGTAGATAGAAACAGGCTCACCGATCGATTTTGCGACCGCCGGCAAAGCCGCTCTGACCGAACCGATAGCGCGTCGCAGCCTGTCGGCCGCTTCCGCTCCGACCGTTCCGTTGTCGCCACGAATTAGAGCGGTCTGCTCTTCCTCGTCAAATTGCTCCCAACCTGGCATGGCGATGACAAAGGCAAAGCGGTCGGCAAGTGCCGGATCGAGAGGTTCCGAGCCGACATAACCGCCATCGTCCTCATCTGAGACAGGTGGGTTCATCGCTGCCCATCGGTAGCGAAGCTCTTCGAGAAGAATCCCCTGCACTCGGCGCTCGTGCACGATCGGGAACAGCTTGTTTTGCATGTCCGGCCGGCAGCGGCTGATTTCGTCGAAGATGACCGCTTCAGCCCCCCAGATGGCGGCGGGTGTCTTGATGTATTCAAGAGATCCGCCTGCTGTCGGAAGCGGAAAGCCCACGAGATCGTCAAAGTTCAGCAGACTGCTGTTGTAATGACGGAATTGGAGGTCAAGAGCTTCAGAGATGCGGGTCAGGAGTAAGCTTTTGCCTGTCCCGTGCGCGCCGAC
>JASLXP010000009.1 GCA_030740295.1 Planctomycetota bacterium
CGACATCGGTTGCTACGGCGGCCAGGCAATCACCCCTAACATTGACAAGCTCGCAACGGAGGGAATGCGGTTCACGCAGTGCTTCCAGGCGGCGCCGATGTGCTCACCCACCAGGCACAACATTTATACCGGCCTCTACCCGGTGAAGAGCGGCGCCTACCCCAACCACACATTCGCCAAAGCAGGCACACGCAGCGTGGTCCAGTATCTGAAGCCGCTCGGGTATCGAGTCGCCCTGAGCGGGAAGAGGCACATCTCGCCGCGGGAAATTTTCTCGTTTGAATACACAAGTAAGGGCAACAATCCTGATATGGCGGCCATCGACAAGCTGTTTGGCGAGTGCAAAGAAACGAAGACGCCGTTCTGTCTCTTCGCCTGCTCGAACGAGCCTCACAGCCCGTGGAACAAGGGCGATTCATCCAGGTACGACCCGGCCGCCATCAAGCTGCCGCCTTACTTTGTTGATACGCCTGAAACGCGCAAAAACATGGTCAACTACCTCGCCGAAATTTCTTACTACGACTGGCAGGTCGGCGAGTGCCTGAAGCTTCTGGATAAACACGGGCTCGCCCAAAACACCCTGGTCGTGGTCGTGAGTGAGCAGGGCTCATCCTTCCCTTTCGGAAAGTGGACCTGCTACGACACTGGCCTGCAAAGCGCATGCATCGTCCGGTGGCCGGGGAAGGTGAAGCCCGGCCAGACCAGTAATGCGATGATCGAATACGTAGACATGCTGCCTACTTTCGTGGATGCCGCGGGCGGCACTCCCGATCCTGTCCTTGATGGCAAGAGCTTTTTGCCCGTGCTGAAGGGCGAGAAACTGGAACACAAAGGAATGGTCTTCGGCATCATGACCACACGGGGGATTATCAATGGCTCGGAACAGTTCGGGATCCGTTCCATTCGGACGAAGCAATTCAAATACATTCTGAATCTGACGCCGGAAGAAACCTTCAGAAACGCGTGCGTTAGATCCAGAGTGTTCAAATCATGGATCGCCAAATCGGAGGAGGGGGATGCGGCTGCGGCGGAAAGGGTGCGCCGCTACCAGCGCCGAGCCGGCGAGGAGCTCTACGACGTCTCAAAGGACTGGTCAGAATGGAAGAATCTGGCCAACGACCCCGAATACGCCCAAGCAAAAGCTGAGCTGCGAAAGCAACTGGATGCGTGGATGCTCGCCCAGGGAGACAAGGGCAAACAGACAGAGCTCGAAGCCAGAGAGCATCAAGGCCGGGGCCGCAAGAAGAAGGATGGAAAGAAGGCCGGGAAGAAAAAGAAAGAGAAGAAATGAACGCCATTTTGGAGGTTTCATTTTACCTTTGTGCATCATACTCATAACCGTTATCCTGCCCGCTCATTTCCGCTCCCGAACAGATTAAGAAATGCAAACAACTATCGAAGGCCGGCCCGCATTTGCCTACGTCCATGCCGACCTCGAGGCCGGTGAATCCATCATTGCCGAGTCCGATGCCATGTCCAGCATGTCCGCGGATCTCGAGATGGTGGCCAAGACCAACGGCGGCTTTTTTTCGGGGATGTGCAAGAAATTTCTGGGCGGCGAATCGCTGTTCGTGAACCACTTCACCAACACCGGCCGTCAGACCCAGAGGGTAACGCTCGTTCAGGCCACGCCGGGTGACGTGCGAGAAGTGCAACTCAAGGGCAACAGCATATGCCTGCAGCCCGGGGCATATATCTGTTCGACGCCGGGCCTCAAGCTGGGCCTTTCCTGGGCTGGCTTCAAATCCTGGTTTGCCAAGGAAGGGCTTTTTAAGCTCGTCGTTTCCGGCAGGGGCACACTCTTTTACGGCGCGTACGGCGGGCTTGTAGAAAAAGAAGTCGACGGCGCATACATCGTCGATACAAGCCATCTCGTGGCCTACGAGCCGCAGATGACCCTGAAAATACAACTTGCCGGCGGATTGTTTGCGAGCTTCTTCAGTGGTGAGGGTTTTGTGACCCGGGTCGAGGGCAAGGGCAAAATCGTGCTGCAGTCGAGAAGTATGGATGGCCTCGCCGGCTGGCTCAATCCCAAGCTCTGGTGAAACGCCAACCGCGGTTAGATTAGTCACGAGTAGAAATCATGAACATCGACATCATTCACGGGCCAGGGAATTCAGCCGCAAAGATCATGCTCGATCCCGGCGAATCGTGCACCGCGGAATCGGGCGCGATGATCGCCATGAGCGGCGACATGCAGATCGAGACCTCGACCCATAAGAAGGAGGGAGGCGGAGGCGGCATCCTCAAGGCGGCGAAGAGGCTGCTCTCCGGCGAATCGATATTCAGAAACCACTTCACGGCGGGCCCGAGCGGCGGAGAAGTCTTCCTCGCCGCAACGCTCGCGGGCGACATGATGCAATACGACCTCAGCGGCGAGACACTGATTGTCCAGGCTGGTTCTTATGTCTGTTGTGACAGCTCGATAGACATGGACATGGGCTGGCAGGGCTTCAAATCCTTCTTCTCGGGCGAGAGTGTCTTCTGGCTGAAGCTGAGCGGGACCGGGCCCCTTGTCCTGAACGCCTTCGGCGCGATTTATCCTGTCGAGGTAAACGGCGAATATATCGTCGATACCGGCCATATCGTCGCCTTCAACGAGAGCCTCGAGTTTGATGTGACCAAAGCCGGCGGCAGTTGGATGTCGGCCATTCTGGGCGGTGAAGGTCTTGTCTGCCGATTCAAAGGGAATGGGACGGTCTGGTGTCAGTCCCACAATTCCGGCAGCTTCGGCGCCACTCTTGGACCCATGTTGAAACCGAGGGATTGAAAAATGGAGATTACAGTTCACAGAGACGGTGAAGACTTTGGGCCTTACTCCCTGGAAGAAGTCCAGCAGTATCTCGTTTCAGGCCAGCTCAACCCCACTGATCTGGCCATCCATTCCGGGCTGTCCGATTGGGTGACACTCGCCGAGCTTGCCGGTGCGGGACCCGCGCCTGCGGCCGGCTCAGCCGATGCCGGCTTTCTGGCCGGCACGTCCGGCGTGACCGAAGAACAGTCTGATTTCGAATTTGAATTGGGCTGCCAACCTGATTTTTCTTTTCTGACCGTGCAGATCCCGGGTGGCGAGACGCTGAAGGTCGAAGCCTCGGCCATGGCGAGCATGGATACCAACATTCAGATGAAGACCAAATTCAAAGGGGGCCTCGGCCGATTCATGACGGGCGAAAGTCTGTTCATCAACGAGTTCACCGCTGAAGGCGGACCCGGTGAAATCAAGATAGCGCCCGGCTCACCCGGTGACATGGATCACGTTTACCTCAACGGCGACACGATCTATCTGCAGAACTCCGCATACGTGGCCTCGGGGATGAACGTGGAGCTGGAGACCAAATGGCAGGGCATCAAGAAAGCGTTCTTCTCCGGAGAGTCGCTGTTCCTGATCAAATGCTCCGGTAACGGCGACCTCTGGTTCAACACGTACGGCGCCATGATCCAGATCGACGTGGCCGCCGGCCAGGATTATGTGGTCGATACCGGGTACATCGTCGCATTCACCGAGGGCCTCGATTACGACGTCAACATGCTCGGCGGGTACAAATCGCTCTTCTTCTCCGGGGAGGGCCTCGTCTGCCGCTTCAGCGGTCAGGGCAAAGTGTGGATTCAAACCCGCCAAGTGGCCGCCTTCACAAGCTGGGTGCATCCATTCCGGCCTGTGAAGAGTAGTAATGATTAAAGAGAGTCTCCATCCCTCATCCAGCTCTGTCACGGGGTTCAGCCGCCACAAATACTGAGACTGAACATCAGTTCAGACGCGGTCTGCCTCATAGGCCGCGACGACCAATGACAATGAAATGGCGATGATGACAGAGAAGGTGAGCATTTTTTCGCTGCTATGAAATGTTGCAGGGTCCAGTCGCAATGATAGCTAAAGCAACTTCTGTTCCATAAAAGACTTACGAGAGCAGGCCAGTTCAATCTTGGTTTTAAGCGATGCATTTGAAACGAGTTAGCTGCATATGTCTTAACCGTCCATGTGCCAAGGACTTATTCTGAGCATGTAATGTAACATTACGGTTGGCATCGAGGCGATGCATGAAAGCAGTCGCAGAGCGCCGGCACCACTGGCGGAAGCTGTCGCGGAGCGCCAGCACTACTCATGAAAACTTTCTCCTGACTTAACCCTTGAACACCTGTGGACACAGCGTTAGGCTTTGCACTCGGTGAATCGGGCAGGAAGCTAAACGATTGACGTATGATTTTTTGCACCAAACATTTGGCCAGTTCCCCCGTAACATGAGGTCAGGAGGGATTGGAATGCCAAGACTTAAAATGTCCGAAGAAACGTTTCCGTATTCGGCCGACTTTAACCAGGCTGTCAGCGAAGCGACTGACATCGACCTGCTGCGCAAATGCAGGGAAGGTGATCGCCAGACTGCTGATGACGCGTTCGCGGTTCTCGTCTCCCGTTATGGCCCGCGGCTGTACCGCATGGCCTACCGGGTGTTGAACGACCGCTTCGAAGCCTGGGACATATGCCAGGAGGCCTTTGTCAGGGCCTTCACGTCGCTGGACAGATTTGATGAAAGGCTGTCCTTCTACACTTGGCTTTACCGGATCGGAATGAACTTGACCATTGACCATTTACGCCGCAAGAAAGTACGCAAGTCCGTAGCGCTCGAAGAGCCGGACAGATTTGATTCTCTTCAGCCGCCACCTGACAAGATTCTCGAAGATTCCGAGCAAGCGCAGGAAGTGCAACGGGTACTGGGCCTGTTGCCCGAAAAGTATCGGATGATCCTGGTGATGAGAGATATGGAGGGTTTTGCCCCTCGCGAGATCGCCAAGATTGTCAAAGTACCTGCTTCCCTCGTCAGATGGCGACTGCATCACGCCAGAAAACTTTTTAAAGAGCGATGGCTCAAACGAAAAAACACATGAAGTGCAAAAGCGTTTTGAAACACCTTCCCCGTTATGTTGACCGGGATCTGCCCGACGAGCTCGAAACTGACATCGGCCTGCACCTCCTGGATTGCGAGCCGTGCCAGGCGGAGATGAAGGAATTCCGCGAATCCAAAGATGCCCTCATGAGCATCGGCGACCAGAGCCTCACCACCCCGGCCCTCGAAGCGATGCAGAAGAATGTCCGCAGCCGGGTGCATCGCGAAAAGATGCGCAACGGGGCCGCCCGGGCCCTTGAAAACAATCGGACATCGTGGGCCTTCACCCTCACGACCGCCATGGCCGCTGCGACCATACTCTGTATTTCCGGCGTTTACCTGGCCTACTTTCAGAGCTATGAAGCGACGCAGCTCAGCGGAGAGTCTGTTCCTGTCCCTGCCGGTACGATTCCAATCGGTAACAGTTTTTCAGGCTCATCAGGAATGAATGTCCCACTGCACCCCGACGTAGTCGAGACCTATTATTCCATTGAAGCGGCCCGTTCAGTCAACGATACAAGGAAGAAGGACGAAGAGGAGCGCGACCCAAAAGCGGTCACCGAGACCAAGCGCAAACGACGCCCCGTCCGCGCCAAGCTGGTTAACTTCTAACAGCCAGCTCCCTGCATTCATGTTCAGCTCAGATTCCACCACCAGCCTGCAGACTCTGTCAGAAGGCGGCGCCCGTTCCACCTGCTCCAAAGCCTCGTGGATGAGCGCTGTAGGCATCTTCATATTCGGCAGTGTCCTGGCACAAAATGAAGCTGTAAAGAGTGTCATCGAACTGGCGAAACAGGCCAGAGATTCAGTCGTCACTCTGATTAGCGAACGCGAGGTCGCCGTCCTTTCCGGTCTGCCCACAGACCCGCGACGCAGCTCAGCCCAATACTCTGCGGTTGATTTGAGAATTCGAAACAAGCTGCAACGGACGATGGCGTCGGGCATCGTCCTTGATGACGCAGGCCATGTGGTTACCCTTGGCAGCGCGCTGGCTCTTGGCAGCCGCTACTACATCAAGCCCAGGGGAAAGCGACGCCGGGAGGCGAAGATGGTTGGCCGCGACCTGATCACCAACATCGCCGTGTACAGAGGTGATACAGCCGGGCTGAAACCCGTCGTTCCAGCCGAGAAAAGACTGGCTGCCGGACAGGATGCCCTGGCCGTAGCGAATCCCTTTGGTCTCGAAGGCTCAGTGACCTCGAGCCAGATAGCAGGGATGGATCGCTTCATTGAATCCAACACCCGCGCATACTCCGGGTTGCTGCAGTTGACCACGCCATTGAATCCAGGAGAGATGGGTGGCCTGCTGGTGAATCAGAATGGTGAAGCCGCGGGCATGCTGAGCTTTTCATACCGAGGAGAATCGCCGTCGCGGTATCAGCCGAACATCAGTTTTGCGATTCCCTTCACCAGGGTCGCCCGCATTGCCAGGCAGATCATCGAGGACGGCAAACCGGAGCACGGCTGGCTGGGCGTGACCGTAAAACAGCCACCAGACGGCAGTGAGGGGGCCCTCGTTCATTCCGTGCCCGACGACGATTCACCGTTTAAAGACTCCATCCTCAAGAACGACGTAATCATCAGGGTGGATGAAAAGGAGATTACTCACCCGCGATGGCTGCAGAGCCTGGTGCTCTCTTCCGCTCCGGGCACCGAGGTGGAGTTGACCCTGATCCGCAGAAAGAGAAATGGACAGAAAGACAAAGAAGGACAGGAGGAATTAAAACAGAAAGTGATGTTGTTAAAGGCGCCGGACGACCCGCCTCTCGTTCACATCATCGCGGAGCCGGTATTCATTGGTGCAATTCTCAGAAGCATGACCGATGAGATTCGCAACACCCTCGGATTCGGCCGAAGAGGCGGAGTGCTGATCGCCGAAACCGTGAAGGGCTCACCAGCGTACAGGACGGGTCTGAGGCCAGGAGATATCCTGGTCACACTCGCGGGAGAGCCGCTTTCAAGCCGCCAGCAGTGCATCCAACTGCTCTCAAAGGTCCGCAAAGGCTTTCACGTCGATTTCTATCGCGATGGCCTTGTTCATTCCGTGACGGTGGACGTCACGCCCGCAATGCAGGCATCGCGGGGAAAGTATAAAAAGGTGGAATGAAAGCCTGCTACTTGGCCGTTTCCGGCGATTCCAGATTCCTTACATCAGTGGCTCGAGGCGTGAGAGCGTTCTGCGGTGTCTGACCATGAACGATTCGTATGAAGTCATCCGCGATGATGTCGGCGACCCGGATGTTTGCGTCACGTGTACGGCCGGCGATGTGAGGTGTGTGAACCACGTTCGCCCGGTTTCGCAGAGGGTCATCCACTGGCACAGGCTCTACGTCGTAAACGTCAAAGGCGCCGAAGAGCTCGTCCGCCAGTATGCGTTCCCGCAGCGCAGCCATATCGACCGAATGGGCGCGGGTGATGATGTTCACCATTGCTCCCTTCCGCAGCCGGCCGATGCGCTCCCGATTCAGGATGCCTTTCGAAGAAGGAGTCGGCGGGATGGCGACGAAGACGATGTCCACGGTATCAACAAGGGTGTCAAGGTCCACCTTCGAAACCTGCCATTCCGCGAAAAGCTCTTCCGGAAGATAGGGATCGAACCCGGCGACCTCCGCGCCGAACGACACGCACCACTGGGCGATCCGACGTCCGATCTGGCCAAGCCCCATGACGCCGACTTTTTTTGTTGCGAGCTCGCCATTCACAAAATCTGAATTGTCGCAGAACTGAACCGCCTCGTACACCCAGAGCGGTTCTCCCGCGGCCATTCGGCAATGCCACTGGGGAATGCTGCGCAAGGCACCCAGCGCAAGGGCAAACGCACACTCGGCAACTGACTGTGCCCAGCCGCGTGTGGCATCGATTACAGCG
>JASLXP010000010.1 GCA_030740295.1 Planctomycetota bacterium
GCACCTCGGCTGGAACTGGAATGCCGTGGTGAAACCCGGAGCCGTAAAGGTGGTCGTCGGGAGAAGGAAAACCTACAGGCCTGAGGACATAGACTGGTCAAAACCTATCCCGGACGGCCCACTCGCCCACGGCTTCGATCATAAATTTGACCACTGGTCGTCTCAACCCTTCCGCGGACTAAAGCGGGATGTATACGAAGGAGGTCATCGTGTTCCCTTTATTGTGAAGTGGCCAGGCGTGACTAAAGCCGGCACCGTTTCTGCGCCCCAAGGCCAGACAAAGCAATCGCAAATGAAGATAGGACACACGGAATTATGTTCAGACGCATTCTCATAATAATGACTGTGATGGGCGGCATGCTTCATTGCGGTGCCGCTGATTCAAACGCTGGTCTCTTGAATAAGGTGAAGCGGCATGGTGTGTCGGACATTGTGTTTGCCGCCAGAAAGACCAAACTGGACAGAGTCCATTGGTACGAGAATTTCAGCCATGCTGCAAACAACACGAAGTCAAAATGCTATTTTGATGGCGCAAAGCTCTGTCGATACAACATCAACGATAAGAAGCTGCAAGTACTCCTGGACGATCCCGCCGGCGGCGTACGAGATCCGCAGATGCACTACGACGGGAAGAAGATCCTCTTCTCATACCGGAAAGGCGGCCAGCCGTTCTATCATCTCTATGAAATCAATATCGACCCTTCGACAGGCTCAGGGCAGGGCGGGTCCGGCCTGCGCCAGATCACCAGCGGAGCCTATGATGATATTGAACCCGCCTACCTGCCCGATGGCGGAATCGTCTTCTGTTCAAGCCGCTGCAATCGCTGGGTGAACTGCTGGGTTGTACGTGTTGCCAACATCTACCGCTGCGATGGTGACCCTTCGGCAGAGGAGCTCAGGGCAGGCGGGAAAAACATGCGCCCGCTATCGTGTAACATCGAACAGGACAACACGCCCTGGATGCTTCCCAATGGCCGCATCCTCTACATGCGCTGGGAGTACATCGACCGCTCTCAGGTAAGGTATCACCACCTGTGGACCATGAACCCCGATGGCACTGACCAGAAGGTTTACTACGGGAACATGCATCCATACACGCTCATGATCGATGCCAAACCTATCCCCGGCACGACAAAGGTCGTTGCTTCTTTCTCGCCGAAACATGGGAAAGCCGAACACCTTGGCGTGGTAACGATTGTTGATCCAAGGAATGGTCCGGATGAGCGAAAGGCCGCGAAGGCCATCTCGGGCAGACAACTGTACTGCGATCCGTACCCCTTGTCCGAACAACTCTTTCTCGTGGCGAATGTGAACGATTTCGGCGTGCTCGACTCGAGCAACAATTACGAAGTCATCTGGACGCTGCCCAAAGCATGGAAAGACGCAGGCCTGACGGTTCACGAGCCCAGGCAATTGCGTCAAAGAAAACGTGAGCCTGTGATCCCTTCGCGTATTGACGAGTCGAAACCGACCGGAACCGTCATGTTGGACAATGTCTACAAAGGCCGCAACATGAAGGGCGTTAAGCCGGGCGATATCAAGAAACTGCTGGTCCTGGAAGCGCTCCCGAAGCCGATCAACTTTCATGGCAGTTGGTGGCCGATCAGCTTTGGCGGCACGTTTACACTGGAACGTGTTCTCGGTACCGTCGATATCGAAAAGGACGGCAGTGCCAACTTCGAGCTGCCGGCTCTGCGGAGCATCTTCTTCGTGGCATTGGACGAGAACAACATGTCGGTCAAGCGAATGCAGAGCTTCCTGACCGTGCAGCCGGGCGAGAAGCTTGGGTGTATCGGGTGTCATGAAGATCGGACATCGGCACCGGCCGGTCGGCCGCGTATGACCATGGCCATGAAGCGGCCGGCACAGAAGATCGAACCGCTGAAAAACATCCCCGGTGTGTTCGACTATTCCCGAGATATCCAACCCATCCTCGACAAGCATTGCGTGTCCTGTCACGACTATCAGAAGACCGGAAAAAACGGCCCGCGTGCCGGCGGCGTCATTCTCTCCGGCGATCGCAGCCCGACTTACACACATTCATACCTCACGTTGTTCACAAAGAGCCTCGTAGTCGATGCGCGTAACGGCGATGGCAATCGTGCGCCGCGAGAGGTCGGCACCTCGGCCAGTCCGCTGATGAAATTGATCGACGGGTCGCACTATGATGCGAAACTATCGGCTCACGAGATCGACATGATCCGTTACTGGATCGAGAGCGCCGCCCCGTATCCCGGCACGTACGCTTCGCTGGGGACGGGTACATTCAGAGGTCGAATGAAGAATCAAACCTCGGACCGCCGCTGTGGGTCGTGCCATTCAGGTAGAACCACGTTGAACAGTGGAG
Organism: Planctomycetota bacterium; assembly: GCA_030740295.1. The sequence continues at coordinate 2,348 of JASLXP010000010.1, forward strand.
CTAAGGTTAAAGGCTTTGCACAAGGGGGTCAGCTAATCAAGAACGATCCGAATTTTCCGTTCTGCACAGAAACGACGATCAATCTATCCCGTCCGGAGAACTCGATGTTCCTTCTCGCCCCACTGGCAAAATCGGCTGGTGGTTATGGCATATGCCGTCCACTGTCGTCGGAGGAACTGAAGACCTGGCAGAAAGGAACGAAGCTAACCTCAAAGCGTCTAGGCAAGGAGAAACCCGTTTTCGCCGACCGAAGCGATCCTGATTACCTGGCGTTGTTGGGACAGCTTGAGAAGATGAAGAAAGGCTTCGAGAAATACACCAGACGATTCGACATGCCGGGCTTTCGGCCGAACGGCGCTTACATTCGCGAGATGAAGAACTACGGCATCCTGCCAAAAGAACTCTCAGACAAAACGCCAATCGACGTCTACAAAACGGACGAGAAGTATTGGCGTTCGCTTTGGTACACACCACGATGAGGCAGTCTTTGCCTTCCCTCAACTGAACTTTGCACGTAGTTAGGCCGCTGTTGCGTTATCAGGAACTTCTTGTCGGAAGTAATGAAGAAGGCATTGCCCAACAAGCCGGATACAGGCGACCCCGAATAGTCGGGGCACCTGATCCGCGACGTTGGACGATAGAAGAAAAGAGGAAAGCCCTATGAATCACCATCACCGATATATAGTTATGACAGCCCTGTGTTGTTTGTTTGCGTTAGGCGCTGCAATGGGAGAAACAATGACCGATGAGTCTCTCGAAGGATATAACGTTGTTTGGACGAGCCAAAGCAAGAACTCCGGCGAGTCGATGCCTGTGTCCGGCGGTGATATCGGCCTGAATGTATGGGTCGAGAACAACGAGTTGATGTTCTATATCGGCAGGGTCGGTTGTCGGGATGATAACGGGGCTTTGTTGAAACCGGGACGAGTGCGGATTCAGGTCAGTCCCAATCCCTTTGCTTCAGGTTTCAGGCAAGAACTGAAGCTTAAAGAGGGTTACGTGGAGATCTCCGGAGCGGGCAAGGCCGGCGGAACGATCAAGGTCTGGGTGGAAGTCCATCGGCCCATTATTCATGTTGAGGCGAATATGAAGCAGGCGGTTTCCATTACCTCCACCTACGAGAACTGGCGCACAGAGGTCCCAACGACGGTTCGGGGTTCTGCGAGTGCGAGAAGTGTCAGGCACTGGACAGCGGCGAGATTACTCCGTTCACGCATCGCCGTTCCGTGACGGATCGCTACTTCTGGTTCTTCAACCAGGTGCTGAAGGGTCTCGAAGGTGAGTTCCCCAAGGCCAGAATCGGGACGCTGGTGTACAGCGACACCATGATGCCGCCAGTCAAGGTCAAGCCCGATCCACGCATCGTCGGGTGTGTGGCCCTGATCCACCTCTGCCGAATCCACTCACCGCGTAACCCGGTGTGCCCGGAGTCCCATACGTACCGATGGATCTGTCGGCAATGGCATGAGGCAGGCGTGCGGGTAGACAATTCCGGCTACTGGTTCAACCTGGCCGACCCCGGTCTGCCGTTCATGATGATCCATCGCATCCGGGATGAGATACCGTTAGCCCATGATTTCAACCACCTCGGGTTTGCGCGCGCCTGTGCAACACAGTGGGCCAACGAGGGGCCGTCCCTCTACCTGGCCGCCAAACTGATGTGGAACCGCGAGGCAGACGTTGATGCGCTCCTGAAGGAGTTCTTCGCGAAATTCTACGGTCCGGCCGCGGAGCCGATGGAACGGTACACCATGTTGATCAACGATGCTTTGCGCGACGCCGACCACCATACCGGCGGCTCGTGGGATCTGCTGCATATCTATGACGACCCGGTACGGAAGGCCGCGCGCAAGGCGTTGAGAAAAGCCCGCAGACGCGCGGGGAGCGGGCTCCACGGCACACGCGTCCGGGTCGCGTCCGAGGGATGGGACTACTTCGTGGCCTTTGCCGAAGTGCTCGAACGCCGACGCCGACACGATTACGCTGGCTCGAAGGCGGCGCTTGAACGGGCGCGGGGCCTGGTAGGCCGTCTCTCGACGGCGTACGAGATACCGATGCTCCGCACCCACGCCAAGAGCGTCAGCGCGGCCCGGTTCCTGGAACGCTTCTGTGCACAGGCTACAGACGAGGCGTCCACCCGCGTGACGGGCGGCAACGCGCTCGTGGCGGGCCTCAACGAGACCTGGGACTTCCTGCAGGATCCTCAGGCGCTCGGCGAAACCATGGGGCTCCATCGCGAGGAGGTCAAGGGAGGAAACTGGCGGAAGGTCAGCACCTCCTCATCCTGGGGCAATCAGGGCCTGCGTTACTATTTTGGTGAAGCTTGGTACCGGCAGGAGGTCGAGGTCCCACGCAAGCACGCCGGCAAGAAAATCATGCTGTGGTTCGCAAGTGTGGACGATGCGGCCAAAGTCTGGGTGAACGGCAGGCTCCTTGGCATCAGCCCGGGCGCCGTTTTCGATATCGATGCGCATGGCGGATCCACGAGACCATTCGAGTTCGACGCGACCGAGGCCCTGCACCCCGGCGCGCGCAACGTGGTGACGGTACGGGTCAGGCGGAACAAGGTGAATGAACTCGGCACCGGCGGCATCATGGGTCCGGTGATGTTCTACACCCCCGCGGATTGACTGTTCAAGGGCATGAAGCCAAAGATGAGGGACTGAAGCCCTTCCCGGCGAGCTTTCTCTGGATGGACGGTCGATATGAGTACGCCACTGCGGTTGCGGGGGAGACGGCCAACGAATTTCCACGGCCGGGCGATCGGGGCGGCGCCCTTGGCCAGCGCCTCCAATGGCGTGCCGTCGATCCAGGCTTTGACCGTGTCGTCAATACCGCCGAGCCAGAGCCTGAGTTCACACCGTCTGTATTTCGCGGGCACTTCGAAGGTGGTGCGGTACCATGCCTCACCCTTGTAGTAGCGCAGCCCCTGGTTGCTCCATGAATCGCTCTTGGTCCTCAGCGTGGTCCAGTTGCGATCGCCCATGCCCGGTTTGTGGAAGCCAAGCGCTTCCACACCGTCGAGCGGATCAAGGATCGAGAAGCCAGTGACCTTCGGGCATGAGGAAGGCCATCCAGTTCTTCACGCCGCGGACTGTGCCGTCTGCGTCGACGCCGAGGACGGCGACGGTCTTCGTCTCGGGCAAGCGCTTGATACGGTAGTCGCCCCTGCCCGGGTAGCCCTTGTCCAGTTGCCATCTCTGCGCGCGAAGGAGCTCGGCAACGGGCTTGTCCGCGGCCTGACCGACGAGGATCCTGACGCCGTTCACATCGTCGGGCCTGTCGGTCTCGCGAAGGGGCAGCCGTATGCCGGTGACGTCGGCGATTCGATCGGCGATCGACGTGGCCGCCTGTTTGACGGCTTGGCCGGCCTCGCGCGCGACGATGACAGTTGCACACGGCGCGCCCTCAGCGACCAGGTCAAACGCATGCCAGCGAACATGGATGTCGGATTTCCGCGCATGCGGCTGCATCTCCTCAAGGAGTCCGACCAGGTAGCGCTTGGCCGCCTCGAGGTCGCGCGTGGCGGACGCCGAGACCGTCCGGATGTGGTACTCAAGAGGGTCGCCGTCCTTCGGCTTGTGGTGATAGTCGACCGGGCGCGTGCCGATGGGGAAGGGGCTCCTCTCTGTGAACCACAATTCCCGCTCGTCCTCGATCTCGGCGAGACGCTGCTTCCACGCTCCCTGTGCGCGCGCCTTCATGCGCGGCAGGTACCACTCCACCATCCGGGCGAGGTTGGCGTCGTCAATGCCCTCGCGCGCGCCCTCCCAGTCGCTCGACGTCAGCATGTCGATGCTCAGGTCGCTCGTGTCTGACGCGCCGTACGCCAGCAGCCGTTCGCCCTGCACGCCGCCGAGTCGGAACCATTGGTTGCCGGTGAAATCGACGTAATAGAGCCACCCCTTCCAGATAGGCCCGGTCCGCCAGAAGTGCACCGGCGGCCGCTGATGAACGATGGACCAAGGGCCAAGCCGGCTGCCCACGTGGGGATTGCGGACCGCAAGGCCGGTCCCGCCGCGAGTAAATCCGACGATGCTGCCGGGCTCCAGTTCGGCCGAGCCTTCCTGGAGGAACCCCTGGAGGTTCGGGTACCCGTACTGGTACATCGATACGTCGCGCGTCCACGGCAGGAAGAGGCTCGTATCCTCGGGCTTCATCCATCCGGGAGTCGTCCAATGTGATCCGGGTCCCATTCCAGCCTGCACGTAGGCCTTGGCCCTTGGCAGGTAGTTCTTCCGGATGGTCGTCATGGTGGGCTCGTCCGTCCAAAGGGCAAAGGCCATACCGTAGCCTCGCTCGTGAAGGTAATTCTGCATTTGAGCGTAGTAGTCAACATACGCGGCGCGCCACTTATCGGGCCACCGCTCGAAGGGCGCGGTCACGTCGCACGTCTCGCCGGTGGCGGCGGCGGCCCACCAGGCGCCGGTTCGGATATCCTTGAGCGAGAGGTTGGTGATGCCGTGCCGTGTGAGGAGGTCGAGGCGCTCATTCCAGTGCCCGGTGAAGTCGAGTCGCGGCAACGGATTCTTGTCGCGCACGTGGCTGGAATCGCGCATGACGGTTCGGAGGGTTACGTTACTGTTGCGCAGCCGGATCCGGTTGACGTCGGGATACGAGATGTGCGCGTGATCGCATCGCTGACGTTGCATTTCTCGCATGAGGCGGACGTCGTCGCCGATGCCGCCGCCCCAGGTGCGCAACTGGACAACGCGCGGGTCGGGCATGCGGATAGGGGCGACGTTCACGCGGATCGGCAGCGTGGCGAGCGTTTCGCCGCCGGCAGCCGCGAAGCGGAGGCGGCTTTCGTACGTCCCGGCGGCCATCCCGCGCGTATTGACCTGGACCCAGATCGTCCGCGGCTCGAAAGGCTCGATCTCGAATGCGGGTTGGCCTTCGGGCGGCAGCGTCTCGGGCGGGAGAAGGTAGAAGGGGCCGCGCTTCGAGACGTCAGCCTTGGCGTAGTGCTTGGGCGCCTTCCTGGCAATGGCCGGCGCGCGGCCCATGACCAGCGCCCTGACGCGATCCGCGTTCTGCCGGGCGCCGAGGGGTGCGACCTCCACGGAAACCGGGCCGAGATCGTCCGGCGTCTGCACGCAGAAGAAGGTGGTATCGATCTCGTCGCGAACCGTGCGAACATCGAGGGCCGTCAGGACTTCGTCGGGCCGCGGGCCGGTCGGCTGCCAAATGAGACGGCGGTCATCCGATCCCGACCAATCCCGGTGCCAGAGGACAAGTCGCTTCCCGGGCGCGGCCTCGGCCATGAGCGACCGCGCTTGCGCCTCCTCGGTCAGCGGACCGGCGGCCATGACGATGTTCCGGTAGAGACGCATGTAAGCAGCCTTGAGTTTGTCGTTGCGCGCGTCATAGGGGCCGTAGGAGGAGAAGATGAACCGCCCCTTGCCAACCTTCGTGTACCCCAGCGTCGTCGCGCGTCCTTCACCCAGCAGGCGCGTGCCGGTGTGATCCAGCAGCCCATGATAGGTGCGCCGCCAGCCAGGATCGTCCACGGGCACGCCCCCGAAATAGGGGTTGTCTCTGTCGAAGACCTCGCCGGCCCAACGGTTCTTGTTGTATCCCCAGTTCTTCGCCTTGATCCAATCCATATTCTTGAACGGTCGGCCGAACGCGGTGTATGGGACGCCGTTGGTGGCGAGGACGTGGCCGCCTCGATCCAGGTACCGTCGCATGGCCTCGATCTGTCCGGCGGTGAGCGCTTTGGGACTTGAGCGGAGCCAGGCGATGAGGCTGTACTTCTCGAACTCGGACGGCTCGAGAAAGCTGCCGCAGTCCTCGGTCACGACGCCCAGCTTGTTCGTGACGTAGTACTTGAAGAACTTCACGTCGCCGCCGGAAGCGTTGCCATGGGCGACAATGGCGACGGGCTTCGGCGCGGTCCATGCGGCCGCCGTAAAGACGCACGACACGAGCACGGCGCGCAACGTGTAACCGCGTCGCAATCTCATGGCCTCTCTCCTTTCGCTCAGTCGACGAGTTGATCTCGGCCATCGAGAGCCTCGACGCCTGCAAGTGTGTCGCCCAGTTCATAGAGAAGCAACTCACCGTTGAGCAGTGGTTCGTAGCTCGCGCTGCCAGGGCTTACGTAGCGTGAAATGGCGCTCTGAAGAAGCCGGTGACTCGGGTACTACGGACAGAGAGCTCCACGCGAGACGATCCTACCTCTCCCTCGTCAGTTTCCAGACATCGGGGAACATATTGTTGCCGGCGACCATCCACAAGGCATCGTCGTAGACGAAGACGCTCGCTGCATGCCGGGGCGCCCAGGGCGTGTCGGCTAACTCGTGCCACTCAACGCCATTCGGCGAATACCAGACATCGTTCCGGTTGTTCCCGCTCACGTGCACGCCTTCGAGCATCCAGATGTTGCCGTCAAAAGCGGCGACCTCGTGGTAGGACCGCGATTTCCAGGGCGCGTGCTCGATGTGCAGTGTCCAATCCACGCCGTCTGCCGAGCTCCAGACCTCGTTGTAGCGTAGTCGAGTGGGCGTCGATGGCGTGTCGTAAGTTCCTCCACCGATAAGCCACATGCGTCCGTTCATGACAGCGCTTCCGCCAATCATCCCCCTGGGCGACCAGGGAGCGTTTTCGATCACCCGCTCCCATTCGACACCATCCGCAGAGCACCAGACATCGTTGTAGAACTTCTCGTCCTCACCTGCGAAGGCCGGCATGGTCTGCCCTCCCATGATCCAGATTCTTCCGTCGTGCACAACGGTGTAATGGAGCGCGCGGGGCGCCCATGGCACGCCGTCGTTGACCAGTTCCCAGTGGACGCCGTCTTCGCTGCTCCAGACGTCGTTCTGGTAGTGTCCCTGGTTGCAGTCTCCGCCGACGATCCACATCCGGCCATTGTGAACCGCGTACCCGGCAGTATGTCTTCCTTCCCACGGCGCCTGGGGATTCTCCAGGGTCCAGTCTGCGCCGTCCGTCGAAGACCAGACCTCGCTGTTACAAATATTCGGGAAGTGCACTTTGTCTCCGGGATTCCATCCGCCGAGCAGCCACATCTTATCTTTGAAAGCCAATGCGCCAGCCCCGTCACGGCCGGCGAAACCTGCTTCGAGAGTGATGCAGGACCACCGGTATGGGGGTGTCTGCTGCTTAAAACTTGCTTCTGGTTTCGGGCTCATTCTTTTCTACCCTCTTCTGTTTCGGTGACCGGCCGGACTGCACCTGGCTCATGGCGCCTGGCTGACCGCTGGTCCCCCCAAGCGGTTGCATCGGTACGCCAATGGGCTGGCTCATCGTTCCTCTCCCGGCCTGTGTCTCCCAGTACGCCAACTGAGTTTACCGGGGGAATACCGCGTCGCCTGGACCGGCGGGATGAATGTCTTTTGGTAGTTCCCGTTGTTCTGACAAGCCCCGGCTATGGTATCGTTGGATTTGCGGGTGTAGTCGCCATTGACGAGTCTGGCAAAGTAGCCGGCAGCACACCATTGCAAGAAGTGATCGCTGCGGGCAAAAGGTTGCAGGAGGAGAAATGCGATACCATCGAAGCCGCCTTTCTTGCCGCAAGAAAGACCTGATACTTGCGGGTTGGCCTGTCTGCGGATGCTTACGATGTTTGCGCAGGCATAAGCAGCATAGGCAGACCATCTGAAGCGGCGAGATTGGGTTTCGAGTAGAATACGACGATTGCTGCAGGATATTTTCAGTCATTGAAGAAGGAGGTGAAGATGCAGATTGCCACGAGAGCCATTGAAACAACGGGCACTGTTGATGCCCAACAGAGGCTCCTCCTGGACGAGCCTCTGCCGGTCACCGGCTCGGCCCGCGTACGCGTTATCGTCCTCTTTCCGGACGAAGGCGAAGTCGAGGAATCAGATTGGCTCAAGGCCGGAGCAGACAATCCCGCTTTCGATTTCTTGACCGATGAAAAGGAGGACATCTATACACCTGCCGACGGAAGGCCTTTCGATGACCAGGGGTAAAGTCGTCCTTGTGCCTTTTCCCTTTGATGACCTTTCTACAAGCAAGGTCCGCCCCGCCGCCTGCCTTACAGATCCCATCGGCCCGCACCGACATGTAGTCCTCGCCTTCATCACCAGCCGGATGCCTGACGATCTGTTGGAATCAGACGTGGTTCTGGATGTAGCGACTGTGGATTTCGCTGCCACTGGGTTGCGACAGTCCTCAACCCTCCGTCTTCATCGTCTGATGACTGTCAGCACGGCTATCATTCGACGTGAATTGGGACTTTTGTCGGGGAGCTTTCAGGACGAAGTAGCGGTCAAGCTGCGGGAACTTTTTGCGCTTGAATGATGAATTATTCCCATTCGTGCTTCAGCGCCTTCTCTCGGCTCGTCCAAGTCTCAGGCTTCTTCAAGCCAATCCATCGGGTACCGTCCCAGTTCCCGGGTGGTGTCCAGGAATGTCAGCATGTTCTCAGTTGGAGTGTCCGGAGCGATGGGGCTGCCTGCGCCCATGATGAATCCACCTTCACTTGCCGCTGCTGCAAGTTGGCGCTTCGCCTCCTCCGCAACCTGTTCCCTTGAGCCCCGCGGGAGCAGATGCATGCCGTCCATGTTTCCGACCAGTGCCTTGCGGTGCCCCACGCGCTTCTTGACCTCAGCGAGGTCCACGCGAAACCACTTCTTGCTCTCCTCGAACGCGAGCGCATCCACCTCCAACTGCAGCGCTTTATCGAGTTTCGACATGATGTCGCCACAGAAGTAATACATGCACGGCTTTCCGCTCTCCCTGATGGCCTTAGCGATCCTGACGTTTGGGCCGAATACGTATCGCTCGTAGTGTTCGGGCGAGATGTCATCCGTGTAGTATTCGTCGAACCAGAACCAATCCGCCTCTCCCGCCGACCCAACGGCCTTCAGGCGCTGCTCGACCGCACGCTCGATGAAATGTGCGAACACCTTCGGCTTGTCGTGCACGGCCATCATTGCCCCCTGATAGCTGAATGCGCCGATTGCAGACGCGAATGGAGTCGTGAAACCGGCTACCCGTGAAAGCTCTGATATCGCCTCCTTGTGCAGCACTCTCAGATCGGCGAAGGGGTCCTGTTCCGTTCGTTTGGGGGAGGGCGACGCCGAGGGCCTGGGCTCGAAGTGCCGGTCGACATCGGCCTCTGTGTCCAGCTTTGCCGTGCGATCCCAGTTTCCGTGGGGCCTGACCCCGTCCACTGATGGGCCGCTGCCGTCGTCGTACACGCGGACGGACTCCGCGTCCACGTATCGGACTACCAGATCAATGTACGCCCTGGTCAAGTCCTGGCATTCGACGGCCCGGATGTTTGGGAAGCCGAACTGGTAGTCCACCCGGCCGGTGAAGAGGTCCAGGGTCTGTTTGATGGCCCGGCGCCTGAGCTCCGCATCTTCCTGTGGATCGAAAGGGTACCGGTCTCGATCTCCCATGCGCCGCAGGTACTCGGCGAAGTACTCGAGGGTGGTGTGCCGATTGAGGTACATGCCGCTGTAGCAGAGGAAAGTCGGAACCATGTCCGGCGTCCCTCCTGTCAGTGCAGTCTGCATACGTTCGCGTGATGTCATGCTTTGTGGTCGTCTCCTTTCATTTCCTACTGTCTTGTTCCACTGCGACGTTGTCCAGGAGAAATTCTCCCTGCTGGACGTACTGCTGTGCGACGAACTCCGGCGGCAGCAAGGCGAAGACGATGAATGGTGTGTCGTAGCCCAGGGTCCAACCTCCCTCGAAATGTTGCCATTCTTCGGTGAGGGTTACGGGTTTCATTCCGCTGCCGCCCATGAGACGGCGTGCGGTGAGCCGGCGTGCGCCGGAGATGGTACGGGCGTCGAAGCTGACTTTAATTTTCGCTCCTTTCGGCGCAGGCTTGCCGAAGCGCGCGACTGCGCCTGTGGTCCAGCAGGCGTATCCTTTGCCCATCTTACGCAGGCGAACGTGGAGACAGCCCTCTGGGTCGCCTACTCCGTCCGACTTCTCGAAGGCCAGCATCTCGGGGTCCTTCTCAGATTTCGATTGCCCGTCGATCACACGAATCCTGGAAGGTTGCCATCCATCGATGCCGTCTGTGAAATTGCCGTTCTTCACAATGTTCGATTGGGTCGATGCCTTTGAGATCGCCAGCAGGTTATGTCTGTCCCCAGAGCGAGTCTCACGATCACTCCTCACTTTCGGCCTTGCCTGGGCTTCCTCTCTGGTCATCGGCAGCACGTCCAACACTTCGCCGGCCCTGACGATGACTTTCCTCGTTTTGAACGGAAAATCGGGAAGGTCCATCGTGTTCGTCAGCGTGACGGTCAGATCCTGATCCGTTGGGTTGTTGACCTGAAGACTGTAGTGTCCGCCGTAGAACCACTCGCCGTGCTTGCGAGCCGGGTATTTCTTGTCACCAAGGATGGTGAGCACAATGACCGCGTTCGGGTCATCCGCGATGACGGGATGGCCGATGGCCGCGTGCGTCAGGTCGTGGTAATCGGGATCGAAGCGGGCATAACCGATGCCTTCGTAAACACCGACAGGGCGGGCCTGATTGCGGAGTTTGTCGTAGCAGTAGGCGCTCCAGCGGTCGTTCAGCCCCATGACGCGTACTGGCAAGGTCAGTCGCAGGTTATCGTCTGGTCTCGGCAGTGTGAATTCTACTGCGCCGTCTTTGGCCTGGAGATCGCAGAAGCCTACGGTCACGGGAAGCTGCCTGCCGCGGCTCAGTTTCAGCTTATAGCCGGGCTTGCCTCGCAGTCCGAGGTAGTCGGCGATCCTGTCGTAACGGGCGGCGCTTGTGTTTTTGGGAACTGTCCCGCCGATGCCGAGGAGCTTGAGGGTTAGCTTCTCTCCTGCTTTGACCTTGCGGCCTCTGACATCTGCGAAGAACAGGATTCCGCCGTGCTGTGCTTTCATGCTCAGGGGCGTGTCGCCGACGTTGTATTGCACCCGCGTGGCCGCGCCGCTTTCCGAACCGTAAACAGCGTAGTACCCGCCGCGCTCGATTCTGATGGGGCGGTCGGGGTTCTCCAGGAACGGTTTAAGGCGGTGGTAGTAAGCGTCAGGGCCGGCCGACAGGTTGATTACCACCGGGTAGTCCTTCGCGTTTCGGCAGAGAGCCACCAGCATCTTGTTGCCGCGTATGTTGCCGTACTTGCCGTAAGCAATGCTTCCGGCCGGGACGCTATCCAGAACTTGATCCCTCTTGAAGCGAAATTCGGTGATGTTCAGGCCGGGAGTCACGTCGCCGGTGTTGCCGATGCCGAAGACGCTCGGATTGTACGGGTTCGCTCGACCGAAGTGCCCTCGGAAGGAGACGTAAGTCTGGTGATAGTCGAACAGGTCGTTTTCAACGAGGGGCCCGTAAGTTCCCCAGACGCTCCAGAGCTTTTCGCTTTTCGGAAAGTACATCGAGCAGGTGTTAAGGTAGACCCCGGCGTCTTCGGAGACCAGACTCTGGAGCGGGCGGTTGGCTGTGCGGGCAATCTCGAACTCACCGGCCGAAGACACGAAGGTGCGGGCTTCTTTGGAGCCGATGCTGCCCGGAGATGCATACAGGTTGAAGCTGTCCTGTCCCTTGGAAACGAAGTTGATCCCCTGCTCGCCGTAGCAACCGAAGAAGTAGAGCGGGCCGTGCTTGAGAGCGCCGTTGATGCGATCTCCGCACCAGTAGTGCATGTGTCCGTGGTTGCGGTCGAATTGCTCGCCGGTGATGGCCACGCCGCCGTTGACGTCCCGCACCTCCAGGATCAGATTCTTCTGCTGGTTGTGATTGAGCTCGAAAGTCTTCTCGTATTCCTTCGCACCGTTGGGCAGGATGCGCATGGCGAGCGCCAACCCGTCCCAGATCTTGATCTCGTGCAGGCCGGACTCGCTGGTGACTTTCAGATGGACCGGGAAGCGATAGTTCGGCGTGATGAAGCTCTCCGCATGTCCCACGTAATCCCGGTTCAGGCAGCTCCAGTCCACAATCTTCGGCCCGTTTGATACGAAAACGTAGGGCGACATGAGGTAGTCGTATTTGAGCCCGCCGTACTGCTGGTCGATTTCATCGAGCTCAGGGGCACGGACACAGGTGAGCATCTGTCTGCCTTTTGCCGCCTCGGTCAGCTTCTGAGGGGAACTGACCAGGCTGATGGAGTAGGGGTGGATGTTGCAGCCGGAGTTGTTCACTTCGAGGAGGTCTGCGAAGTTTTTTTCCATGCCGTCCACCAGATCTCCGTCCCTGTAATGGAACAGCCCGACCGCACTGTAAAGCTTCAGATTCCACATCCGGGTGATGTCTGACGAAGGCAAGTCGAAGTACCCGATCATGTTGCAGTGCGCGATCCTGCCACCCAACACCCAGCCCAGGTGCGGCAGGCCGCCGCTGTCTTTCCGCGCAGCCATGTTGAGCATCTTGCCGTCTTCGGTCAGCAGGCGTTTGCCGGGCCACGGAATCCCGCCCTTGTTGCGCCCGAAGAGGAACAGGTGATGGCCGCGGTTATCGCGCACGCGGAATCCGGGCAGTAACAGAATCGTCTCATCGCTCTGGGCCGCGCAGTCCTTCTTCAACTGCTCGAAGTTCGTTTCAGTCAGGTTGGCAAAATCTTCGAGGAAAACGACGTAGTCCAGGCCCGCGGATTTGGCGGATGCTTTGTACTCGGCCACGGTTCCCTTCCCGCCGGAGTACTTGGTCTGCGCGCCGATGATGCCTTTGAAAACCGGCCAGTCGCGAAAGCCTGCGGTCTTCGTCAGGGTCAAGCCGCGCATGTGGTCGATCTGGATCTTGGAGTCCCAGTCCACCACCGGCGAGGGCGGCGCGACCGGCTCTTCCAGCTTCGCCAGTTCCTGCACGTAACCGCCCAGCTTGCCTTCCTCCGCGCTCGGTTCAGCCAGCCAGCGAATGGTATTCATGAGGAGTTTGAGGAAGTCGCTCTTCCGGCCATCGAATCCTGCTGCCAGGTTGTAGCCGCCCTTGAGCTCTTCTTGATCCCCGCCCTTGTTGTGGTGCATGCCGGCAATGAAATGATACTCCGCGTTCATGGCGAAGAAGGCCATACGGCCCTTCGCGTAATCGCGCACAGCGAACAACGGCGGGGCAGAAGCGACCGTTTCAATCGAGTCCATCACCGTGCCCTTCTGATGGGGAAAATCATCCCGCACGTCGGCGCGCGTAGAAGCCGTCTCGCTGCCACGAAGCAGGACGGTCCAGTCCTCTGTCGGGCGGATGGGAAACGTTTTGACGGAACGGTGCTGGATCGCAGACTTGCCGCCGGCATGGGTATGGACATAGATGGGATACCAGACGCCCTTTACTCCGTGGGTGACGGGATGCTCCGTGACATTCTCCGTGTAGTGGTAACGGATATAGAAGTAACCCGCATAAGGCTTGACCTTCTCTTTGTCGTTTTCACGAAGCGTTTGATGCCGCAATAACCACGCTCCAAACCCCTGGCCCCAAACTGCGGCCCAGTGGCTCCAGTGCTCTTCGGCATCCCAGTGCATCATATCCGGCGCCAGTAAGACACCGCCGCCCGACTCCAGGTACCGCTTGAGAACCTCCGCATTACCGTGGCTGACCCCCTCGCCGACGTTTCCGCTCCCCCGCTCGTGCAGCAGCACGATGACACAGTTGTGCTTGCGTATCCGCTCCCAGGTCAGCGGCACCATCTGCTGCCCAATCCTGCCCGTGTAATCCACCTCGAAGCCCTGCTTGTAGAGGTACTTCAGCATCGGGAAGCTGACATTCCGCGGCCCCTGAGTGTAGATCAGCACCGAGGGACGCCGTGCTTCTTCTTCGGCGGTCGCTGACGCGCTGCACGCCAGAAACAGCAGTATCGAGAGCAGGCCAGGGAAGCAGGTGCGGGTGGGATTACTCAGGGGCTTCATGTGAGTAACGCACCACCAGCTTGGGGCGTAACGTAACATCTTCCTCATACTCGCTGGAGTGAAACGATGCGCCATACCAGAAGCCGCTGTTGTACATGTAAAGGCCGTTATTCGACAACTTGCCGCTCGCCCATTCCCGGACTGCCTTAGTCACATCCCATGTCAGCCAACCAGTCTTACCGATCGGCAGGACAAAGGCTCTCGTCGTGGCTGGATACCGAAAGTCCACCTTAGTCACGGGCCCGGATGCGATCTTGTTCTCCTCGCCCCAGAACTCCGGCAACGTCTTGGAATACTTACGGTAGGAAAAGCAGGATGCGTCTTCCCGCGGTTTGGCCTTGCCATAGTTTTCTCCGCCCCTGTTCTTTTCGGCGATGGTATAGAATGGCGTCAGCATGACGAAGGCCGAGATATAGGGTTGTTTCTCGGGCTCTTTTTTCAGGATGCGTCCTGTCTGGTAGAGCATGAGCTTTGCCGAGATGACTTTCGCACCTTCAGGCATTTGGCCGGAACCTTCTCCAAAGAGACCGTCAAATCGGATGAGGGTCGGCCGCTTCTTGCCGCCCCAGGGAACCCCGGCGATGTCAAGCCGCTGGCTGGCACTGTGATCTCGGATCAGCAAAAGGGGGTACTTCTTCCAGCCCCACAGTGAAAGATCCCGTACGCTGTCGTAGTCGTTCAGGCCGCGCTGGAACACGACTTCTCGCGTCGCGTCTTTGCCATCTTCTTCTGCGATGTTCGCTTCAGATCGCACTCCTTCGACTTCCAAGAGCGAAACACCTTTCCACATCCCTCCCTTGAGGACCGTTGCGTTGACGCGGACAGTGATCTGATTCACGTCATCGGTTACCTGATCGGTGATGTCGAAGAAGAACGGATCCTTCCAGCCGTCGGTGTCACCGACATCACCCTCGTGTCGGCCGACTTTCTTGCCATTGACATAAACGCCGGCATCGCCGTCCACGCCCCCGAAGTAAATGACCAGGTGATGGCCCTTGCCGATCACGGGTTTGCGGAAAGGCCGACGATACCAGGCCGCGCCGTCATAGTCGGAATAGCCCTGACTCTCCCACCACTTATCAGCGTCAACCAGCTTCCACTTCTTGTCGTCGAAATTCGGCGCGAACCATTTCTGTTCCAGCCCGACATTGTCAGGGTCAGTCTGAAAGAACCAGTTCTTGTCATGATTCTGAATCACACTGGGGCTTTTGAAGCGAACATACAGCGCTGCCGTCTTCTCTACTGACGCAGTAAGCTCTTCGATGAATCTCAGGGGAGCTGATGCGGGAGCGTTCTCGAAGACAGAACCGTCCGGATGTTTGAGGAAGAGCGTCTTCAGTTTGACGGCTGCTGCCTTGGCTTCGGCAATCTTTCCGGCGTTCTTGAGGCCATTGAATTTCTTGAACAGTCGGACGTAGTCGTATCCGGACTGCATACCGTAGAGACGCTTCTCGTAGAGTTCCTGTCCCTTGACCGCGGCTTGTGCCTCGGCCATCAGCTTCCCCATTTTTTGCAAAAGGTCTGCCCCATACAGCTTCACGACATAGCCTCCGCCCTGGCCAAACCAGGGTCCTTTCAAGGCCGCTTTTTCCAGCATTGTGTGGTACGTGTACATGGGCACTGCGGCCGGTCCATAGTAGTTGCGGCAGTACAGGTCGATCTCCTTGTCAAGATCCAGGTCAGGATTCCAGAGCAGTCTGGCGCACATGTAGATGTTGATTCCCTGCGCCCCCCAGTGCATCCCGTTGCCGCTGTCGACGTGGACCAGTTCGATGTCGAGGCCCCGGTAAGTGCGGAACCGATCCTGCATGACGTTGAGGACCGGTAAGGGCCCTGCCCACTGGTACCCAAAGAGATAGCTGTAAACGCCGAGTTTCTTGCTCTTACTCCGCCAGCCCTTGAGCAGTTTCATGTACTTCGCATTTGGCCCGGACGATGGGTCCGCCAGTAGACGCGAATAGTCGTTGTAGCCGGAATAACCGGCGACGGTCACGCGGATATTGGGGTGGACGTTAACGAGGGTGGGAAACTTGGTATGTTGGTTGTACGCGTAAGTGCTGGCCTTAAGATCGGGAACTTCCTTCACCGCACGGTCCAGGACGATGTTGTTGAACCGGTGCACGCGGCTGGACATGGAAACGCCTGACACGGCCTTGG
>JASLXP010000011.1 GCA_030740295.1 Planctomycetota bacterium
TCTCGATATAGAGAATAATCCAGAATATGGGAAATATGGTAAGCCTGAGCCAACACACATTCCCTTCTACAAATTTGGTGGCGCATACTCAAAACCAGCGGGCGACTTAAAGGCCGTTTCGAAAAATGAAATGCTGAAAAATATATTCCACAAACGCTATATGGTTCGTGCACAGGCCGCCAAGGCGTTGCGTGCTGTCGGGGCTTTGGATGAACTTGAGAAGCTTATGTCAAACAAGGACCCCCGCGTACGGCGGGCGGCCCTCGACGGTTTAATAGACTACAGGTATTGGTTCAGCATGGGACGTAATCCACTCAAAACAGAAGCATATACGCCAGGCATTATTGCCGCGCTTAAGAGGATAATTACTGATCCAAAGGAGGCACTGTATGTGGTTGATGGTGCCTTGTTTGCTATGCGCAATGCACCGACCAAGGTTATTAGTGATAACGTAAAAGCGATCATGCCCTGGACGACGCATGAAGAATGGTGGTTACGGGAATCCTCTTTTACCGCCCTTTCAGGCCTTGAGAGGGATGATTCCGAGTATCTTAGAATAGTGCCAACTCTGGTCACTATGATGATCGAGGAGTATCACACTATGCCACGCGCCAGAATGACAAGTCATCTGCAAAGCGTTCTCCAGAGGAAGAAAAAGGAGAGCGAGATTGGTATGTTGATCCTTGCCGGGATGCTGGACGCAGCCAAAGAGAGTGAGATCAGAACAGGTCTACGCTCTGGTGAGGGCGCACATAATATTGCTTTGGCCGCAAATGTGTGTCTGAAGCAAGCGCCAGAGACAGCGGTAGAGATAGCTAAGATAATGCAGTCACGCTTCAGTGTACTGGAGACAGGGCACATAATCAGGCTGGTAGCGACCCCGAACTCAAATCGCGAAGGTAAGCCATATGGTCTATACACGACCTTAAAAAAGTTGAGCCCGAATCAGCGCGAAGAGCTGACAGATATTCTCTTCAGCAGTTACCGAGCAGAATTAGTCAAACGCATGAAGGCAGCGGGAAATAAAGACCGAGCCCTGATTGATACCATCATTGACCTTACAAAACTCAAGAAACCTGTTGCAGGCTGGGGTGCTATAGGCAAGACGAAGCCAGCGGATCGTGTGTGGCGTTTCACCTCGTTTGATCCGCAGGAAAAAGACAAGATGCACCCGCGTGAAAAGAAGCGTTTTCGCAATGTAGCTCTTCCGACCGGGATGGAGAAGTGGTATATGCCGGATTTTGATGATAGCAAATGGAAAAGCGGAAAAGCACCTATAGGTAAAGGACTATTCAAACGTGGCAAAACCAGTTTCAAGAATAACTCCGAGTGGGGGGACGGTGAGTTCATACTGATGCGAACCACTGTTGAGCTTGATGCCCTTGATTATGATTCATATCGTATAAGCGTTTTGGCCAGCCAGGGATTTCACATCTATTTAAATGGCCACAAAATACACACCTACATCTGGTGGAAGAATATGCCGCATTATCGCTTGATCATGCTTGGTTCAGGGGAAATTAGGCATTTGAAAAAGGGCGTCAATGTTCTGGCCATATATAGTAATACTGAATATCCCAAAGAGGTAGCCCTAGGGCAGGTTGATCTTTATCTGGAAGGTCTCAGAAACAAAGATCTTGAATAGGCAGGCATGAAGGTCTTGAGGAGGCCGGCAAGCGGAATGCTCTCAAGGCTCGACCGTAATGACCGCGTGGGAGAAGGCAGGCATAAGGCCGTTGTCCATGGCAGTCAGACTGACGATACTGCGGCCGGGTTCACGGAAAGTAAACTGCGTCCTGCGGTTGCCGCTGTCGATGCCTATGCCGTCCGCGGCGTCGAAGTCCCAGGTAGTCCATAGAATCTTGCCGTCGGAGTCGGTGGCATTTGCTGAGAATTGAACTGTCAGCGGCGCCTTCCCTTTGGTCAGGTCAGCAATGATTTCGCACGTCGGCCGCCGGTTATAGCGCGCCGATTCATCTGGAGGGACGCCGACCTGCATGCCGGGCGTATGCAGAGGAAGTGCCCGCCAGCGCCTCGTCTTCGGGTGCATCGCAATCTTGTAGAAGTCCACGGTGCGCTGGGTGTAGGTGTGGAGCTTCATTCGCTGCCACCACGGTCCGGGGAAGTAGCGGGCATGGACCCGCTCGTCGCAAGTACCCCAGCCGACAAATTCAAGACCGAGGCCGCCCAACGCCTGTGCGTGCCTCTTTTCCTCGATCTCGGTCGTGAAGTGTATCCAGTTGTTGTAGTGCCAGACCGGCCAGTGCTCCGGCGGTGTGATGTCGTCATTCAGCGGCTGTACCTGGATCAGGTAGGCGGAGAAGGGGCGCTTGCCTTTCGGGATCAGTGGATTCAGCGGGCTCTCCAGGGCGCAGACCAAGCGGACCCGCCTCCGGTTTTTCATCTCGGCGGGAGGGCCAACCTGGGTCGGGCTGAGGTGGAGCTGGTTGTAGGTCGTCGGTGGCCGGCTGCAGGCACTTACCAAATCGCCCGTGTTGATCATCACTGGTTTGCCTGTGCCAAGGTCGTATCGCTTACCGCCTCCCCGTTCGACTTTCAGCGTGAACAGGAAGTCCAACAGATCTCCCCGGTCCTTGCGGTAGCGGCTGCGAGGTCCTGTCTTCAGCCACGTTTTCATCGGCTGGGACTTGAACGACTCGACTGTTCCAACCAGGCTCCAGAAGCTGTTCTGAACGGGAAACGAAACGGCCCAGTCAAGGTCGCGAGGCTCGCGAGGAGCAAGCTCTGTGCTGACAGCGTTGCCCTGGCCGAACGCCATCACGTGGCCGCTTGTGTTGGCAGTGAAAATGGTGCCGTTGGCAATGGCGGGGGAAGCATAGATGGGACTTCGAGTGTCGAATGCCCAAGTCAGTTTGTGGCTTTGAATGTCGAACAGGTAGAGCCAGCCATCCGTTGATGTGACCGCCACGGAATCACCGGTGACGGCCGGCGAGGCCCATATGCCGTCTTCAATGGAGGAAGCTGATGCCTCCCAGACCTGCCTGCCGCTCGTCCTATCGAACCCGGCGACCTGCCCGAGCACAGTCGCAACGATCACCTGGCCTTTCGACACCGCTGGGGAGCTACGATGAAGAATCTCGCCGAGGCTCTGCCCTTTCACATGTTTCATCGTGAAGTAGAGGTTCCCCTCGCCATCCTTTCCCAGCTCATGGACGGGCACGATGTTAGGGTGCTCCAGCTTGCCGGTTATTTGTGCCTCTTCCAGGAAGCGCAATCGGTGCTCTTCGGATTCAGCGATTCCGGCCTGCATGATCTTCATGGCCACGCTGCGATCTAGGCTCATATCGCTGCAGAGCATTACCTTTCCCATCCCGCCCTGTGCAATCTCTTTTTCGTGACCAAGTGTGCCCCGTGCTCTGCCGCGTTCTTCCAGGATCGGTTCCAGCTGCTCTACTGCGGAGCTGTCAACTGAATGTTCAGGATCGTTGGCGGCCAGCGTCTGTGGTGCATCTCCACTCTGAACTGGCGCAAGAATGATCTCCCGGCAATTGGGACAGCGGATCTTCCCGCCAGCTTTTTCGTCCCTGACGGACAGCCTCTTTTTGCAGTCGACGGTCGGACAAATGAATTCGATGGACATTTTCTGGCTGACAGGAGCTTGCGTTGTTCAGCCCAGCGGGACACAGCAATATCTGATCATCCGCGGGCAGGACAGGATACTCAGCCCTGACGTGAAAGCCGGAACTCGCGCGGCTGAATACCGATAGAGCGATCGAACTTCAATCTTCCTCGGGGGCCAGAACGGCCAGAAACGCTTCCTGCGGCACGGTGACGTTGCCAACGCTCTTCATGCGTTTCTTACCCTCTTTCTGCTTTTCAAGCAGTTTCCGCTTTCGAGTGACGTCGCCGCCGTAGCATTTGGCGGTCACATTTTTGGCGAGCGCTTTTATGTTTTCTCTGGCGATCACTTTCGCGCCGACTGCCGCCTGAAGTGCTACTTCAAACATGTGCCGTGGGATTTCCTTTCTCAGCTTCTGAATCAGAGCCCGACCGCGCTTGTCTGATTTGGAGCGGTGACAGATCACCGCGAGGGCGTCGAGCTTGGTGCCGGCAACCATCACGTCTACCTTGACCAGGTTGTCCTGGTGATATCCGATGAACACGTAATCCATCGTGCCGTAACCGCGGGTAGAAGATTTAAGCTTGTCATAGAAATCAAAGATGATCTCCGACAGCGGCAGTCTGTAATGAAGAATCGCCCGGTGGGAGCCGAGGTATTCGGTACTTTTGTATTCGCCGCGGCGCTCTTCACCCAGCTTCATCACGTTACCAATGCTTTCGGCGGGTACCAGGATCGAGGCATCCACCATGGGCTCGCGGAACTCCTGAATAGCGCCCGTGTCCGGTAACTCTGCAGGACTGCGAACCAGTAGCGTTGTGCCATCCGTCTTGAGGATTTCATAAGTGACGTTCGGAGCGGTCTGGACGAGATCGATATCGTATTCCTTTTCCAGCCGTTCCTGAACCACCGACATGTGCAGCAAGCCAAGGAAGCCGCATCGAAAACCGAAGCCGAGCGCGCCCGAGCTTTCCGGATCGAATGTGAACGAAGAATCCTGCAGATGAAATTTATCGAGCGCGTCGCGCAGGTCTTCGAAATTCTGGCTGTCGCCCGGATAGAGCCCGCAGTAAACCATGGGCATCGGTTCAACGTAGCCCGGCAGCGGCTCGACCTCGCTCCCGCTGTGAATGATCGTGTCACCGACCTTCACATCATGAATACTTTTGATTTGTGCGCAGACGTATCCGACTTCGCCCGCCCGCAGTTCTTCCCCCCTTACCATGCTCGGTCTGAATGTGCCGATCTCGGTGACCTCGTATTTCTGTTGTGACCTGACGAGCTGCATCGTATCGCCCAGGCGGAGCACCCCGTTTTTCAGACGCACATAAAGAACCACGCCCCGGTAGTCGTTGTAAACGGAATCAAAAACAAGGGCCTGCAGCGGTTCATCATCGTCACCCTCCGGCGTAGGAACGCGGTCGATGATCGCCGCGAGAACTTCGTTCACCCCTTCACCGGTCTTGGCACTGGTGAGCAGGCATTCGGTGAAATCGATGCCGAGCGCGCCTTCCATCTCCTCCATCACTTCTTCAGGCCGTGAGCTGGGCAGATCAATTTTGTTCAGGACGGGGACAATGGTGAGATCCTGTTCGATGGCGTGATAAGCGTTGGCAACTGTCTGCGCCTCGACCCCCTGGCTGGCATCCACGAGCAGGATAGCGCCCTCGCAGGCAGAGAGGCTGCGAGTGACCTCGTAACTGAAATCCACGTGTCCTGGCGTATCAATCAGATGGAGTTTGTATTTCTTGCCTTCCTGTTCGAAATCCAACTGCACCGGCACAGCCTTGATCGTGATACCCCGCTCGCGTTCGATGTCGAGAGTATCAAGAGCCTGGTTCTGAAAATCGCGCTCGGTAATCGAACCTGTTCGCAGCAGGAAACGATCGGCCAGGGTGGATTTGCCGTGGTCTACATGGGCGATGATGCAGAAATTTCGTATGTGTTCCTTGGACATCTATCTCTTTCGTGAAGACCAGCCGACACCATCCTCCTGCCGAAATCAGTCGGGCCATCATGAACGGCGACATTGTGTCGAGTTGCCGTCACTCCGCCATCTATTGGATTAGGCCCTCCAGGGCCGGACGCAGCTCCTGCAGAGCGTTCGCACGGTGGCTGACTCCGTTCTTG
>JASLXP010000012.1 GCA_030740295.1 Planctomycetota bacterium
TAGACCTTACAAAATATAACTACAAGACGCTATTAATATCTTCGACCCGCGGGGCGTTGTGCGCGTAGAGGTAGCCGGGCATGACTCCTAGAAGCACGACCTTCCCTTTGCCGAGATTACGAGTCACACCCGCACATGTTCCATCAGAAAAACGAGCGACAGGCTTTGCAGCTCCGGGTTCGATTGCAGTTTTGACAGCGACTACCGGAACTTTGATCTCTGGTGTTACCGGACTCTCGCGAATGCTGATCGTATCGATTGACTGAAGTTGAGTCAGCCATCCCTGGTAGACTTCCTGACTGCCTGCCGAAACGCCTGCGTGCCGCTGAGTGGCGCCGAACAGATCGGACGCGCTGCTGAGCGGATCATCGTATTCGTCGCGGAGGGCTGTTCCGCTGCTGGCATAGAGCAGGCCTCCTGCTTTGACCCATCCGGCCAGCTCGGGAATCGTGACACGACGAATGTTGGAACCGTTCAGGTAGAGGAAGGAGTACTGCTTTAGAGAGTCTTTGTTGAGATCTTCTTCGAGTATTAGATCCACGGGGATGTGTGCATGCCTTAATGCCAGGAAGGCGTAGATACGATCGGTGCGCACCCAGGGGCTGCCATTGTTCCAGATTTCGTCCGTGCGGTTGTAGAGGATGGCGGCCCGCGCTGATTCTCGTCTTCCTTCGGCAATGATCTCATCTGCGGGGCCAAGCGCTCTGGCCGCGCGATTCAGCTCGGCGTAAGTATCCACTCGGTGGCTGCTGGATTCCGGTGAGCCTCCACCGAGATAGCGCGGCCCCCAGTGGTAGAGATTAATGGTCTTTAATCCGTGTGAGACGAGTAGAGGCAGCTTGCGATCGAGCTCGCCGAGTTTCCAGATGAGATACATGCCGAGAGGCTGCCCGTGCTTTCTCACTCCGCATTGGAGGACGGATGCGAAAAAGCTCTCGGTCTGAACACCGGCAAGACTTGGCGCCAAGTTCGGAGACAGCCAGTCCTCGCCGAAGTGTCCCGTGCACGCGTTGGCGCGAGGCAGGGCGAACGAATTCTGGGAACGGTTCATGCCGGCGCCGTAGTAGAAAACTCTGTAGGGCGAATAGTTCGCCATGGTCCGGGTGTTGGGATAGACCGTTCGGAGGATGGCTGTTTTCTTCGCGTAAAAGTCGGCCGTCACGTGCCACTTGAAACGGGCGCAGTGGTATGCCAGTCGCCGCCGGAATCGACCCATGTTCTTATCGGGCTCTGGCAGGTAAGGTAGATGGTCGAAACTCGAAGCGCCGAAAAACTCCGACTTACCCTTTGAAACGCGACGAAGATACTCGTGGAACACCTTGCGTTGGCTGGGCACCGAGTTAACGCTGTCCAGCGTTACCACTGGGCCGATCTCATCGCCCATGGGATGCCAGTGGGCAAGCGTGCGGTAGCCCGGCTTCTCCTTATCAATCTTGTGAATCAGAGCATCGATGTCCCCATCGTGGGTCTGGCCGACGTGAAAGTCCTCAAGCAGGGGGCCGTATTTCTTCATCAGCTTGACGAAGAGGTAATACAGTTCGGTACCGGTGGGTTTAAAATCCTCCCGGTGAAGGCCGTATTCCTCTTTCGCCTCGCTTCTGATCCCGTAGATAAAGTTGAATCCAGTACGCTTCAGCAGCGGAATCGCGAGGTCGTACTCCGCAGGTGACAGCCTGGCCATGGTCATCAGCTTCAGGCGCCGCGGCAGGACGCCAGGCCTTAGTGAATTCTCAGGTATCTGCGCGATCTGCCGTTCGAGTTCTTCGCGGTGAGTGCGGAGCTTCTGCATGTCATTGAAGGCACGTACGCCGAAGGCCGTTCCGTTGCCTGCACCTGCCGGCGGACACGGAGGGGAGGGAAGTCGCTCCCACAGGGCTGGACCAAGAAAACTGCACTCCCCGTTTTCGATGGGCACTTTGGTGCGACCCGTGACCGCACCGGGATGGGGAAACCAGGCGCATTCGATTTCGAGATGGCCCTCAACCGGTGGTGACTTCGCTTTCCCGCGGATGTCGAGCATCACATTGACGTAACTGCCCCTGGTCGTTGTCGCTTTTGTGGCGTCGAGCCAACCGCTCCATTCCTCCGCAGGAATTTCGGAAACGCCTTCAGCAGATACGACTCTTTCGAGCGGTGAACCGTATGGTCCCGTGGAGGCAGGCGCGATGATATACTTGGCGTTGCCTCTGATGGTGTGCAGTGCCTTCTTCCCGCCGCCCGCATGAACTCGAAAACGGTAGAAGATGCGATTGAAAGTTCCTGTCTGTCCGACCACGCGAGACCCGCCGGGATTCACGGATCTGCAGCGGGAGATGAACAGGGCATCCAGCCGGGCGCGCCGATCTCTCGATGCCAGCTTTAACTCCGTCAGGCCCCCCTTCAGCTCGACATCCTGGTATTCCCAGACAACAACCGGATCGACAAGAAACGTATTCTTCTCGCTGCCGCCATCGAATCGCAGAGGCAATTCCTCTTCGATGCTCTCTGCAGAAGTAGCTGACAAGGCAACCGCGCCGAATATATGTTTCGAGCTGTTCTTGCCGGTGAGGGCTAACTGTACCGGATGTTTTTCGCCCACTGCGGTGAGGTAACCGAGCCAGATTCGATACGCTCCGTCCTCCGGTATTCTGATTGGGGTACTGATCGGCTTCTCGCCGGGCCGAACCAGGATGCGGCCCGGATACCTCTTGACCTCATCTGTCTGCCAGTCCGTCTCCTGCGCATCGCCCTTTCCCTTCTCTGTTACCCCTGGCCATTTAAAGATTTCAGACAAGTGGCTCACCCGAAGACTTTCCAGTCCCTGGCCCTCAACCTCGTCCGCCAACTCTATATCCAAATCGAAATCGCCGGCAGGATCGGTGGCTTCAGTGAAGACAACATCCGTAAGGCTAAGCCACACGAAAGCCACGAAAGCAATACAGAATGTCGGTCGACTCATTGTGATTGTGGCTGCCGGCGCGGCTGAGGATTTCAGGTCTGACGTCTGCCCGGGCATCATATCATTAATCGCCGCAGGTATGTGACCTTCACCATCAACTCGTGCTCAACAGCTCGGCCTGTTATTCCGCGGTACTCATGGTGCCAGTGCGGCTCGTTGTTGACGGCAATGGAACCCGTACCACAATCATTCGACCGCCCCTGGGGCTCAGCATCACATTGAATTCTGTGAATCCTGACGCAACGTAAAGCGGGCCCAAACCATTTCATCCATAGGAGACAACCTTGGAGCCACTGAATCGATTTCCCAGGATGCTTCACGATTACATGGTGGATCAGGTGCGGAGAGCCGAGGCCGTCGGCAACGAACGGAAGGCACAACTGCGAACAAAGGCGGACGCCCTCGCCTACCAGGCCGAGACGCGGCGGAAGCTTCGCAAGGTCTTCGGCAAGTTGCCGAAACGGACCCCGCTGAACGCGATGGTTGTCGACCGGTGCGACCGCAAAGACTACTTCCTTGAAAAAATCATTTTCGAGAGTCGCCCAAACTTTCCGGTTACCGCCAACCTTTTCATTCCCAAGCTGTCTGATTTTCCGCTGCCGGCAGTCCTGGCAGCGTGCGGGCACAGCAACAACGGGAAAGCCGAGCCGTATTACCAGTCATTCTGCCAGGGCCTCGTCAAAAAAGGCTACCTAGTCCTCATCTACGATCCCATCGGCCAGGGCGAGCGCCTGCAGTACGTGCGTAACGCAAAACCCATTTACACGCCGGGCGTCAGAGAGCACATTCGGATCGGTAATCAGCAGAGCCTTATCGGCGAGTACTTCGGAACCTGGCGGGCCTGGGACGGTATTCGAGCTCTGGACTATCTGCTCACGCGAACGGAAGTCGATCCCAATCATGTGGGCATGACCGGCAATTCCGGGGGCGGGACGATGACGACTCTTCTGGTGGCCATGGACAATCGGTTCACGATGGCGGCGCCGGGTTGCTACGTCACTACGATTCGAAGGAATGTGGAGAACGAGCTGCCCACCGATTCGGAACAGATACCTCCCGGTCTGCTGGCGTTCGGTATGGATGAGGACGATATGCTCGCCATGCACGCGCCCAAGCCGCTCATCCTATTGACCCAGGAGAAGGACTATTTCGATCAGAGAGGCGCGCAGGAGTGTTTCGCACGACTCAAGCACGTCTATTCACTTTTAGGCGCGGAAGAAAACGTCGCCATGATGACCGGCCCTGACGGCCACGGGTATGGCAAGCCACTCAGGGAAGCGATGTATGCCTTTTTCAATCGGGCCTGTGGAAAGGACGCATCCGGTCGAGAACCACGCGTCACGGTCGAGCCGGACGAATCCGTTCAGGTGACATCGACAGGCCAGGTAAGTGAACGGAAACCGAAAACCGTCTTCAGCTTTACGAAGGAGACGAGCCAGGCACTCGCCGAACGCCGTTCACCCTTGCGGTGTGAGGATTTGCAGCGTTGCCTGCGTCGGATGCTCAATGTGCCGGTCCGGCGGCCCGTTCCTGATTATCGGATTCTTCCAACGCCGACAGACAGGAAATATCCCAGGAAGTTTGCAGCAAGCTATGGTGTCGAAACGGAGGCAGGTATTCTGATTCCAGTATTGATGCCTGCGGATGAGCCGTACTTTTCGCGCCCTCCTCGCGCCGGCAAACGGGCAACTCTCTACGTTTCCCATCAGAGCGCGGATTCCGAGCTCCGATCTGAGCCTCTGGTGAGAACGCTCGTGGGGCAGGCTAAACCGTTCTTCGCCCTCGATGCACGCGGGATAGGAGATACGCGCCCCAACACATGTGCCTTCAGAGTCAATGCAGACCTAAACCGGATTGAATACCTCTATGGGGCATACGGAATCCTCCTGTCGAGGCCTCTCGTCGGACAGCGAACTCACGATGTCCTTTCGGTGCTGGACTTCCTTGAAGACAGCGGCTATCTCCACATCCATCTTGTCGGTAAAGGTTGGGGCAGCGTGCCTGCCCTGTTTGCTGCAGTGCTGGACAGCCGAGTCAAGAAACTGACACTGCTGAACGCGCTGACATCCTACGCGGAGCTCGCCGAGACAGAGCATCAGGAATGGCCACTCTCCTGCCTGCTGCCGGGAGCGTTGAAGAAGTTTGACCTTCCGGATTGCATCCAAGCCCTTGGGAAGCGAGTGGAAATAATTCAGCCATGGAACGCGAAGCTGAAGCCAAAGCAGGGCCGCCGCAAAGGCCGATCATCCTGATGATGACCAGGAAAATGTCAGTTGTGACGATGCGGTAATCCTGGGGTTTTCATTTCTTATTGATGCATGGTCTCGTTAATTTGGCTGAACTCGAAACGCAGAACAACTTTGACCCATTGCAGGAGCTGAATCTATGAACTTTCAAAATATTCGTAATCTGGTCGAGTTCGACACACCTACAGTGGCCAATGGTCTTGACAGGCTGGAGCTTCGCGATCCGACGATCGGCTACACCGGTCCCGATATCAGGTGCCTGATGCCGGAGATGGGTCCGAAGGTGGGCATCGCTGTTACCGCTCGGATGGACACCACCACCGCCGGCATGGATGACCCGGCTCCTCGCTGGCTTGAATGGGTGAAAGCGATGAGGGATGCGGCTCACTCTGATGGTGCTGGCAATGTTCCCGTGTTTGCGGTGATTGAATCTGTAGGTCCGCGGCCGCGTCACACGGTCACCATTGGGGATGGCATGGGAACCATCATGCGGATGGCTGGGGCCGCAGGTTTCGTCACCAACGGATCGATTCGAGATCTGGAGGGAGTTCGAGAAGTACCCCTTGCCTGTTGGGCAGCGGGAGTCTCACCCATGCATGGAAAGATCCGCTGGCTGGATGTGAATTCGCCTGTTGTCATCGATGGCATGACGGTAAATCCTGGTGACTTTATTCACGCGGATGTGAACGGAACTCTGGTCATTCCGCCCGATGCTGCTGACCAGGTTTATGACAAAGCGAAGGAGGTCAGAGAAGCCGAACAGAGCATCTTCGCAAAATACCGAACCATAACCATTGATGAATATCTGACCGAAAGCGAGCGGAGTGAGCCCTGCGAAGAAGCGGTCAGTGAATAGCTGAAGGGATAAACGCAATTCAGCGCCGGATTTGGAAAGCCAGCGAAGCTTCGCCTCAAACCGTCGAGTTTCTCGCCTGGGCGCGCCGGCACCTTGCCGGCATCTTGGGAGTGCGCAGCACTCCGCGCGAGCGGTTCCGTGCTCTTCTGCCGGCAGGGTGCCGGCGCGCCCAGGCGAGGGCTGCTTGAACCTTGACTCTACTTGGGGGGAACGACGAGTTGGTCGACGCGTATTTCGCTAATGGTCACCGCGGTGTCTTTGCCAAGGATGGAAATGGTAACAGTCGCGCTCCGCTGGGCTGCTGCTGCACGGAATCGCATCGACAGTTCCTCCCATTCTCCCACCTGTTTGGCCTCAGTATGCGATTCCGGC
>JASLXP010000013.1 GCA_030740295.1 Planctomycetota bacterium
AGCAACTGCAGGTGCATCGTCTCTGGCCCGTGACGCCGCGAAGGCGGCTTACCGTCGATGAGCACTGTGTTGTGCTCGGAGCCGCACCACCCGCCGTAGTACCCGCTTTCTCGGCCGTGCATTCTGCCGTGGCTGTAGAGCACGAAGGCCAGCATGTCATCGTGCCCGTGCCACTCGCCCATGCTACCGGAATCGAAAAGGCAGTACGTATCGTCTCGCTCCCAGCCGGTCCTCATGCAGAAGTAGCCCATGTAGGGATAGGCCGCGCTTGTCCATTCCGGGGGATGGCCCTCCCGCCCGCCAGTGGAGACCCAGGCAATCTGGGGATCCTCCGGGAAACGTTCTTGTGCCCCGAGCAGCTCGCCAATGCGTTCCATCGTCGTCGCTCCGACGTTGCCAGAGGTCACGTCGCCCAGAGGCGGAACCACGAAGTTGGGCATGGCGGTCAGGCCGTAGAACCGAATGGCCCGGCGGAGCTTCCAGAGGGTGTCCGGCGAAAGCGGCAGCCCTGCAGAGATGCTGCGCTCCCAGTTCTCACCAAAGGTGTCGACAGTCTCCAGGTTCGTCCCGACCCAGTCGCAGAACATCAGAAAGTGGTTGGCGACTTTGACTGTGAAGCCGTTGTAGCCAGATGAGTGCTCGACCTGCCCTCCGTCGGGATAGAAAATCGCGTCGAACTCGCTGGTAGAACGGATCATGGCCTCTCTCCGCCACCAGTAGCTGTCGGTCAGTTCCGGCAGAAACACTCCGGCCTGTGCCAGGAGCAGGCAGTTGACGAATACGCAGTTCCGTCCCGTCGGATGAAGCATGATGGACCGGACAAGCGCGATGACCAGCACGATCGCTTTGCGGAGGGTCTCGCCATCAAGGTGGTCATTCCGGAGCAGTAACTGCAACTGGCTCAGGAAGCCATAGTGCTCCTTCACCCAGCCACAACAGTGCAACGGATTCCAGAAAGTGCCGAGGTCGACCGGCGCTCGGCGCGCATCGCCGTAGCTGGGCGGGAGACAGCGGTCATGTATCCAGTGGATGACGCCTTTCAACACTGCCCCATCTTCCACGTTACCGCGGGTGTGGTAACGCAAGACCAGGGCCGCGATGTCGCTTCGAGCCACCACCAGCTCGCGACGTTCTGAATCGCCGCGGTCGAGCCATCGTTCGGGGAGAGAGGCCGCGAGTCTCTCTTCATCCTCAGATGATTCGCGGGGCGGCCTATCGGTGTTGGTCCACAGCGGATTCCTTCGCTGCTTGAAGTGGCGGACCAGGGCCTCCAGGGCCTCGTCATAATGGCCTTCCTCTGCCAGTTTGAAGGTCTCGCGCAGATCCGGATTGTGCCAGTTGAGTCCCTCGTAGGCGAAGAACTGCTCAGTGGTGATGTAAAGGCTGTTCATATTTTCCCGTCCTCCTTCTTGCGATAGCTGGCCGGAGTCTGCCGAGGCTATCGCATACATTCATGGTAAACAAGAACCGGGGGCAGGTGTCGCGCGAAATGAACACTAAGACAGCATCAGGTGGGAGTATTGAGTAGTAGGTCAAGACGGGAGAGCTTTTATGGACTCAAGAAATGGGAGTCCTCTTTTTCAGGGGCGAAGCCCCGGTCGTTTGCCTAGCCCAGCCCAACGGACTGGGTTTAGAGAAGGATTGCCATTCAGGGGCAACGCCCCGGCCATTTGCAGCTGGTCAGTCGTACAGATTGTCGGGGCGTTGCCCCTTTGGTTGTCCTTCATATTCCCAGCCCGCCGGGCTGGGCTATGCAAACCGGCGGGGCTTTGCCCCTGAAATCCGTAAAACACCCCCGCCTTGACCTAGCAGCCGTATTTCATATTTCGTTATGCCATCCTTCGTTCCTTCTTCCTTGTACGTCGCTCACTTCTTGAGAGTCTGCTTCTGTTATCGGCACAGGCCGGCACTACGGCGAAGAAGGCATCGCTTCGATTGGGATCAGCATGAATGCGTCCAACGCCATTCCGCCCTCCAGGTTGGACATGCGTATCACGTGCGGTCCAGCCGTCAGCTCGGCCCGAAGGGGTCGGCCGTCGTTGCCCTTCAGCGCTTGCCAGGCCCAGTTATCTGCGGTGGATGAGAACCCTCCGGTCTTGGGGAAGACGAGCCGTTTCCACTCCTCACCTGGGAACTTCCCATCGAGCTGACAGTCACGGACGGCACGGGGCGATCCGGACGCGTATTTCAGAACGATGCCATAGGGGCCTGCCTTGGGAATCGTAAATCTCCATTCCAGCCAATGCCCGATGTCTTTGTGCCAATAGGTCAGCACGCTTCCGGACGCATTCACCCGCTTGGCGAACAGTTTTGAGACGCCTCCCCCTTCACCCGACTTCGACTCGGCCTCCACCCATACGGCGCCTTTCTTCAGCACGGTCCCAAGCCAGCCGGGCCGGACATACAGCGACTGCTCAGTCGTCGCCCATTCACCCCGATCGCTGCCGACCTTCAGCCCGATGGCATAAGAGCCGGCTGCCGCGAAGGTGTGCGTCACGCGCGTGCCCTGGGCCGAGCCTCCGTCGCCGAAGGTCCACTGCCAGCGGTTGATCAGCCCGGCGTCGGCCTCCGACGTTGCGGCATCGAATGTGAATGTGGTCCCTTTGCCCTTTCCCGGCTCAGGGATGACTCGGAACGCTGCCCGCACCGGAGGCAACGCCGCTGTCATGGCAAAAGCGGCGGATGCCGGCGACAGGTTGCCCCAGGCGTCCACCGCGCGGACGCGGTAGTACACCTTCTGCCCGACCTTCAGACCGCAGTCGTAGAACCCGGTCCTGGCCGGGCTCCCCAGCAGGCTTTCGGGTTCTGCATCGAACGACTCGGCGTCCGCTCGGTACACGTTGTAGTGGGATACGCCCTGCGGTGCGGTCACGGGATCCCAGGCGAGTTTGACGCGCGGTGTCTTCGTCTCCATGAGTTCGGCATCTCTCGCGCCGAACGCTTCTGTCCGCAGGCCACGTGGCACGGCCGCCAGTTTCTCAGGCGCCTGCCCGCGTCCACGGGGAATGAAATCCAGATCGTCGGTGACAAGGATGCTGTCCACCGCGATCCCGGCATCCGACGTTACCAGACTCAACTCGACAGGGCCGGCAGGTAATTCAATCGCTCCGGCATCCATCGCCACCCACCGCCATTGAGACCCATCGATCGGGATTCCTCCTGCCTTTTTCCGGTTGATCATCACCGCCAATTTTCCGCTGCCCGGCTGACCCGCCGAGGGCCATCCTCTCGTGTAGCTTGTGCGCTCCAGATCCGACATGCCGCGTACCCTTGCCATGATGTGCACGTTGCCCTTCTGTGGAATCGCCACTCGCAGTGCGACCGAACCGGTGAGCCCTTCCGCCAGCCTCTTCTTGTAGATCAGTTCCGGATCGGTGATCGCCACCGCATACGCTCCGCCGGCTCCCGCGGGGTCGAAGAAGGGCACCATCGGATTCGTAATCTTTCCAGCCTCTGCCTGGTAGAAATGCCGGAACCCCTTGCCGGCTCCCACTCTTGCTTCGTTCGAGAAGACCCGACTCTCCAGCCCGGAATGCTCCACCGATGTCAGCACATAGAACCCTTCACTGCCAGCCGGTAGCTCGTAGGACGTGCCTGTCAAAAGCCCCTCGGCCGCTCGCTCATATTTCTGTCCGCTCTCCTTCGAACGGTAGAGCCTGAATCCCTTGATTTCGGCGCCGTACCGAGGCTTCTTCCACACCAGGGCGTTCCCCTTCCGCCGCAGGTTGACGGGTGGCCGCGGATAGCGGACCACCGCTACATACACGTCGCCCCATTTACGGTCGGGGTGATCTCCGGTGAGCATGGCGGAGAAGAAGGACACCTTGGTGAAGTCGGGGCTGAACGTCGGCGCCGGTCTGAACATCGGCTTGTGGTATGCCTTCTTGTTCCACCGGGTTTTGTAGCGCATCGTATAGTCGTGGAAGTTGGTCAGGGCAATGGTCCACATGGTCGTGTGCTCGAGGTCCAGCATAACAAGCGGGGACGCCGGCTCCGCGTGGCTCGCCACGACCGCGAAATCCCGGTCCCTTCGGAACTCATGCGGCCAGGTGACGCGGTCGAATCTGGGAAACGTGCCTACGAAACGGACCTCCCCGCTGTAGGCGCAGTTGACGCTGACCGTGTTGCCACCGGCAAAGCTGCTATGCATGCCCACAGAGCTCATGTGGACCAGTGTGCCGTCTTCGAGGATCAGGATCGCGTTGTCGCCCGACCACGGAAATCCTGCAGCAAAATCCCACCACTTTGCTGAAGGCAGTTTCGTCATGCCGGTCTGACTCGTGACGAATTCCGTCACTGTTGCTTTCGGATGGGACACCACGCGCTGCGGTCCGCGCATGCCGCCGTCCGTCATGGAAAGAGCCCAGACCTGATAAGGATTGGTCGGGTGGTTGGGAAGGTTGTTCCGGTTGAGCTCAAAGAGGAAGTAACGCTTGGCGTCGCGATCCACCGCATCTCTCCAGTTGCCCCCGCTCTTCCCACCGACACTCGACATGTCTGGATGGAACGTGTCCTGTTCCGGCCGCTTGGAGATGCTCCGCACCTTGAATGTTCGGACCGCCTTTCCTTCGATGCTGGACAGGCCCACGGTCTTCTCGTCTTGCGAAGCCCACACAAGCGTTTCATGGGTGATCGCCCCGATCCGCGGCCCCCTGCCGCCGTAACTCGCCATCCCCGGATAGTGGATGACCCTCCATCCGGGACGGGAAGGAAGGTCGAGTCGATGGCTCTCACTGGTCACTACATTATGAAGGTGGACCTCCTTGTCGCTCCGTGAAGTGATGACCCAATCCGCGGGGTCGGAGCCTTCGGGCAGGCGTTTCTGCATCCATGGGAACAACCACACGAGTCCTCCCAACTTACGATTCACGTAGCGCGCCCCCCCGTCGGTCCGCAGCAGACCCCGCGGCGCCCTTCTTGAGCCGATATGCAGGTACTTGCCGTCATGGCTGAAATCGGGGTGACCGACATAGGAGTGGTCCACTTTCCCTTCCTGGGTCATGAGCCAAAGTTCGGTTCCGATGAATGCGTCTTGAAACACGACCTTCCCAGGACGGCTCCAAGCTGGAGATTCGTTGATCAGCTTCATCCGATGCAGACGATCCGCAGGCAAGGTCTCCACCCACCGGTCACGCAGCGCGGTGTCACCCAGACGGACCAGATCCACCCGCTTGACGATGAGCCTGGCCGGCAGTCGCGACGCGTTTCCTGACGCAGGACGCGCCAGATACCGGAATCCAATCTG
>JASLXP010000014.1 GCA_030740295.1 Planctomycetota bacterium
CCCTGAATCCTCTGAATCCTCTGAATCCCTGAATCCCTGAATCCTCTGAATCCCTGAATCCCTGAATCCTCTGAATCCCTGAATCCCTGAATCCTCTGAATCCCTGAATCCTCTGAATCCCTGAATCCCTGAATCCCTGAATCCTCTGAATCCAGAATCCAGAATCCAGAATCCAGAATCCAGAATCCAGAATCCAGAATCCAGAATCCAGAATCCTGCTCCAATTCAATCCGTCGGCTTCCCTCGCATAGCCTTGATTCGGCTGCGATTCTTCTTTTCTTTCAGTCGTCGTTCATTGCTGCCCTTTGTCCTTTTTGTAGGCCTTCGCTTCTTAGGTCGTTTCAGTGCCCCCTGAATGAGCGACTCCATTCTCTCCAGCGCGGCATCCAGGTTCCTCGATTGATCACGAAACTCATCGCTCAGGATTTGCAGGTTGCCGTCGGCATCGAGCCGGTTAGCCAGCTTTTCCCGAAGCCGTCTGGTATCGCTCTCGCCGAGGAATCCATCCGCCTCATCGAGTGCCAGGCGCAGATCCACTTTACTCTCGACTTTGTTCACATTCTGTCCGCCCGGACCTCCGGAGCGCGCAAACCGTACGGACAACAGCCGTGCAGGCAGATACCTTCTGCTCGAAATCTTGATGTCACGTAAACCAGCCATCTCCGAATCGTGACATCGCTTTGGTCATGCGCAACCATTAACCATCAGCCATTCTTCAAATGCTGCCAGTCCCATTCACTAACGTAAAGATCACCGATGAATTCTGGGCCCCCCGTCTCAAAACGAATCGTGAGGTGACCCTTCCCATTGAATACAAACACTGCAAGAAGTCCGGACGCTACGACGCGTGGAAGTGGAAACCCGGCAAGCCGAAAGAGCCGCACATCTTTTGGGATTCCGATGTTGCCAAATGGCTCGAAGCCGCGGCATACAGCCTGGCGACCCACCCCGATCCCAAGCTTGAAAGGCAGGTCGATGCCTACGTGGAAATGCTCGAGGCCGGTCAGGGGAAGGACGGCTATCTCAACTCGCATTACTCGCTGGTTGAGCCGGACAAACGCTGGTCGAACCTGCGTGACTGCTGCGAGCTATATTGCGCGGGCCATCTCATCGAGGCTGCCGTCGCTTATGCGCAGGCCACCGGAAAGGAAAAATTCCTCGACGTCATGTGCCGCTATGCCGATCTCATCGATAAGAAGTTCGGCACGAAGAGAGGCCAGATGCGCGGATACCCCGGCCACCAGGAACTCGAGCTCGCACTCGTCAAGCTCTGTCGCATCACCGGCGAGAAGCGATATCTCGATCTCTCGAAGTTCTTTATCGACGAGCGCGGCCGCCAGCCACACTACTACGACAGAGAGGCGCACAAGCGAGGGGATGAGCCGAGGCATTTTCATTTCCGTTCTTACGCGTACAACCAATCTCATCTGCCCGTACGCGAGCAGAAGGAAGTTGTCGGACATTCCGTGCGCGCCTTCTACATGTACACAGGCATGGCCGATGTCGCCGCGGAAACGGGAGACCGCTCACTTATTGCCGCGTGCAAACGTCTATGGGTGAACGCGACGCAAAAACGGATGTTTGTTACCGGTGGCATCGGGCCCACCTCGGCCAATGAAGGCTTCACCATTGATTACGACCTGCCAACCGAAAAAGCGTACGCTGAGACTTGTGCGGCCATCGCGCTCGTCTTCTTTGCCCAGCGCATGCTCCATATGGATGCCGATTCTCAATACGCAGACGTCATGGAGCGCGCCCTCTACAACGGCGTCTTGAGTGGCGTCTCGCTCAGCGGGGACCGTTTTTTTTATCAGAATCCGCTCGCGGTCTTCCCCGCGCTGAATGAGTTTCGGCCCCACCACGAATCCTCACGCCGGCAGGAATGGTTCGGCTGCGCGTGCTGCCCGACCAACATCGTGCGAATGCTCGCATCGCTTGGCGGATACATCTATTCCCAAGGCAAAAGCGAGGCGCGCATCAACCTGTTCGTCGACAGCTCCGCGGAGATGAAGGTCGGTAAACAGAACGTACAGATTCAACAGGCCACAAAGTACCCGTGGAATGGAAAAGTAAAGGTGACCGTAAGACCTGAAAGGCCGGCAGAATTCACACTCTCCATCCGAATCCCCGCGTGGTGCAGATCGGCCTCCCTTTCCGTGAACGGGAAGAGCATCAGTGCCAGCAGAAACAAGAAGAAGGGCTTCGCTCGCATCAAGCGTGAATGGCGGCCAGGAGACAGAGTCGATATCGACCTCCCGATGCCAGTCGAACGCATTGAGGCGAGTCCGAAGGTCCGTCAGACCTGCGGCCGCGTGGCGCTGCAACGGGGCCCGATCGTCTATTGCCTCGAGGAGGCCGACAACGGAAACAATCTCAACGATCTGTCTTTGCCGAAGGACGCGAAATTGAGCTCGACAAGGAAGAAGGATTTTCTTGGCGGCGTAAACGTCATTACTGGCAAGGCAGTCAGACGGCGAACATCAGACTGGAACCGAGAACTGTATCGACCCAGTCAGAGCCGGACGGAGACGGTGAAGTTTACCGCTGTTCCCTATTACGCGTGGGCGAATCGTGCGGAAGGCGAAATGCTTGTCTGGATGCACGAGGGGTGAGACGAAGCTCACTTTCTCAGTTTCACGACTAACAGTGGATGGACTCCTTCGCTCACGCGAATATCGTTTCATCTTTCTGCGATAGTAAACAAGGCCCATGCGTTTCCTGGAGTCATGACCGCAACACTCTCACCGCAGACTGACACGCTGCCGACCCGCGTCCTCGGGAAGACGGGCGAGCGCGTTCCGATCCTCGGCCTCGGCACGGGACCCGGCGGCATGGGCATGCCGAATAATGAGGCCATCGAGCTCTATCATCAGGCTATTGATCTGGGGGTCACGTACATCGACACCGCGCCCGGCTACGATCGTGCGCAGGAGCAACTCGGCGAAGTGCTCTGCGAGCGTCGTGACGAGGTCTTCATCGTTACCAAAAGCCTGGTCGCAGAAGGGGACAAGGCCCTCGATATTTTCGAGCAGAATCTCAAAACGCTGAGAGTAGAACACGTGGACTTGGCCTTCGTCCACCACCTTGGCGGTCTGGATGTCGATACCGTCCTGAGTAAAGACGGCTCGCTCGCCGCGCTTCGTGAAGCGCAACGGCGCGGCTGGACTCGCTACGTTGGTTTCAGCTCACACAACCAGCCGTGGAAATCGCAGCGAGTGCTCAAAGAAGCAGAAGTCGATGCCATCATGCTGGCGATGAATTTCGTGGATCGACACACCTACAATTTTGAAGAAGAGACGCTTCCCCTGGCGAAGGAACGCGATGTCGGCGTGGCAGCCATGAAAGTCTTCGGTGGCGCGAAGGGCATGGATTACAAACCACAGAATCAACCTTCTCAGTTGGCCTCTTCCGGCCATCACGATCACAGCCTGGCATTGCGATATGTCCTCGGATTGCCGGGCGTTGCCGTTGCGGTGGTTGGCATGTACTCCGAAAAAGAGCTTAGACAGAACATCGAGTGGGCGCGACAGTTCGAGCCTCTGTCACCTGAAGAGGAGGCCCAGCTCTTAAAACAGGGACGGGGAATAGCGAAGGAATGGGGCCCGCATTACGGGCCCGTCAAATAGAGGCACATCCATGGATGAAACTCAATGGTCGCCAACAGAACTCTGGAAGGAGTTTGATCCGGCGCACGATGATCTCGACTGCCAGATCCTCGAGCGCAGAGAAGATGAGGATTGCGTTGTCACCGAGCTCACTTACTTCAGCCACGAGTGCGAAGGCGAACCCATTTGGGTTTACGGCATCCTGGGCATCCCAAAATCTGACGAAACCGTCCCCGGCGTGCTGCACATCCACGGTGGCGGCCAGACAGCGAACGAAGCGCACGTGCGGCGAATGATTGAGGAGGGCTACGCTGCCCTTACTTTTGACTGGACCGGTCCGACAGATGATCGGGAGAAGGTCACTGATTTCGGAATGGCATCTACGGACAAGTATCGCATCGAGCCCGGCCCTGAATACAGCCATCTCTATCACGCCACGGCCATCGCCCGGCGTGGACTGACTCTTCTCGCAGGCCAGCCGGAAGTCGACGAAAGCCGGCTCGGCATCTACGGCATTTCCTGGGGCGGCTTTCTTTCGTGGTTGGTCAACGGCACCGATGAAAGGGTGAAGGCCGCCACTGCCATCTATGGATGCGGGGGCACTCTCAAATGGGGGAACGCCGGTGGCACTGATTTCGATCCGGAAAACGAGGAGCAGCGCCTCTGGAGTTTCTGCTTCAGTCCATACCAGTACGCCGGCACGCAGAGCGGCCCAATGCTGTTCCTCAACTGCACCAATGATTTCTTCGGCTGGATGGACACAGCGGAAGACCTGTTCGATGCGCTGGACGATCGGCACGCCCTCGCCTTCTGCCCGCACTTCAATCATCACATCGATGAAGATGTTTCTACTAATCTCTACGAGTGGCTCGCCACGCATCTGAACGGGGACGGCTCATGGCTGCCGCGTCCGGAAGTAGAAATTCGCAGGGAATCAGGCCAACTGATCGCCGAAATAGATGTGGAATCGGAAGAGATTGAGGACGTGGAAATCTTCGTCGCCAGCAACCACGTACCTTCCCCCTGCCGATACTGGCATCTGTGCCCGGAGGACGGCGAAACGACTGGCCACTTTCCCATCCCCATCGTCAACCAAAGCTTGAAACACGCTGTCTTCGCGAATGTCTACTACGAGGACGGTACATGCATCAGTTCCGTGCCACAGACGATTACACCGTCCGACCATGGAAAGCTGGAGGACCTCGCGCTGCCGTCCCTCATCATCGACGATTTCTCTGAAGGCATCGGCGGATGGTATCTGAACGGCCTCGGCACCGAGCCGTTTCCCGAGCCACTCCAACTGAATGAAACCGACGGCCCCGGGGAGACCCCTTCACTGACGATTGAGCCTGTTCTCATCGAAGGCGAATCCTTCAGTTGGATTCTCGCCACCCGCCGCATCGCAGATCTCCGCTGGATGCCCAACGAATACGAAGGCCTGCTTATCGTCATTCGTGCGAAATGCATCGGCCCACTCAAAGTGCGACTGACTCACAGACCGGGCATGAGCGATGCTGAGACATTCACCGCGGCACTCGATGAAATCGATGAACGATGGTCCAGCCTCGAACTCACCCCTTCTCAGTTCAAAGGGATTGAAGAAGATTCAGAACTGGAAACCTTCGATCAAATGCACCTGCTGGAAATAATTGGCACATCTCCCAGAGCGCATCCCCCGATTATTGATCGCGTGGAATGGATGTAGTTGATGCCCTTGTTGAAATGTTTCTGAGAAATGAGACTGCCTATGTTTCGCATGCTCATCCTTCTTTTCAGCCACTCCCTGTTCGCCGAGGCCAACTCCTGCCAGGGCTACGGAGCGGACACGCGAGGGGGCGATGACTCGCCCATCGTTGAGGTTACTTCGCTGGCAGATTCCGGCCCGGGCACGCTCCGGACTGCTCTCTCTGACGGGAACAGGCGTGTCATTTTCAAGGTCGGCGGAACTATCGAGCTCAAAAGCCGCATTGAGGTGAAGCACTCGAGGATCACCCTCGACGGATTTACCGCGCCCGCGCAGGGGATCACCATCACGAAAATGCCGCTTGCCATCAGGGGAGCCAGCAACGTCATCGTGCGTAACCTTCGCTTCAGGGATTCGGTGGACGACAACATTCGAATTCATGAGAAGAGCAGAAACATCGTTATCGATCATTGCTCCTGTTCCAGGGCGGGGGATGGGGCCATCGATATCACTCAAGGGGCGAGGGATGTCACCGTGTCATGGTGCCTGCTGGCAGAAACGGACAAGGTGATGCTCGTGGATTCTGTCACCAATTTGTCCATCCATCACAATCTGTTTTTCAAAGACGGACAACGCCATCCCCAGCTTCACAACGTCCGAGGATTTGACGTGCGGAATAACGTGATCCGCCAGTGGCGCGTTTATGGCATCCGTGCACGAGCCGGCTCGAAGGGCAATATCATCAACAACTTCTTCGGCCTCAGCAGCAACCCGGATAAACCGCTCAATCGTGCAGTGATCATTGTGAAGGGCGCAGAGAAACCTGAGGCGAACGCCGGAGCGATCTTCATTCATGGGAATGTGGGCCCAGGGAAACTCAATATGAACGTCTTGAGTACAGCCTCTAAACCATATGCGTGTCCCAAAGTGGATACGCTGCCTGCTTCCGAGGTTGAAGCGAAGCTGAGAAAATCAGTGGGTGCACGCCCGCTGGATACGGCGGATCGCCAGTATCTGAGTCATTGATCTGTAAATGGAAGAATCCCAGGGATTCGGGCAGACGAGGAAAATGCAATTCCAGAATCCAGAATCCAGAATCCTTATTCCCAAATCCCTGCAGCGTCCCCCGGGCGGATACGGAGCTTGACACGGGCCTGGATTTCTTTTCCCGCTCGGTTGATGCGCAACTGGCAATTCCCTGGTCCGGCCGCGTTGAGTGCGCGTTCGAGAGTGTCGAGGTTTTGGATTCGTTTTCGACTGACGCTTTGGATGATATCGCCGATCCGAAGTTCGGCTGATGCGGCAGGGCCACTCTCTTTCATCTCGAGCACGAGCACTCCTGGTTCAAACTCCAGACTGCGGCTCCTGGCGATGGCTCGGCTCATGGAGATGCCTCGGACACCCAGCATGGACGGTTTCCATTCGCGCAGCAATCGTTGTGGCAAATGGCCGAATGTCTTTTTGAAAAGAGTTGCCAGTTCCCGGGCATTCAATAACGCGCCACGCTCGAAGCTTGCGATCCATTGCCGAATGGCCGGCCTGCCGTGTCTGGCTTCGACCAGGTAGAAATATCCCATCCCCGCTCGATAAAAATCTTCGTCTTTGGTCAGGTAGTCCTCGGACATGGAATAAGGGCTGTCGATCCACTCGAAGAGCAGCGGTCGTAGCTTGTGCAGGGCGGAAAAAGGTCTCGGATGCAGTCGCTCAGCGGGCCCCCGTTTGCAGAATTCTTCGGCGACGCATTCGCCAACGTAACTCGCGTAGCCATCGCGAAACCAGCGAGTGTGATTCAGCTCATTGAATTCCTCTGTCGCGTAATCAAGCAGAACAGGATTGCCCTTCTCACCAGGAAAAGCGAGTCCAAGCTCTGTCA
Organism: Planctomycetota bacterium; assembly: GCA_030740295.1. The sequence continues at coordinate 7,163 of JASLXP010000014.1, forward strand.
TTTCGTGAACGAATGAGTGGGGAAAGAGACGGTTGGCCGTATGCATCCCTTCGAGATTCTCGGATGGCGGGACGAACAGGATCATCTTGAAGACGCCGCGGGAGTGTTGCCGTCTCGCAGTGATTCTTGATGGAGGACGATCAATTCGTACTAACCGCAGACGGGCCTGCCAGGTCCAGCGGACGCCGAACTCTTTTCTGACGTGGTCAGACATTCCAAGGACAAGTTTCGCGAGTTTTTCTGCCAGAAGTTTCAATCCGGTTGGGTACTCGACCGTCACGAGGCCATCGGCAATTCGTCCTTCTGCGGGCTGAGCAGCGACCAAAGCGTCAAGATCAATCTTGGGCTCCTCAAAACGCTGAAAGATTGTGACGCGAACTTTGTCGCGGCTCTGATAGTAGCGTCCTTTTGACCTTGGGGTTCTGTCGCAGCCGGCGAAGAACAGGAATTGAAGAATCGCGACCTGGAGAATGACTTTCATCGAAACCGTCATCCTTATTGCCTGCCCCTGATGGTGAAGGTTGGGGGCAATTGTAAGGACGGGCATTTACGTATCAACAACACATCCTCCCTGCCCTGTCGTTATGCGACTCCAATCTGAGTTGTGTGACTATGGGCAGCACTTACAAAGGGCGTGGAGTCAGTCTGTCCAGCTACTTTCATCGTTTGCCCAATGCCTCATAGAAAACGAATAGTCCCACCTGTGGCCATGGTGAGTCGCTCCCAGGCTTTTGCCTTCATAGCCTGGTCGCTTGTTTTACCTCATGCCGCATTTACCCAGTGCAAGGTGACCGAGCTGAAGCTGCTCGGAGAGCCGGGCATCATGCTGGAAAACTCGCTGGTGCGATTACGAATCCAGCCGACGCGGGGCGGGCGTGTCGATCAGTTTTTCTACAAGTTGGACGATAAATGGCTGACGTCTCGGTCGGACGGACGAGTGTTTGTCGATCGGCTGTGGAACTACGCGGATAACGCAGTCTATCGGCAATGGACGGAGGCGGTCTACGCCTACAAGATCGAGCGGGGAAAGGATGAAGCCGCGGTCATCCTGACCTGCCGGGGCTCAATCGGCATCGGTTCGCGACTGACCTTCAAGAAACGAATCAGCCTGCGGACAGGGGACGCGTCCGTCCGTGCAGACTACGAACTGGGGCTCGCCCACGAAGCGATGGTGCCTAAGCCGGCGGGCATCTGGTGGCACAATCGGCTCGGGGTGCCTCAAGAGGCGACAACCTATTTTGTGCCAACGAAGAGCGGCATCCAGACACTCACCTACGGTGCCGGCGCTGCCGGACAGTACTGGTGGTATGACCTTCCCCGCGGCTGGGCCGCGGCATTGGGCGAAGAAGGAACCGGGGTGGCCACTGTCATGGATGACCGAAAACTGATGTGCGTTTATCACCTGCTGAGGGGCGAGGCGGGACTGATGGAATGGGCCTACAGATCGGAAAACATTCCGAACGGAGAAGGCACTAAAACCACCATCTGGCTCGTACCATTTGGCGGGCTCAAATCTGTGAGCGGCGCTGGCAGCGACGTCGTCGGTGAAATCGTGGCCCCCGAAAAGCTCACTCCAGCGGAGGGCAAGGATGTACCCGTCACAATTAAGCTGACAGCACCCCGCGCATGGAAGGCCAGGGTCCGGCTCACCAGCCAGAAACTGCCTGACGGCGAAATTCGCGAGATCGAAACATGGTCTGCCGCGCTTTCGAACGAAGCCGTCTCAAAGAAGAAGATCCGGATCGAGCTTGATGAAGGCTCACACAAATTGCGAGCAGAGATTCTGCGAGGGGACGAACTGGCCGCCGATCTGATAACTGCCACCGTCGTGGGAAAGGCCAGCGGCGAGCTGGTCATCACCCCGTTGCGCAAACCGCTCGGGCGACTCGATGAGCGTTTCGAGCACAGGATCGCGGCAAAAGAAAAGGTCATCGAAGACGTCCCGCCGTCAGAAGAGGTCGTCACTCCGCACGTGAAGTGGGCCAAGCCGCTCGCAGCGGGGAAACTGAAGACACTCATCTTGAACGACGTACTGATCGAACGGGAGACCATCGAGCTGGCTCAGCGTGTGGAAATGGATTACGCCGCGCCGACAGTCGGTTCTTATCGAGGGATTCGCAACGCACGGCTTCCCAGCCGCGGGCTAACCTTTGAACAGGCGCAGGCAAATGTAGCTAGGCTCCTCAATAAGGATTACGACGCGGTGGTGGTTGGCGGAGTCAGAGGATCGCTGTTCACCGATGCATCGGCAGAGACGCTGCTGGCCAAGGTCAGAGACGGCATGGGCCTGGTCTGTGTCAATCCGAACAATTTTCCGAAGGCAGTCCAGGGAGCGCTTCCTTTTCAGGGCGGACCCTTCGGCTCTCGAGCGAAGGGCCAATGGAAGGCCACAGAGGATCATTTTCTTACCCGAGGAATCCCCTGGGATGCGATGCCGTCAGTCGATATCTCCCGCTACAAAATGAAGGACGGCAAAGTCCTGGCAAATGCCGGGGATGTGCCCCTTCTCGTGGTGAAAGAATTCGGTAAAGGCCGAATCGTATGCCTGACGTATGCGACCTCGTGGCAGGGCCCGGGATTCCACAAGAATGGGATCACGCCGTGGGTGCAGTTCGCGCCGACCAGGTTCGATTACTGGGAATACTACTTCAGCCTGCTCGCAAAGTGCCTGGTCTGGGCCGGGAAAGGGGAACCCGAGGTCTCTGTAACTGGGAGATACAAACCAGGAAAGATCGAGCTAACCATCTCTAACGCAGGCGAGCCCGTTGATGTCAAAGTTCGCCTGCCTGTCCAGGACGAGCATGGGCGTCGTATGCCGGACACTCCGGTCACCAGCAAGAAATTCGTTACGGTGAAGCCGGGCGAGAACAGGCTGGAGCTCCCTCTCCCAAAACTCTCCGGCGGGCTTCATCTTGCGGACGCCATCATCGAGGACAGAAAAGGGGCAAAGATTGATTGGACGACGATACCCATCCGGATTCAGGCGCCGGTGATGATTCAGCTCGATGTACCCGACAACGTCTACCGGCAAGGCGAAACAGTCACTGCAAAACTGGTTCTGAAATCGACGGATCAGGCTCCTTCTTTTTATCTTCATTCCACACTCACTGATTCAAACGGGAGGATCATTTGGCGAGAGGAAAGCAAAGCCGCACCGGGAAAAATGGATTTCTCCTTCAGATTGCCCGAGCCACTCACCACGACCGCTGTCCTTCGAGTGGAAGTGCGAGACAACCAGGCGCCGCAGTCTCATCTCCATGCGGCCGAGCAAAAGATTCTCACCATGCCGCCAGCATGGGATCGCCGTGAATGGGGGCCTTACCTCAGCGGGCTCTGGGGCAATCCTGCGGGGGCTTACTCTCGCGAGTACCTCGTGAAACATCAGGCAGGCCAGGTGAAAGCGGCCGGCATCGATGCAGTCATGACGACCGGGCGTTGGACTCTCGACGGAGAGCAGCGCCAGCCGTTCGAAATGGGGCTGCGCACAATCCCGATCGGCATGGCCTCGGATGTCCTCAGTCCCTCGAAACGCCGTGGCGAGTACTTGAGCTTCAAAGATCAGAAGTCTCAATACCTGCGAACGGGGGACAAAAAGTTCCTGGTGCGGCCCTGGTGTCTCAACGCGGCAGAATCAAAAGCACACGTTGCTAAAAAGATCAAAACGGCCCTTACCGCAGCCGCCCGCTACAAGCCGATCGGCTATATCTGTGGCGATGAACTTTCGGTGACCGACCATATCCAGCCGTTCGATTACGATTTCGGCCCACCGGCCCTCGCTGCATTTCGTGAGTGGCTCAAGAAAGAGTACGGGCAGCTTTCAAGCTTGAACAAGACATGGGCTACCCAATTCACTGATTGGAATTCGGTGATGCCAATGACCGCGAAGGAAGTCGCTCACCGCGGCAACTACGCGCCCTGGGCGGACCATCGGACCTTTATGGATGTCAGCCTGGAGCAGTTCCTTGATTACGTCGACACGGAGCTGGAGAAATATGATCCGGGCGCGCGCATTGGGACATCTGGCACGCAAGCCGCGGCAGCCTACGGGGGACATGACTGGTGGCGCCTGACGAGGGCCTTCGATTTCATCCAGGCATACGATCACCAGAATACCGGCGAGATGCAGCGCTCCTTCAACGAGATGCTCACCGGCTCGTGGTGGGGTTACTACACGCACGGGCCGGGCCTGCAGCACCAGTTGTGGCGGCGCATGCTCAACGGCAACCGGGGCGCGTTTTACTTCGCCACCGCCAACTTCATGCACGGTGATTTTAACTACTCCCGCACGGCCAGGGAGGGCACGCGATACATCATGGAATTCAAGAACGGCCTGGTCCGCCTTCTGTACGGATGCGAGCGCGTCACCGATGTTTACATCCACTACTCGCAGCCCAGCATTCAGGGCTCGTTCATCACGGGAGGGGAAAATGAATTCAAGAACAACCGGGCCGGCTGGTTCAAGATGATCGAAGACGCGGGCATGCAGGCACAATTTCTATCGTACCAGCAGGTCGAACAGGGCGAGCTGAGTAAGCTCATGCCAAAGGTGTTCATCCTGCCCTATTCGGTCTCCCTTTCGGATGCCGAGGCCAACGAGCTTCGTAAATACGTCGAGGCCGGCGGCACACTCATCGCCGATGCGCGCTGCGGGTTGTTCGACGAACATTGCTCGCCGCGCAAGGCCGGCGCGCTCGACCATGTTTTCGGCGTCACTCGCACCGAGATAAATCCCAAAGCCAAACGCATTCACGGCGAAGTTGTTTTCACGAAGAGTTACGGCGAATGCGATCCCCGCAACATCAAGTTCGAGGACCAGTCCGGCGAGCCGGGCATCAAGATCACAAACGGCGAATCACTCGGCCAGATTGCGGAACGTCCGATACTCACGATCAACAAGGCAGGAAAGGGCAAGGCCGTGCTGCTCAATCTGTTCGTGGGAAGCTACCCTCGGAAGCGAAAAAGCGGGACAGGTCAGCCGCTTCGCCAGCTCATCAATGAAGTGTTCGACCTGGCGGGGGTAAAACCCTTTGCCAAGGCCGGCACTTCCGATTCAGAGAAGTTTTATCTGGCCCGTTATAGAAGCGGAGATGCCAACTACATCGCCGTCCTGCGTGAACCGGCGAACATTCTCACTGGAGGCGGCCCGGGCGGAGCAACCACGGGGAAAGCGCCCAAACCTTCAGCCGTCACCGTCAACTTTGCAGAGACCGCGCATGCCTACGACCTGCGTGATGGAAAGTACCTCGGCAAAACGGACCGCTCCGAAAAGCAAATCGATCCCGGCAATTGCCGGGTCATTTCCCTTCTGCCGTATCGTGTACGTTCAGTGAGTGTCTCGCTGGACGAAAAGACTGTGGGGCCGGGAGGTGACGTCAGATACTCAGTCAATTTGAAAGCTCGTTTCTCCAAACCGGGGTTCCACGTCTTTCGCATCGAGGTCACCGCCCCGGACGGCGCCAGGGATTGGTATGGCACACAACTCACCGCGGCCGATGGGCAGGCCGAATCTTCATTCAAGCTCGCCCTGAACGACATCCCCGGCAAGTGGCAGATCAAAGCCACAGACATTGCTACAGGCATGAGCGGCGAAGCGAGATTCACCATTAAGCGATGAGTGCTCTTGGCGCTCAGTGACAAGTAAGTGTAATCAGCCGCCCTCCATCTCGACTATCTATCACTGGTGCCATTTCTACTTGTGGAAGCAGACAGGCGCCATGAGACTCAGAAAGAAATCCTGATAAACACATCATGTTGAAATGCCGAGAAGCGGCCCGCCTCATCTCTGATTCACTGGACAGACAGCTGTCACTCAAAGAGTGGCTCAGATTGCGAACTCACCTGTTGCTGTGCAGGATGTGCGCACAATGCCGGGAGCAGATGCTCTTTTTGCGGAAGGCCCTGAACCGGCTTTGCGCTTCAGCAGACATCAAAAGCACACAAAGCAACTGAAACCGCAATCAAACCGAGGAGTATTGCATCCATGGAGAGGCCAACGACAGAGTCGCTCGCAGAGCCCCGATTCAAGGAAAGCGTCGAAGAGGAAGTTCGACGCCGGTATGCCAGAGGCGCCGAGGCCATCCAACCCGCGCTGTGCTGCCCCACCTCTTATGAATCGGAGGCCCTCAAGCTCCTGCCCGAAGAGATCCTGAACGTCGATTACGGCTGTGGCGATCCTTCGAAGTATTGCCAGGAAGGTGAAACGGTCCTCGACCTGGGATCGGGCAGCGGAAAGATCTGCTACCTTGCATCGCACAAGGTGGGCGCGAACGGCTCCGTCATCGGCGTTGACTTCAATGACAAAATGCTCGAACTGTCACGTAAGTATCAAGGCGAGATGGCAGAGAAACTCGGATGGCACAACACCCGCTTCGGCAAAGGCAAGATCCAGGACCTCGCCCTCGACCTCGATCTTGTCCAGGCGTGGCTTTCTGAAAACCCAGTCAAAACCGTGGAAGATGTGACCGCATACGAAGCCGAATGCGAGCGTATTCGGACCGAGCATCCTCTCGTTATGGGCAGCAGCGTCGACCTCGTGGTTTCAAACTGTGTGCTCAACCTGGTACGGCCGGAGGACAAGCTCGAGCTCTTCGACGAAATCTACAGAGTGCTCAGACGCGGCGGTCGCGCCATCATCTCTGACATCGTCTGTGATGAAGATCCGACCGAGAACATTCTGTCCGATCCCGAGCTCTGGAGCGGTTGCATCTCCGGTGCCTTCCGGGAAGACCAGTTTCTCGAAATGTTCGAGAAGGCCGGCTTTTACGGCATTGAAATCCTCGAACGCCAGGAAAAGCCGTGGCATGTAATTGAAGGGATCGAATTCCGATCGATAACCTTGCAGGCATTCAAGGGCAAGGATGGCCCGTGCATGGAGCTCAATCAGGCAGTCGTCTACAAGGGCCCGTTCAAGAGCATCAAAGACGACGACAACCACACCTATCCCCGTGGCCAGCGCGTCGCGATCTGCGAAAAGACCTTCAACATCCTGACCCATCCCGACGGCCCGTATCACGATCACTTCATCGCCATCCGGCCGCACGAAGAAATTGGCCTGGAGGTGGCCGCACCTTTCCTCTGCAACGGCACGACCTTGCGCCACCCGAAAGTCACCAAAGGCCAGGAATACAACGAGACCCGCCTCACCAGCGGCGAATGCTGCGAGCCGGGTGAGTGTTGTTGAGAGATTCTGGGGAACGGTTTCGGATCGCGTTCGCAGGGCTGGAGCTACATGTTGGAAAGAAACCGGGTAGCCTGTCCCTTCCGGGGGATTAATATCGATTGACTGAGTGGGGCAATTAGGGAACTGGCTTCAGGGGCAGCACAGATGGCAGAATCAAGGCGGGTCAGGGAATAAGGCAAAGCAGAGAGGCAACACGCCGCC
>JASLXP010000015.1 GCA_030740295.1 Planctomycetota bacterium
ATCGTCGCCGGACCTGGAATCAAGCAGGGGATGGTGGATGAAGGCCTCCACTATAACGTTGATCTTGCACCGACCGTCACCCAGATGGTCGGTGGCACACCGGCCCAGAAATGGGACGGCGAGAGCTTCCTGCCTGCCCTCACGAAGGGGGAAGATGCCGGGCGGCCATACGTGGTGGTAAGCCAGGGCGCGTGGGCCTGCCAGCGAGCCGTGCGTTTTGAACAGTGGATGCTCATTCGCACCTATCACGACGGACTCAAAGATTTCCCGGACATCATGCTCTTTGATATCGAGGCCGACCCGCACGAGGTCAACAACCTCGCCGAAGCACGCCACGATGTCGTCGGCCGCGGTCTCCGCCTCCTGGACGAATGGGTGGACGAAAACCTCGCCCAAGCCAGCAACGCCTCTGACCCCATGTGGCACGTCATCGAAGAGGGCGGCCCGTTCCACACGCTGGACCGGCTGGAGAATTACCTTACCCAGTTGCGGGGGTCAGGCAGAGAAGGGGCCGTGGAGCGGTTGGAAGCACGGCATCGAAAATTTGTTTGAGAATCTTCACGCCAAAAAGAATCATCCACAGGAGTTCTGCATGAAACCTCAAAGCTCACGTATTTCGTTCGTCTTTTGCATCTCATTTATCGCTTCTCTTACCACGGCAGAGCAGACAGACAAAATCAGGGTCGCCTGCGTTGGCGACAGCATCACTTTCGGCGCAGGGGTGAAAGAGCGTAACAAGAACAGCTACCCCAAGGTGCTCGCCGGCCTGCTGGGCGAAAAATACGATGTCAGGAATTTTGGAGTGAACGGGGCCACTTTGCTCAAGAAAGGCAATAAGCCGTGGTGGAAACTGAGGGCGTTCAAGGACGCGACCGCGTTCAAACCCAACGTGGTCATCATCAAACTCGGCACGAATGATTCCAAGCCGCCCAACTGGAAACACAAGAGTGAATACGCGAGCGACCTGACTGCGCTGGTCGAACACTTTCAGGGACTCGATTTAAAACCAACGGTTTACCTGTGCCGCCCGGCGCCGGTTGCCAGAGACCGTTGGGGCATCAATGAGAAGACGGTGAAAGGTGAGATCATCCCGCTCATCGAACAGGTGGCTAAAGACAAAGGGCTGTCTGTGATCGATATCTACTCCGCGCTGAAGCCTCACGCTGATCTCATTCCGGACGGTGTTCACCCGAATGCGGCGGGCGCAAAGATCCTGGCCAAGACGGTCTTTGATGCTGTGAAAGCCGACTGAAGAATGAGGATCCAGCGCAGCTCGCCAAGCCTTGCCGGGCGGGAGCTCCGAGGTCGTGCTTTGGAGTGCTGACCCTCGAGACCTGGAATCCTCTATCTTTCCGCCTCTACCTCATAAACACAACGCCTCGCGCCGCTGACGATGTGTTCCCGCCGCACTACCTTTACATCTTCACCGAGCGATTTCTGAAAGATATCGAGCTCGTTCTCGCAGAATCGCTGGCATGAGTTCGCCGCGCTGCAGATAGGGCAGTGGTTTTCGATGAACAGATACTTTCTGCCTTCCTTCTGGACCTCCGCCATGTACCCCTCCCGCGTTCGCTGCCTTGCAAGACAGTCCAACTTTCCGCGGAGCGTCTGACGACTTTCGAGCTGTTCCCGATAGCGCTGCAACTGCTCCCTCCCGCGTTCATCGACCAGTTTCTTCAAGCCTTTTTCGCCGAAGGCAGAACGCACGTTCCGTATCATGTTCACCATCAGGTCAGCGTGTCCGTCTGGATAGAATTTTTCAGCTTCGAGAGTCAGAGACCACACCTTCACCGGCCTGCCCATTGGTCGAGGTTCTTCAACAGACGTGACCAGCTTACTTTCCTGCATAGCGTACAGATGTTTTCGGATCGCCATCGGCGTGAGGCCGAGCGTTTCAGCGAGTGAGCCCGAATCCTGCGCCCCCTCCCACTTGAGGGAGTCTCGGATAATCTGGCGCGTCTTGCGACGATTTTCGTCCATGTTTTTCATTCCAGGCAGTCAGAACAGATAGGTGAGCCGCGCACTTTCTAAACGTTTTAGTTGCACAAGTCAAATCTGATTATATCCTACTTTCGAAACAATAACGTTTTGAAAGTATTCCCCGGTTTCCAGGAGGTCGTCATGTCGGGCAACGGTCAAGAATGGATCAAGGTCGGATCGGTAGATGAATTGAAGGAGAAAGGGGTCGTAGTCGTTCACGGAGATCGCCCCATAGCGGTGTTCGAACACGAAGGCAAGCTCTCTGCGATAGATAATCGCTGCCCGCACATGGGATTCCCCATGCACAAGGGAACGGTCAAGGACGGGATCATTACCTGCCACTGGCATCAAGCCAAGTTCGACCTGTGCAGCGGGTGCACGTTTGATCTTTTTGCGGACGACATTCCGACCTTTGAGACGAAAGAGGAAGGAAATGAAGTTCATGTAAATTCGGCGCCTCTCCAGCAGCCATCGAAGGACTATTACCTTCGACGCCTCAACAAGGGCTTAGAGCAGAATATCGGTGTCATCCTTGCCAAGAGTATCGGCAGCCTGCTGAGCGCAGGCGCCACGCCGCTCGAGGTGATCGAGGAGGTCGCTCTCTACGGCAGCCGTAACAGCAATTCCTGGGGCGTGGGTATGACGTCGCTGACGGTGGTGGCCAACCTGCTGCCTCACCTGGATGAAGGCACGGCCTATTACGCGCTCTTCCGAGCTGTCCGCTCCGTTGCCTCGGACACCAGTGGCTCGGCACCCAGAAGGCTGAGTGAGCCACTTGAAAACGGCGGCCATGATCCAGCTACTTTGAAGAGATGGTTTCGTCAGTGGATTCAGGCACGGCACCGATCCGGCGCGGAACGCGTTGCCCTTACCGCGCTGGAGCGAGGCATGCCCAAAGATGAGCTGACTGATTTCCATTTCAGCGCGCTCAACGATCGTGTGTACGCGGACACCGGCCATGTCTTTGATTTCAACAACAAGGCATTCGAACTGATCAGTCTCATCGGAGACGAACACGCCGCGGAGATCATTCCTCTCGTCATTCCGGGCGCTACCGGTTCACGAGGAGCGGAGGAGAACGCCGCCTGGCACCACCCCATCGGTATCATCGAGCCGCTCCGTTCGGCCGAAGCGAATATCGCGGATTGGCTGAATGAGGGGGAGGGCAAGGATTGGGCCGATGATGGTTCACTGCGACAGACACTGCTCGGTGACGACCCACTGAAAATCATCGACGGGCTCGGAGAGGCCCTGCGTTCCGGAGCATCGCCGGTCGAGCTCGCAAAGCTCGTCTCTTACGGGGCAGCTATCCGGCTGGCCCGGTTTGCCAAGTCAAACGAGGTCAGCGATTGGTTCGCCCCTCAGCACACGTTCATTTATTCCAATGCTGTGTTCCAGGCCGTGAAGCGTTCCTCGTCAGCAGAGGTGATACGAGGCATCTTCCATGGAGCGCTCAGCGTCTTCATGAACCGTTTCCTCAACATCCCGGCTGCAAAGCTGCCTTCGGAACTGAACGGGCTCGATCCGCTGCCGGAGGATGGTGACGCGCTTCGTGAGCAACTGCTCGACGACCTGAACCACCGGGCAGAAATCGATGCCACCGCGAAAATCGTTGCTCGTTATATCAGCCTTGGCCATCCGATTCGTCCGCTCATCAGTACACTCGCTTACGCCACTGTTCGTGAAGATGTCGATTTCCACTATCTGCAGGTGCTCGAAGCCGGCGTCCATCAGTACCACGAATGGGAAGGCCAGCCCGAGGCCGAACACATCATGGTCGGAGTGATTCGAAATCTCGCTGCCGCATCACCAACACGCCGCGCTGGTTTGCAGATCGCTGATATCGCGCTCAGGCTGAACCGCGGCGAGAATCTCTATGAAGAGGAATAGCATAGAGTTGGAAGCTGCCACTTCTTCGCATGACGCGGATGAAGAGGCCGCGGATTGTCACCGCGGCCCTCTCTTCTGTTGCGGCCGAAAGGCGGTCTTGATTAGACTGTCGCCGAGCGTCAGATCTGCCGAGCAAAGTCATGCGCATTCTTGCCATTGGTGAAATCTTGTGGGACGTCTTTCCTGAGCGCGAGCTCATCGGCGGCGCCACGTTCAATTTCTCCGCGCACGCAGCGCGGCTGGGTCACGAGGTGCGCCTGGTGAGCGGCGTCGGCAATGACGAACGCGGCCGGCTCGCGCTCGAGCGAGCGAAGGAATGCCACGTAGACACGGAATACATCCACTCGACGGATGAGCTACCGACCGGTCACGTTTCCGTTTTCCTCGATGAGCACGGCCAGCCGGATTACACCATCCACAGACCCGCAGCGTACGACCTGCTTGGTCTTTCAGACAGAAAGATCCAGGAGCTTATCGAGTGGAAACCGGACTGGGTTTATTACGGCACGGTCCACCAGATGGATGCAGATGTCCGCCGCCAGACCAAGGCTGTGATCGACGCGTTTCCAGACATCCCTCAACTCTTCTACGACATCAATCTCAGGAAGGATTCCTACACCAGGGAACTGCTCGATGAGCTGTTAAACGAGTGCGGGATGCTCAAGATCAGTGAGGAAGAGGTGAGCGAAGTCGGCCGCTTGCTAGGTCTGGAGCACACGAGCCTGAAGTCTTTTCTCGATCAGATGAAGGATCGGTACGACATTGACTCCTTCTGTGTCACGAGAGGCGCTCTTGGATGCTACCTTGACCTCTGCGGTATGACGGTGGATGCAGCCGGTTATAAGGTTGAAGTTGCGGATGCGGTTGGGGCGGGGGATGCATTCTCAGCAGCGCTGATTCACGCACTGGACTCGGGTTGGGTTCTAAATCGTGCCGCAGATTTTGCGAATCGTGTCGGTGCCCTCATTGCCAGCAAGAATGGTGCAGTGCCGGAATGGTCGCTTGATGAGCTGGAGGCGCTCAAAGAATAACGGGCAGACAGGCTGGCCGCATCCGTCGCCACAGAGCTCATCCTGAAATGTCTTGAGAAATGTGGATTGGAGGCGCGCCGCTATTCGAGCAATTCCATCGAATCAAGGTCCTCTATCTCTTCGAGGTCCTCCACTTCTTCGATTTCTGAGACTTCGACGACTTCTTCGAAATCGCCTTCGCTGACCTCTTCAAACTCGTCAAGGTTGTCATCAGCGATGGCAAACTCATCACCTTCTGTGAACAGCTCGACATCATCCAGTTGCTCGACGACTTCGGGCAGGCATTTGGTCGTTACGATGGTGACATCGTCGCGACACGTCCCGAGCTCGCCGATCCATTCGAAGGTCAGCTCCTTGATCTGAGTAGTGATATCCATTGAGGGGGCCTCTGCAAATTCCTTTAGCCGGTCGAGCATGCGCGGGTGGCCGAGCTGCTCTTCATCCACGTCCATGGCCTCGAACACGCCGTCCGTGGTCAACAGCAGGATGTCGCCTTCGTTCATGACCGTCATCGGGCCTTCGGGATAATCCATATCCTCCATCATGCCGAGAGGCAGGCCGGTGCTTTCGAGCATGTCGAAAGAGCCGTCGCTGGCCCGGTAGATAATACCCTCTTCATGCCCGGCACTGGAGTAACGCAAAGTGCCGTTATTGGGATCGAGAATAGCCATGAAAAATGTCATGAACGCTTCGTCCGACATGTCCCAGCAGAGCCGGTTGTTCAGGCGATAGAGGGTCTCTGGAAGGTCGTCACTAGTCATCATCAGTGACCTGAGCGAAGCCCTGGCGGAAGCCATGAACATGGCCGCGCCGAGCCCGTGGCCGGAAACATCGCCGATGACGAGGCCCACTCGGCCGTCGTCAAACTCTATGTAGTCATAGTAGTCGCCGCCCGTTTCATCACAGGCCACGCTGAAGCCGGCGAGGTCGTAGCCTTTGACTATGGGCGCTTGCTCCGGCAGCAGGCCCATCTGGATGTTCTGAGCTACCTGGAGGGCCTCCTCCATCCTTTCTTTTTCCACGTGTGCCTCGACCAGGCGTGCCCGCTGCAGCGCGACCACCGCGTGCGAGCCGAGCGCCGCAAGCATCCGCTCATCGTGTTCATCAAATCGGCCGCCGTCGAGTTTGTTGAGAACCTGAATCACGCCAACAAGTACGCCTTCGTTATCGCTGATAGGCAGGCAGAGCACGGATTTCGTGCGGTAACCGGATGCCTTATCAAATGCCTGGTTGAATCGCTCGTCATCGTAAGCGTCCTCGATATTCGAGCCCTCTCCTGTTGCGGCAACATCCCCGGCGATTCCGATACCGACTGGAAAACGGATCTCCTTCGTGCCCATCCCTTCCGCAATCTTGCTCCACAATTCATTGGTTTCCCCATCGTAAAGGAAGAGGCTGCTGCGGTCGGCATGCATAAGTTCGGTGGTCTTCTTCACGATGGTAAGCAGCAGATCATCCAGCTCGACTTCCTGGGCCATAGCCTCTGACAATTCGATAAGAGCATTCAGCTCTAGGATCTGTTTATTTTCGGATCTGGATTCCGTGGACATCTAATTCGCATCCTGAAACAACGGGATTCAATCTCTGGGAACGGGCAATCTAGCAGAATGAAAACCGCCTTTCAATGATGGCTGGGCACTGCATGGTTTGCTTCCTGGTATTCATCCTTATATATGTCGCGTCCAGAAACCTGGAAGCATCTGCATTTACATCAATCAGGAGTATCAAATGGCTGAAGTCACTATTGCCATGCTTGGCTGCGGCGGAATGTCCGGCTCTCACGCACGACAGTTGAGTGCTATGGATGAAGTCGATGTCGTCGCATGCGTCGATGTAAACGAAGAGATCGTGAACGGCTACATCGAGCGCAATCTCGCTGAGGTCGAGCCGCAGCCTTCGGTCCACACCGATCTTGATGCCATGCTCGCCGAAGTAAAGCCCGATGGCGTCGTCATCGCTTCGCCGCACACGCTGCATTTTGAGCACGGCATGAAATGTCTCGAAGCTGGATGCCACGTGCTCATGGAAAAGCCGATGGTCACCTCCGCCGATCACGCGTATGAGATGGCTGCAAAGGTAGAAGAGTCCGGGAAGGTTTTTATCATTGGCTACAACACTTCCTGTTCCCCGGAATTCGGCTATCTGCGCGAGCAGATTCGTAACAACACTTTCGGGAACCTCGAGCTCGTCATCGGCTACATCACCCAGGGCTGGATGAAAGCCACCGAAGGCATGTGGCGACAGAAACCGGAACTCTCCGGCGGCGGACAGGCATACGACAGCGGAGCACACCTGCTCAACAGTCTCTGCTGGTCCGTGGAATCAAATGTCGCGGAAGTCTTCGCATTCGTGGACAACCACGGCACCGCGGTCGATATCAACTCGTCCATCAACATCAAATTCGAGAGCGGCGTCATGGCCTCCATCGTTGTCAGCGGCAACTGCCCCTCCGGCGGCGGAACACACATGGCTTTCATCTTTGATGACGGCCGCGTTGAAATAGATGGCTGGGGAGGCGGTTGGATACGCGTCTGGAAGGGCGGCTCGCAGATCAAATACCCACCGATCACCGAGCCGGCCAACAACCCGGATAAAAACTTCATTGATTCGATCCTCGGCCGCGGTACGCCCCGTACCACTCCCACGAATGGCATCATTCAAAGCGAGCTAATGGACGCAATCTACGAGTCCGCAGAGACAGGGCAGCCGGCCAAACCGAAGCGGAGAGGGTAGTTCTGACTTCATCATTTCTTCGCGTGTTGCGAAGATAATCGTAGCTGGGCTCTCCGAGTTCAGGGTTCTGGATTTGGAGACCCCAGCTACGATAAAGACCGCAAGGCAGACTTGGAGCAAACTCAATGTCAAGAATTCATCTAGGAACACAGAGAGGGCCGACAACGCCCGAGACTTTGCAGTATTTCGCGCAGTTCGGTGTCGAAGGCATCGTCGGCTACCCGGAAACGAAACCGGATGAAAGCTGGAAGGTTGAAGATCTCGTCCAACTTCGTGAACTCGTCGAGTCGTTCGGAATCCAATTGGAATTCGTTCCGCTGCCGTTGCCTTCCTCGCTCATATCGCATGCCCAGATGCCAAACATCATGCTTGGTAAGAGCCCAGGGCGGGATCGGGAGATCGAGGTAATCTGCAGCATGATCCGGGCAGCGGCGGAGGCCGGAATTCCTGCTCTCAAATACAACATGACTCTCATCGGCGTTGCACGTTCTGAACCAACGCCGGGGCGCGGCGGCTCGACCTACAGCACCTTCGTCTATGAAAAGGCCAACCAGGATTCACTGATAGAGGCCGGCAACGTGGATGCCGATGCGATGTGGGAACGCATCACCTATTTTCTGGAGCGAGTGATACCGGTCGCCGAAGAACACAAGGTAAAGATGGCCTGCCATCCCCACGACCCCGGCATGCCGGACGAAGGCTTCCGCGGCGTGGACCGCGTCCTCGGCCGAATAGAAGGAATGAAAAAATTCATCGAGATCTGTCCGAGTGAATACCACGGTTTCAATTTCTGCGTCGGCACCGTCTCAGAGAATCTGAAAGACCCAGTCAATGAAATCTGCGACGTGGTGCGCTACTTCGGCGAACGTAAAAAGATATTCATGGTCCACCTTCGCAACATTAAAGGCAGCTTCCTCAATTTTCAGGAGGTGTATCCTGACGAAGGAGACGTGGATTTGCTGAAGGTCGTTCGGACCCTCAAAGAAACAGGCTACGAGGGCATGCTGCTGCCCGACCACATGCCACATACCATCGGCGATGATGGTGGCAGGCAGGCATTCGCCTTTGGATATGGCTACATCAAAGCGCTGCTGCAGGCGGTGTATGAGGGATAACCAAGTGTGATGCGAGCACCATGGCTGTCAGGTTAAGGCTGAAGCCAGTCTCACGTTGGATGTTTTGGGCGAAGAATGACGAGATGGACTTTTTCGAAGGATTCCTGCAGCTTGTTGAGACCCACTTGAAATCAGCGCTTCCAGGGGAATGATGGCCGCCTCTCCGGACATCAATCTGTTTCCACTCCTCTCAGAGCCCCACCATGTTCAGAAGTCTTTCCCCCGGTGCCGTCGGGATCAATGTTCCCTTTGAAGAAGCCCTGAAACTCGCAGCCGAATACGGCTTTGACGCACTCGATCTCAATGTTGGCAAAGCTGCAGATATAGCAGACGAGCAAGGAATCGATGCCGTCCGGAGAATGTATGACGATGCCGGTGTAAGCATCGGCGGCTGGGGGCTGCCGGTTCAGTTTCGAACAACGGATGAGGAATTCGAGCAAAGCCTCGAAGGCTTCGATCGCCTGGCGCGCACGGCCGGCCAGCTCGGGGCTCGATGGTGTTCGACTTGGGTCATGCCCTGCTCCGACGACGTGCCTTTCTCACAGAACTTCGAAAACCATACACGCCGCCTTCGCACCGCCGCGGAGGTGCTGCGCGCCCACGGCTGCAGTCTCGGGCTCGAATTTGTCGGTCCCTGGACCATGCGCCGCGAGAAGAAATATCCTTTTATTTTCGATATGCCGGGCATGCTCAAACTGTGTGAATCCATCAATACCGGCAACGTCGGCCTGCTCCTTGATTGCTGGCACTGGTATACCTCGTGGGGCAGCGTGCAGGATATCCTGCGTCTGCGTGGATCGGATGTGGTCTACGTGCACATCAACGACGCGCCGAAAGGCATTCCCGAAGACGAACAAGTCGATAACGTGCGTGCTCTGCCCGGCGCCACCGGCGTCATCGACATCAGCGGCTTCCTGGCCGCGCTGAATGCAATCGGATTCGACGGCCCGGTCGCCATCGAGCCATTCGATAATGAGCTCCGTGCCACCTCCAAAGAGAATCCCGCCGAAGGGGCACGCATCACCGCAGAGGCCATGAACAAGGTGTGGAGTGAAGCCGGTTTGGAGTGATTCCTGAATGCCCAGACCAAATATCCTCATCGTCACCACCGATCAGCAGCGGACAGACAGTCTGAGCTGTTACGGCTCCACATTCACGAGCACGCCAAACCTCGATCGTATGGCCGAAGAAGGCGTATTGCTGGAACGGGCATATTGCACGAACCCGGTCTGCACGCCTTCGCGAGTTTCCATATTCACTGGCCAGCAGGTAAGCCGACACGGCGCGTGGAATGTCGGCATGTCGGCCCCTGCGGAACTGCCGATGATCTCGCATCGCCTGTCCTCGCACGGCTACCGAACGCACTACATCGGGAAGGCTCATTTCCAGGCTTTCGGCGGCACCGAGGAGCAGACAAGGGAGACTCTGAAGAATTGGCGAGAACGCTACAGAAACTGGCACGGGCCCTACTACGGATTCGAATCCGTGGAGATCGCGCTGGGCCACGCTACCTACGGCATCGCCGGCCATTACGGCGAATGGGTTGAGACCCAGGTTTCGCCGGAGGAGATCGAAGGTTTCAAATCCCGCCGCCTGGCAGATGCCGGTTTCGGTGGCGATGCACACGATTGGGATTTGCCGAATCGCCTCCACAACAGCGTCTGGACCGCAGAACGGACCATCGAGTTCCTTCGCAACCATGACCGCGAAAGTCCTTTCCTGCTCGGCATCGGTTTTCAGGATCCGCATCACCCTCATGCGGTCCCGACGAACTTTGATGAGCGCGTCGAACCGGAGGATGTCCCTCTACCGGCATACACGGAAGGAGAACTTGAAGACAAGCCACCGCACTTCATCGAAGCCCGTGAAGGCCGGCTGGAGGAATCTGATATCCGGGGGGAGTTTCCCATAGCGGGACAGGGCAATGGCCACGATTTCAGCAAAGTCAGCGATACGGACGCTCGATTGGGCCGCGCATATTACCACTCCATGGTCCGGCTGATTGACCGTGAGATGGGGCGTATCCTGGATTTCCTGCGCGAAACCGGCCTCGAAGAAAACACGCTCATCTTCTTCACCTCAGACCACGGCGAGCTGCTGGGGGACCACGGTCTCTGGATGAAAGGCCCGTTCCATTACGAGCAGCTCATTCGCGTTCCTGCGATCATCAGATGGCCGGCAGGATTTGAGGGCGGCAGAAAGGCCCAAGAGATGTTCAGCCTGGCCGATATCGTTCCAACCGCGCTTTCGGCCGCGGGCATCGATGAAACAGGCGATTGCGACGGCAT
>JASLXP010000016.1 GCA_030740295.1 Planctomycetota bacterium
ACGCCCCTACCCGTACCTGCTTCTCCGCTCCAGGTACTCTGACATTACGCGGTCAAACGGCTGTGAGGTATCCACGAGGCAGTAATCGATCTGATGCGACGAGCAAAGGCGTCGCACCTCTGCGGTGAAGTTGTTCAACTCGTGCAGGTATTCCCGACGGATGGATTCCGGGTCAGCTCGCAACTGAGGTTCGTCTTCGAGGCCCTCGAATTGACTGAAACCACGGTAGGGAAATGAAAGCTCTTCATGGTCGAGAATCTGGAACAGACCGACTTCGTGTCCGTGAAAGCGAAGGCTGACCAGGGCGCGGCGAATGGTCTCGATATCTTCAAACAGATCGGAGAAGACAAGAATCAGAGAGCGCTTCCGGACGGATGAAGAAAAACGGTCGAAAACGCCGGGGAAATCAGTTGGACTTCCCGGTTCGGTCTGATCGAGGATTCGAAAAATCTCAGCCAGGTGCATCGGCGAGCTGCGCGGTTCCAAATGGGTTCTTATCGCACTGTCGAAGGTCAGTAGCCCAAAGTTGTCGCGTTGCTTGATGACCAGATAAGCGAGTGCGCCTGCACAGTAAGACGCGTACTGAAGCTTGCTGATGCTGCCGGAACCGAAATTCATCGAGTTGCTGACATCCAGCATGACGTAAATGCGGCAATTGGTCTCGGCTTCGTACTGGATGATGTAGTAGTTGTCCGTGCGCGCGTAGACCTGCCAGTCCAGGTAACGCAGATCATCGCCCGGCACGTACTGCCGGTGCTCAGCAAACTCGATGCTGAAGCCCTTGTGCCTGCTGCGGTGGGTCCCCTGTAGAAAGCCCTCCACTGCATGCTTGGCCACCAGTTCGACATTGCCAAACTTTGCGGCGATTTCGGGAAGTAGCGAACTGGGTGAGGAAGAACTCAATGTATAAGGCTCAGAGGCTCAGGAATCAGGAATAGGGGAAACAGGAATCAAGATTCTTGCAATGGCCGTTCCCTCGATGGTTTTCAAGGGTTAGGTCGGAATTTCAAGGTTTCCGGGGCAATAAGTGCAGCGAAGCTTCCTGCGCCTCGACTTGCCCTGCACTTCCTGCGCACCAGCCAAGTGGAAAAATTCCAGGACGCTGATACGGTTGTACGCCCTATGGTAATATACGAGATCGGGCACAGAATGAGGGCGTCGGCGTGAATGCCGAGCCCCATCCAACACCACTGATTGCCGGATAGGACGGACCCATGCCAACTGCTCAACTCGAACGAATCGGCAATTATCTCCTCCGCAAGAGCGTCGGGCGTGGACGGTTGGGAAATGTCTATGAAGGCATCCATCGGACGACCAATCAGCGCGTGGCCGTCAAGGTCATATCCAGCAACCTTGCCGACGACCACTGCTGTGTGGACTGTTTCGAGCGTAATGTAAAGGCGGCTAAGGAACTGCGGCATCCGAATATCGTTCGCACGAAAGACATCGGTGAATATGAAGGCCGTTACTTTTGCACAATGGAATTCGTGGAAGGCCAGAACCTGGCGCAGTATCAGAAGGAGCACGGCGCAATCGCCCCCAAAGATGCGCTGGCTCTTTTCGAGCAAGCGGCGGATGCCTTGAAACACGCGTGGCGAAAGAAGGTCGTGCACGGGCATCTCACTCCCAATAACGTGCTGATCACCCCTGAAGGCCAGCTAAAGATCTGTGACTTCGGCACTGCCGGCGCTCACTCTGACGTCAACGAAGATAAAACCGAAGAGGGCTTCGACCCGTGCGAACTTGACCCTCGAGTGGATGTTCGGGCCCTCGCAGTACTTCTGTATGGAACATTGATCGGGCGTCCCCTCGTACTCCCCGAAGGAAGATCGATAAAGTTGAGCAGCGAGCAACTCATGGAGCTGCCCGAGCCGGTGCAGGCACTGCTGCAAAGAATCTCGGCGGACCCATTCGATCCGGATGACCTGCTTGGCTCCGTTCAAGAAGCCATCACTCAACAGCAGGAATGGGACATCCAGCATGAAACGACAGAGACGCCTGAGGACGAACACCACGTGCGCGGGCTTTACCTGTACATGGCGCTTGGCGTCGGCATTCTGGCAGGCATCATTGGGATGATCAGCCTGGGTGTTTTTCAGAAGGATATGCGGCCTGACAACAGTGCGCAGGTAGTGGAAGCCGTCTCGCCTTTCGAAGTCGATTTCAAAGCCTTGAAGGCAGCTCTGCCTGAACTCATACAACATGACGCATTCGTCGAGGCATTGGCAAGTCTGGCTGAACTGCAGCGAAAGTACGCCCAGCAGGTAGACTGCCAAGCCGCGGTGCTTAACGAAGCAGTCAAGGTCATCGAAGGGGCAGATGAGCAATTCCGCGAGATGGAGGCGCGTGCTCTCGCCGCAGACGGTGCGGGGAAGGCCGTCGAAATCGTGCGAATCATGGCGGGCCAGGAGCTGGATTTTCTTCGAAAGCGATCTCACCGTCTGCTACTCACCCTCCACCTGAAATGGCGTGAAACGGACCCAGGCAGCATCCGCATTTCTGAGTATGCGTTACCTGATGCGTTCGCCATGCTCCTGCGCAAGAGAGATTACGAAACAGCGCGAGTGCTCTGCATGCTGGCGATGGCGCAATCCGATGCTGCCATGCCAGACGAGGAACTCGTACGTTGGGTTGACTGGCTGACCGACGCCATCGAGTTCTGGGGGAGGGTAGAGGAAGGGGCAAAACAGGCCGTTGGACGCCACGCCACTTTTCACTTCATGGAGTCGAGCAAACCGTCTGAGGTCGAGGGAGCCTTCAAATCTGTCGAAGACCATTCAATTAAGGTCTCGACCAGCGACGGAGGCACGAAGACTGTGGGCTTTCGGCAGCTTCTCATCGACGATGCCCTTCGCCTGGGCACATCTGTTCTGGATACGACGAATTTATCCACTCAGCGACTGGTCGGCAAAGTGCTCTTGCTCGACCTGCAGCAGGCCGATGCCGTGGAATGGCTACGCCAGGCGGCAGACCAGGATGATGACGAGAGCCTTCTCAACGAATTGGAGAACAAATATTCGCTGATATCGCGGATACTGCGGGCATCCGAATACGCGTCCCTGATGGATGGGCTGCCAGGCACTCACAAACAGATCGCGGCAAAAGAACTGGCGGCTATACCTTAGGGACCGTTCAGTAATAAGTTGCGCAGGTCGCTCCATCGTGGCACGGGCGAGACGCCCATGCCACGACCAGGTCGCGAGCCGAAGTTTACCAAGTCACTTTTGCCTGCTTCTTAAGATGAATCGTGTGGTGTCTTAGCGGCTCGGTATTCCATTGGATCGCTCGCTGCCCTGTGGCCTTACGCGGCATTCAGTTTGCTCCTGACACAGGGGCTTCAAGCGCGCACATTTTTGCAGGAGAACACTTTGGAAGCGGCAACAGTCACACACCCAGAATCCAAGCCACCGGTTGAAGTTGAGGCAAAGTTCCTCGTGCAGAATCTCTCCCAGGTACCAGGCGTTCTGCAGTACCTCACCGCAGAGGGCTACACCGTACGAAACGAATCGACCCGAGACATAGTGGATCGCTATTACGACACACACGATTGGCGTCTTTTTCGCGAGGGATGGTCTTACCGGTGGCAGAATCGCGCGGGATCGCTTCGCCTGTGCCTGAAAGGGCTGGGCAACAGTCATACGTCGCTGAAAGAGCGCCGAGAAGTCGAGGAAGATGTGGTTACCTTTCCATCGAGTCCATTGGATTTGGCAGATGGTGAGCTTTCGCAAGTCCTGTCTCCTCTGCTCGGGGATGCACAACCCCAAGAACTGTTTCGTGTTCATAAGAATCGCCGCCTCTACCTGATAAACAGAGGCAATCAGCTCAGGTTTGAACTGTGTATCGACGAGACGGTCATCACCTGCGGAGAGAAACAGAAAAGCAGTGCTCCCGGCACTCTCAAGTTTGAAGAGATCGAGTTGGAGTTAAGAGACGGTGATCGCGACCAGTTCAATCAACTTGCCGAGGATCTCAGGTCCTTGCAGGGACTTTTCCCCGCGCGCCTGAGCAAGTTTCAGAGAGGTCTTCAGACCGGAGGCTATTCGCCCCCTTGCACGGAGAGTATAAGAGAGGTCTTTCTTCCCGGGCCCGACGAGGACATCTCTCGACTGGCCTATTATGTCCTGCATAAACAGCTCATAGAGATGCTGCACCACGAGGGCGAGGCATGGGAAGGACTCGAGCCGGAGGGTGTGCATCAGATGCGTGTGGCCACGCGGCGGATTCGTGCGGGCCTGCGGCTCTTTCAGGATTCCCTGCCGTCAAACCGAATCGATTCTCTCATCCGCGACTTTCGATGGCTGGCCGACTTGCTTGGTGAGGTGCGGGATCTCGATGTCTACTTCGAGAATTACGAGAAGTACCAGGCCATGCTGAATCAAGAGGATGGGGCCGAGCTCAGCCCGTTCAGGGATGTGCTTCAGCAACAATGGAACAGGGCCAGAAAAAAACTCATCGCAGGGCTGGAGAGCAAGCGGTACGCCCGTCTTGTCGAGCGCTTCAAGGGCTTCGCAGAGAAACAGGCAAACCGTGCGGGCAACAGACAGGAACGCGACTCTCGAATCATCTCAAAGGCTGGGCCCAACCTGGCTTCCCGGCGACTGAAGCGTGTCCTGAAAATCGGCCGGTCGGTGGCCTCGGATTCGCCGCCGGAGCTACTGCATGAGCTTCGCATTAATTGTAAGAAACTCAGGTACGCCTATGAGTTCTTTGAACCAGTTTTTGGCGCCAAAGTGAAGAAGCTCATCGTCCCATTGAAGAATCTGCAGGACATACTGGGCAACCATCAGGACGCGATTGTTGCCGGGGAAAAGCTGCGGGAATACGCCGAATTGATTCCGGTGCGAAAAAAGAACCTGGGTCTCCTGCTGGCTCTTGGCCAACTTGTCAGCAACAAACAGCAAGTGGCCGAGAAGTTGAGAAAGGACTTTGCGAAGGCGTGGCGCAAGTTCGATACAAAGGCACTCAGAAAACGCCACCGGCGTGTGTTCGGCTGATGGCCGATTCCTCTCAGTAGATTTCAGGCACAATGGCCTGATCATCTTTCGGGGGACGAACGTACCCTTGCGATGGAGGCCGCGGCTGCAGCTCGGGCATTTCCTGCGGCAGGTGTTCGTAAGGGATGATGTCGAGAAGATGGTGGATGCTGTTCAGCCGTGCCTTTTTCTTACTGTCTGCCTCCACCACATACCAGGGGGCCTGCTTGATGTCTGTGTGCGCGAACATCGCATCCTTTGCTTTGGAATACTCCATCCAGCGCAGGCGGGATTCGATATCCATCGGGCTGATCTTCCAGCGCCTTTTGGGGTCATTCAAACGGATCTGAAATCGCCTTTCCTGCTCCTCTTCACTGACTGAGAACCAGTACTTGAAGAGGATGATTCCCGATCTGACCAGCATGCGCTCGAACTCGGGGCAGGAGCGCAGGAACTCCATGTACTCCTCCTCCGTGCAAAAGCCCATCACGTGTTCGACACCAGCTCTGTTATACCAGCTTCGATCGAACAGGACCATCTCTCCGGCAGCGGGGAGGTTGGACACATACCGCTGAAAATACCACTGGGTCTTCTCCCGCTCGGTTGGAGTTCCCAGCGCCACGACGCGGCAGACTCGGGGATTCAATCGCTGCGTGATTCTCTTGATGACGCCGCCTTTTCCGGCTGCATCGCGGCCCTCAAAAATAACGACCACTTTTTTTCCCTGCCTGCGTATCCATTCCTGCATGTAGACCAGTTCTTCCTGCAACTTGGTCAGCGTTTTCTCGTACTCCTTTCTTGCGGTCCTTTTCAAGGCCTTTGCTTCTTCTTCTTTCGACCCCTCGGTGGCGGGCGCGTCGTTCTGATGTGTGGCTTTCAGGTCCGCGTCTCGATTCTTATTTTTCTTTCCCTTCTTCATATCTTTCTCCGTTGTTAGTGCGCATTTCAGGCTTCTGTTTCGACCAGATCCACTCCAGCCTTGTTAACGGTGTCACCTGTTTCTTCGCTTAACTGCATGTTTGTGTCTACCAGCTTGGCGATACGCTTCGCAAAGTAATAGACACGTTTCAGATACTCGATCATTTCTGATTCGATACGGAACACATAAATGCGATTGGGTTCTTCAGCAGTCAGTCTGCGTGCAAGGTGCCCCTCTGCCTCATCAGCAAGCAGGTTTATGTCATCCTTAGCGTCCATGATCTCCCTCGCTGCGTCGGCATCTCCTGCCACCAGTGCTTGAACGCTGTGCTCAACGGACCAGGTCACCCTGTCGTGCAGAGACTGCAGGATCTCCTGTGTGGCGGAGCTGATCGTCAGGTCCTTCTCCAGCCTCTCTTGGCCGGCCTCGACAAGATTGGATTCGATCATGTCGCCGATATTCTCAAAGTAATTCGCGGCTGACATGTACGCATGCAAAACCTGTGTCTGCGACGAGCTGAGGGACTCCCGCGACAACCTTCCCAGATAGACAATGAGCGCCGCGTGCAGTGCATCCACGCGGTCATCCATTTCAGCCAGCTCTCGAAGCTCTTCATCGTAACCGGCCAGAATCGGATGCATGCAACCTTTGACCATCCGTAGTGTCGCCGCCCCTAGCCGGCCCAGTTCCATACGGACCAGATCCAGGGCCAGGGAAGGTGTCTGCAGAATAATTTCGTTCAAGTATTGGGGCGCGGCCTCCTCCTCATCTTTCACTTCCCGGTCCGGAATGATCTTTTTGACCAGTGCGGCCATCTGTGTGGTAAAAGCGATAAACAACAGGGTGTTGGTTACGTTGAATACCGTGTGAGCATTCGCAATCTGTCGGGGAGTCTCGGCGGCGAGCAATGCCTGACCGTCCAGATTCGCCGCTACTGGAGAGAACCATCGGACCAGGTCCGCCAAGGGCCCGATAAATGCGATCCAGATAACGACGCCCATGACATTGAACACCACGTGGGCGAGGGCGGCCTGTTTCGCCTCTTTCGGTTTGCCGATGGATGCCAGCATGGCTGTTACGCAAGTACCTACATTCGCGCCGAAGACCAGCGCGATGCCCGCCTCCAATGTGATGAAGCCCTGGCTGGCGAGCACGATGATCACACCGGTCGTCGCGGAGGAGCTCTGGATCAGCCCTGTAAAGGCCGCGCTCACCAGGATTCCCATCACCGGGTTATCCATCTTCTGCATCAGGTCAATGAACGGCTGAAAAGATCGGAG
>JASLXP010000017.1 GCA_030740295.1 Planctomycetota bacterium
TCATGCTGAAGCTCAACAATCTGTGACGCCCTTTCAGGGCTAATATTGAGTAGACAACTCACCCAGGGCGGTGCCCTGGGCTCTTATGTTCTGGCCTTTCAGGCCGGAAAGAATCGGGCGGTGACTTTTTACGAGAGAATCAGACAGCAGCCTGACACAACGATTTCCTTGACGCTGGCTCTGTCAGAAATTCCGCTGCCTCTCACTCCGGTACCACTTCAAACCCGTTCAGGATCGGCGCGGTTTCCCAATTCTGATCCTCCGCTTTCGGGATACATTCCAATTCGATGCGATTGCCGGCCATGATACCGGTGAATTTCTTTATTAATGCTCTGCTCAATCCGGCCTCGTTGGACACATCGAAATTCCTGAGAACAGCCTTGCCCTGGAGCATCACGTCAAACACACGCGTGCCGGCCTTCACATTTTTCAGCTCCGCAAAGTGGAGCCGTACGGTATAGGGCTGCGGCGGCCGTTGTGCGGTCTCGCGCATTTCAAACGGGACATAGCTCCAGGAAGGCTTCTCGGTGATGCGGCCGCGGTGGCTGAAATCGATGATCAAACGATTGGTATCGAGTCCGGCATCTGAGATCGTCTTCCAGGGAATGGCCAGCTCGCAGACGAATGCATCCCTGCTGGCCTGAACGGCGCCCTTCCACTTTGCGTTCCAACGGCTGTCCTCTCCGGTTTTGCCCTTTAACGCTCCGGGTATTGGCCAAGGCAGATTGGCTGCCAGGACTCGGTTGTCCCCGACTCTGGCGCCGCGACTGAATCCGAGAGATCTGGATGCCTTCTCTGCCAGCCGTACTCGATGGAAAGCCAGGGGATTCCATCCTGCGTGACCCACTGGATACCAGGCGACGCGATACCAGTTCCCCGGGTAAGGGTCAGTGTCATCAGAATCGTTAACGAAGACTTGAAGGCCAAGCTCCGTGCCAGCCTTTGATTCCAGCCTCAGGTGTTGCCATGGGATGAGGGCCTCGATGGTGTAACCGTTTGGGGAGAGGCTTGTGATTACCTCTGCGGTGATCGGGGCAAGGCCGGGTCTGCCGCGATGATCCTCCAAAAAAATCCGAGTTCTTGAATTCTCCCCAGGTGGAGCGATGGTGAGCTGAAAAGACTCCTTTAATCCAACTTTCTTCGACAGGAAGATTTCTACAGAGTCCTTTCGCCAGAGCTTGCGTTTGTCAGGATCGGCGATGAGTTTCTGATCGGTTATCCGGCCGGCGAAAAGAAGGCCCCGTTCACTCCAGGCGAGACGAAAGGATGGGTCGAAATCTTCGCCAGAGGCTTTCATAGTGCCGTCCTGGCCGGAGAGTGAGGTTTGATGGAATCCGCGGTCTTTCCAGTCATCCAGATTTCCATCAACGTCGATATCATCGAACTTGGGGATGTTGATAGTTGGTGTAGTGACGGGGACGCTGGCGCGGACAAGGCCCTTCTTGTCCGGCTTCGGGGCGCGGCTCATTCTTACGGGCGGGCTGGTCTTGTCCGTCAGGCGCAGCCGTTGCAGCGCACGGGGCTTGAAGCCGGCGTGTCCGTCCGGATGCCATGCCACGCGAAACCAGCCTCGCGAACCCGGTTTGGCCTGATCGGAATCATTCACCATGACTTGCAGCGCGGTCTCGCCTCCGGGCTCCGGCCGGACACGCAGGTTGGCCCAGGGCAGGATCAGTTCCACTGCGTAGCCGTCACTTGTGCGTTTGCCTTTTACTTCGACAGAGAGGGGCGCGCCGGACTTATCGAGCCGGCGATCCCAGAAGTAGGCGCGGGCTTCCGGTTGCTTGCCGTCGGCGCCCGGGCCGATGCAGACGTGAAAGCGATTCTTCGATTCACGGTCTTCCGCCATGAAAAGCTCGATGGAATCCTTCGACCACATGGACGCCTGCGCGGGATACTCCACGACCACGTTATCCCGAACTTTGAGATACATCAGCAGGCCGAGGTCGCTCCAGCCCAGGCGGAGCATCGGGTCAAGGTTTCCCCGCATGCGAGCGAAGCCTTTGGTGTCGGTGAAACGCATGACATGGAAGCCGCGATTGCCCCAGTCGTCATCATTGCCATCGATTGTAATGCCGGTGAGGCGAGGAATGTCGTATGGAGGAAATGGATCTGTATGAGACCAGAGGCCGTCGTATCGCGCTCCACCTGCAGACATGCCGAGGTGCGCCACCTTCTGCTTTCGAGTGTCGCTGAGCGCCACTTCG
>JASLXP010000018.1 GCA_030740295.1 Planctomycetota bacterium
ATCTCCCAATCGTCGGGAAGAGCGATGTGGAGGTTTCGCCAGATCCAAAGCTGCATGGCAAGAGAAGGTTGGCCGAATGACCCGCCTCTTTTATCAGCCAGCTCTCGCTATATCGATTAAGTCTTCGAGGAACGGAATGACGCCTTAAGGAGTTGACTCGTGGCTGCAGGCGGCCAGCCTGTTTGCGGTGGTAACGATCAACGCCGCATCACGACCGAAGAATCGTCCGCGGATCCGGAAACGTGAAAGGGCTGCCTTCTTCGCCAAACGCCAGTGTAATGGCAGGGGGTGGTGCCGGGACTTCATCGGATGGAGGTGCCGGCGGAGGCGCAGGCCGGTCCGGGGCAGGATCTTGAGGACCTGGTGGTGCCTCATCTGAAGGGGATGTACCGGACGAGCCCTCGCCGGAGGTCGAGTCTGTTGAGTCTGTGCCGCTGGCGTCATCCGTAGCGTCTGTGGATTGATCACTGCCAGAAGCGCCATCACTCCCAGAAGTTTCTTCTACATTGTCAGAGGGGTCATCAACCACGGTTGGCGGAGGAAGGCTGCCGGTTTCTTCTCCGAGAGCCAGGGTCGTCACCTCAGGGGGAGTTGTGCCGGCCTCCTCGCCCAGGGCGAATGTAGTGATCTGAGGCGGCTGCGCGGCGCTTTCATCCGGAAACACAGTGGTGATAAACGTGCTGAAGAAATCAATCGCAGTGGGCTGGGCAGCAGGCTGTAGATCAGGCAAAGCGGCGATGGGGAAGAAGCTGGACTCCTCGCCAACAGCTTGAGTCGTTACGGTATCCACCACCGGCTTTGCGTCCGATTCTGAACCGTCGGTTGCATCCTCTTCGTTAGCCTGGGCCGCCTCCAGCGAAATAGAGAGCGAATCGACAGGCAGTGCGAAATCAATGAAGCTGGCCGTCGCATTCGCGCTGTTGGGGATGCTCGCTATCAGAGACGCATGCAATTCAGCGATTGCGTCTATGAGGCTTCCCGGGTTGATTGCATGGATACCTGAGAACGACACTTTTGGCGGCAGTCTGAGTTTAAAAAACACCCGTTAGGATTATCGTAACGGCTCGCCAAACTTTAGCAGATTTCTGATTTTTTCATTTTCGAGGAGTCTAAATGCAGCGCCGACAAATATGTAAAGACGGCCCGGAAGTGCCCGTGATAGGTTTCGGAGCATGGCCGATTGGAGGCGGGATGGGCAACGTCGATGACGAAGCAGCGATCCGGACTGTCCAAGCCGCTATCAATGCTGGGCAGACGCTGCTCGACACGGCACAGGCTTACCGAAAATCCGAAGAGCTCATCGGCCGCGCACTCGCCGGTTGCGATGCAGATATCTACATCGCTTCCAAAGTGAGTGGCTGGAACGATGGCTACGAAAAGCCAGAGATTCTTACAGCCATCGATAACAGCCTCGCCGCACTGAAAGTGGATGCTCTCGACCTTTATCAGATTCACAGCTATCGCGAACCGCCCTCCATAGAAGAACAGATGGAGACCATGCTCGAGCTCCAGCAACAGGGAAAGATCATCCGCATCGGTGTATCCAACTACGGACTCGAACATCTCGAACGTGCCTGGCAGGTGGGGCAGTTTCACACTCTGCAGCCGCGTTACAGCATGTTCGCCCGCGGCATCGAAGATGAGATCGTTCCCTGGTGCCGCGAGCACGGGGTCGGCATTCTGGCTCACAGTCCTCTGGGCAAGGGATTGCTCACCGGCAAATACAAACCGGGCCATGTCTTTCCCGATGATGATGAACGTCGAGGCATCCAATACTTCCAGGGCGAGATCTTCGAGCAGTTGTCCGCAGCCACAGAAAAACTGGCAGCCATTGCGGAAAGGAAGGGACTCACCCTCCCGCAACTGGCCATCGGCTGGACCCTGCGTCTGCCCGAGGTGACGGTCTGCCTGGCCGGCTCAAAAAACAAAGAGCAGATCCTTGCCAACAACGGAGGGCAGGGATGGAGCTTTACCGACGATGAGCTGAGCGAGATAGATGAGATTCTGAATGCAGCTC
>JASLXP010000019.1 GCA_030740295.1 Planctomycetota bacterium
CGGGGCAGTAGGCCGAGACAAAGGCAATCAGGGGCAAAGCCCCGGGCCGTTTTGCAAGCCCCCCCCCACCGGCGGGGGTTTAGGGGGGAGGGGGCAACCCCCCGGGAACAGGCCCCAAAAAAGCCGGGGGGGTGCCCCCTACGCCCTAAACCCCCGCCGTGTGGGTTGGTCTTGCCACACGGCCCGGGGCTTTGCCCCTGATTGCCTTTGTCTCGGCCTACTGCCCCGTCTAGGTAACCATCGGGCTCTCTGCTACACTTTCGAACCTCAAAATCCTGGACCTCTGAAACAATACTCCCAATGAATCCCCGTTCCTTCTGGATTGTCTCCTTCACCAGCATGGCGCTCGCCCTCGGGCTTGGGCTATCCGCGGCCAGAAGCTGGCAGCAGAGAAACGTTGCCCGGCCTGGCGTGGCTGGCGTTCAGGCATCCGCCAGCCAGGGACTCGATTTCTCGCATGTCATTCCAAAGATCATGCCGGCCGTCGTTGGTATCAAAGCCTACCGTCCCGAGCCCAAAAGTCTGCCGCCGGGCTTTCACAAGTTTCATCCGCAGATCCGCCCCACAGAGAGCGCCGGCTCAGGGGTTGTGGTCGAGGTCGAAGGCAAGGTTGGATATGTCCTCACCAATGAGCACGTGGTCAGGGGCGCAAAAAGAGTGCGAGTCATTCTCAGTGACGGGCGTGAGCTCAAGGGCAAGATTGAGGCCCAGGATCCAAAATCGGATCTTGCATTTATCGAGGTCTATGGCCACGATCTTGTTGCAGCCAAGCTCGGGAATTCAAGCACGTTGAATGTCGGCGATTGGGTGCTTGCGATTGGGAATCCCTTCGGGCTGAGTCACACCGTGACAACCGGAATCGTCAGCGCACAGGGCAGGACGGACATCAAGCTCATTGACAGCGACCAGAGATACGAAAACTTCATCCAGACCGATGCGGCCATCAACCCCGGCAACAGCGGCGGCCCGCTGGTAAATCTCAATTCCGAAGTCATCGGCATCAACACTGCCATCGTCTCCCTCACCGGCAGTTACCAGGGCATCGGGTTCGCTATCCCAATCAATATGGCCAGGCGGGTATACAAAGACCTTCGAGAGTTCAAAAAGGTTCGACGGGGATGGCTTGGGGTGAGTATCGACCCCGTTACGCGTGAGCAGGCCGAGCTCCTCGGCCTCGAACAGAGTGGCGGCATCTTCATCCGCGAGACCTTCATCGGTCACCCCTCCGAGGCCGCCGGTCTCGAAGTGGGGGATATCATCCTCAGCTTCAACGGCGAAAAAATGCTGAGCGTGGATTCTCTTCGCCTCGCGGTCGCCGATACCGAAATCGGTTCTGAGGTCGACGTGGTAATCCTGCGCAATCAGAAAAAGAAGACCTTCAAGGTCATCCTTGGCGAAGCCCCGCAATCCACCAGGGATCTCTATGCCACGCTCAGGCACGAAGGCCGGAGGAGGGAAAGGGAAGACCTGGGGCTTTCAGTGCAATCCCTCACTCCGGAGCTTGCAGCCACTTATGAACACGGCGATGCGCGGGGCGTCCTCGTGTCGCATGTCGAGCCGAAATCCAGAGCTGAGAGAGCGGGAATTATCGGCGGCACTCTCATCCTAGGCATCCACCAGGGAGAGGAGCGTCAATACGCGGTCGAGACCACGGAGGATTACGAAGAAGCCATGGCGGACATCAACACGGCCATCACGTTCGGCATGAGCATCCGGCGGCCCAGAGAGAGACTCACGACGCTTGTGTCAATAAGACCACTTTCGCAGCCTGAGAGAAAGTGACCCCTGGTCATACCGCCTCTGCCGGGGAGGGGTGTTGGGAGACGATGTGACGAGCTCGTTGGCCGTTGGGGGCACAGATCTACACAAGTAGGCCGAGACGAGGGCAATTTTACGGATTTGAATGACAGCCCGGGGCTTCGCCCCTGAAATCCGTCAAAACGACTCCGCCTTGACCTACTGGTCGTCTACAAGTCCCCAAAACTGGACAAATGAGTCGAGTTTCGGTGAAGCACTGTAGTAGCTCTGGCCTCCAGGCCGGAGTTTCGCGGGCGAGCCCTCGGCTCGCATAAGACGCCGCCCTGGAGGGCAGCGCTACGATGGGCTGCTCGACGGTTTGAGGCGAAGCTACACAAGATCAGCAAGAGAGTCTGTGGGACAGTTAGGAGTCTGATCGAAATTAATCTGCCAACTTCAGCCTTGGAATGACGAATGACGATTGATGATTTCTGATTTTTGAATTCAGAGTTGAAATTCTAACGCGTTCCGTACAGGCACGGTGAGGATGGCTTAAACTTCGAAAATCAAAATTCATCAATCGTCAATCTTAATTCAGAAACTGTGCTCATGGGCAGCAGAGATTTGCCAAGAACAAACACGGGAGTGACAACTTAATTTTGGGCCGATCCCTTAGGCCTCTGACCACTTCTCTTTCACGTAGGCAAGACTGTCTGCGATGCTCTGCCGGCTTCCGGTACCACCGACTTCCATGGATATCCATCCGTCAAAACCAGCTTCTTTCAGAATCTTGAAAATCGCCGGGAAATCGACGACCCCTTCTCCCACGGCAGTGTGCTCCAGGTCAGCCCGTCTATCGCTTGCGTGAAGGTGGACGACTCTATTGCTGACGTGTCTCACGAGATCGACAGCGTTGTTCCCTGATACCATAGGATTAGACGTGTCCAGATTGATCTTCAAGTCGACCGAATCGACCCGTCTCAGAATCTCAAGAAAGTCTGAATTGCTGGTGCCTACTTGTGGGTGATTCTCGAAGGCGAGCCAGATTCCCTTGTCTTTCGCATAGGCCAGACAATCGCAGAGACCTTGGGCCACCTTGGTGAGCACGGCATCCGGTTCGACATTCTCCGGCCAGGTTCCGGCGACCACTCGAACAATGGAAGTGCGCAGAATCAGCGCCGCATCGACGTTGCGCTTGATCTCCTCGATCGCGTCGGACCTGGGATTAGCTGAGTCACTGCCCGCTGCTTCTGTCCGCGCGAGGTCCCCATAGCCGGTGAACATGGATGTCTCCATGCCGCGCTCGTCCACCTGGCCGGCCACTCGTTCCAGGTAGTCAGAGCCAAAATTGTCCAGAAACCTGTCATACATTTCGACGCCGTCAAGGCCGACATCGGCGGCCATGTCCAGCCACTCAACGAGTAACATCTCTTTGTTCAGAATCTGCCTGAAGAAGCAGATCGGTATACAGCTAACTTTCATGAACCAGTTCTCTCAGATGCTCGATACCTGTTTTCAATACCCGGGAAGGATCCTGCGCCCACAGTTCCGCATTGAAAAGCTCCAGGCTGATGGCGCCTTCGTAGCCGATGTCTCGCAACACCTGGATTTCAGAGGCAAGGTCGATGGGACCTTCTCCGATCATGACTCGATCGGGATCGGTCTGCGTGGTGGGGGGCATATCAGGGTGGGCGTCATCGATGTGGTAATGGCCTATTCTGTTGCCCGGGATTTGTCGGAGCTCTTCGTGTGTGGAGTTTGTGTTCCAACTGTGGAAGGCATCCAGGATGAGGCAGGCGTCCGGGTCATCAGCCTTCTGCACGATCTCCCATGCGTGAGTTAGAGAGCTGGCTGAGTTGAAGAAGCTGATGTATTCGAAGATCGGTATGATGCCTGTATCGCGTCCCAGCTCGAGAAGGTCTTTGTAGTGGGCGGCGATCTGGTCGAAGTTGCACGGTTCTCTTGGCGGCGTTGCGACGATGTACGAAGCGCCGAGACGCTGGGCCAGTTCCATGCGGCGTTTGCACTCTTCGAGGGCGAGCTCGTATTCGCGGCCTTCCTGTTCGGCCCACTGGCGCATGGCGATCATGCAAGGGACGAAGAGCCCGTTGTCGGCGAGGGCCTTTTCGATCTGGCTGACTTCGCCGCCCTGTCCGACAAACTCATACACGTCGTTCACCCAGAGCTCGACTCCGTCGAAGCCAGCTTCGGCAGTCAGGCGGATCTTTTCAAGGATAGGCTGCGGTTTGATCGTGCTTGTGTTCAGGCAGAGCTTGAATGACATCTACTGCTCCTGTGGTTTTTTGTTTTCTTCGTCAGATTTGCCACGTGCATTGGAGAGCCATTCTTTCAGGTCGCCGACCATGCGGCCGAATTGCGGATGCATGTGGTTGCCTTCGAGTGCGCTCTTCATGAGGTCCATTCCTTTGCGGTGCTGCCCGTAGCGGATGTAGTCGGCGGCCATCTGCCATTTGAGCTGAGGCTGGCGGACCTTGCTAAACTGATCCTCCTGTCTCTTTTCGATAGCAAGAGCTTTTTCGAGCTGGATGTTCCGCTTCCACTCGTTAAACAACAGTTTGCTCTTGGCTTTGCGCAGAGGGCCCATGATGTTTACCCGATGCAGCTCTGCGATGTTTGTGATCGGGCCGGTGTACCAGCCGCGGATGCCGACCAGCGCGTTCTGGCGTCCTCCGTATCCAATGAAAGGGCTCTGGCTGAGAGGGCGTTTGATGACATCGTATTTTGCGTACTGGCCGATCCTGGGCTTCGTACCTGGACCGACGGCCAAGCTGTAGGTCCGCTGGCTGAACTCAATCGCTTTCTCCTCTTTGCCCACGCTCTTCAACAGTGCGCTCACCAGGAATGTGGTGTGGATACGGAGGGCTTTCTTAAATTCCGCGCTGGAAAGCATTAGCTGCTTCTGAAGCTTCCACATTTCTAGTTTTGAATCGGCCGCCTGACCTTCTCCAAACCTGGTCTTGCCGTAGGCGCTGACGTACGCCTTGACCAGTGAGGAATCCGACCGCATGGCGCGCTCCAGGCCGCTGAGGACAAGTTTTGCGCCTCCCTCGATGATCTGATTTCGCTGGGTCTGGATTTTTTTGATGAAGTCCTCAACATCATCAAAAGCGTCCTGCTGAGGCTGGGCGTGAATGGGTGAAAATGAGAGCAGGCTCAGGAGTAAAGTTTTCATGATTCACCTTTTGAGAGTCATCGTATGCAACTTCGCCGTGAGGCGGGGAGGAGTTTTGCTGCGTTAAACGCCTCTGGGCTCTTAGACGGCAGCCGTGGCCGTAACCGAGGAATTCTTACCACAGATGGCAAGGCCATCCCACGGATTAAAACCGTTTTAAACATAATCTGGGACACATGGTCTCAAATAGTGAGGTGCGCGGCAGGAGCCTGAAAAGACAGGATCGATTAAGAGAACGATTACGATAACGATTAAGAGGGCAGGGAGCGATAAAGGCTGGCCAGTTGTGCAATTTCGGTCTGCTCATGCCTCTTTCAGTGCTTTTGGCTTTCGATTCCCAAAATCATGCTTATGATCTTCGCCCTTCACAAGGGTCGGGCCGCATAAGGAATCAAAAGTGCCAACAATCATCGATTACCTCCAAGCCGGCATCACGCTAACGACGCCCATCTTCTTCTTCATTGTACTCATCGCGCTTTTGAAGACGTTGCGTACCACGGATCTGTGTCTTAAGACGACTCTCCATATCATCCGCAAGATAGATAAAAAGGACAAAGAAGAGAACAGGGCGGGTATGGCACGTGCCCAGGCCCAGTTGAGCCAGTCAGCGGGCGAACCGGATGAAGGGGGCCGGCGATACACAATCTCCGACGAGGAACAAGAAGTCTGAGCTACAGCTTCACCGGCTGACCGGTTTCACCGGATTCGTTGATGGCAAGGCATAGCTCGAGGCTCTTCACGGCGTCGGCGTACGGCGACCGAATCTCAGAACCATCATTTGAACGAACGGCATCGACAAACACCGCATCGATGCTGCGCCCTTCACCTTCGACTTCCTGTTTGTCTTCCCCGCCGCCGCTGAGCGTGATGGATTTTCCACCTCCCCACCGGATGAGCCGATCTGCGAAGGTGATTTCAAGGACATTTGCATTGGACCAGTCTCGAGGGTCGAAGGCCCAGGAGGTGGTCAAAGAGCCAATGGCCCCGCTCTCGAAGACCAACGTTATCGCCTGCACGTCGGGGCAATCGATTTCCGTGAGTTCGCGGCTGGCGCGGTGGGTGATAACTTCCTTGACTTCGCCGCACAGTTGGCGCATGGCATCAATCGTGTGCGTGGCCTGTTCGAGGATCTGCCCCCCCGATTTTTCATACTGCCGGATCCATGCGTCGGGATTGCCGCGCCCGCTCCCACTCCAGTATTTTCCGACGACCAGGCCAACGCGCTGATCTTGCAGAAGTTCGCTGGCAGCCACAGATGCGCCGGAGTATCGGAGTTGATATCCGACGCAGGTGATCAGATTTTTCTCGGTGACACCTTTGAGGATTTCCTGGGCGATTTCCATTCTGCGGGCGACAGGTTTTTCGACAAAGAACGGCAGGCCTCTTTCGATGACCGCAAGCTCGGGAGCTCCATGGGCATGAACGGGCAGGCTCAGGTAGATACCATCGAGATCGTCCCGGGACAGCATTTCATGCAGGTCAATGTAAGGGTCTCCGCCGGTACGTTCGGCGGCTTCGTTTGCGTTCTTTTCGATAACGTCACAGACGGCTACGACACTGGCGCCTTCCATATTGTTCAGGGTGTTCATGTGCCCGCGAGCGTTGCCGCCGCATCCGATAAAGCCGATTCTTATGGTGTCTGACATAGGAGAAAGTGGTTGATGAATTGGGTTAGGATTCGGGATTCAAAGATTCAAGATTCACAGATTCACAGATTCAAGATTCACAGATTTAGGATTCAGGATTCACGGATTCACGGATTCAGGATTCACGGATTCAGGATTCACGGATTCAGGATTCACGGATTCAGGATTCACGGATTCAGGATTCACGGATTCAGGATTCACGGATTCAGGATTCACGGATTCAGGATTCACGGATTCAGGA
>JASLXP010000020.1 GCA_030740295.1 Planctomycetota bacterium
GGGGAAATTCGGAAAGGCACTTCAGCTCACGGGGGACGATGCGGTCAAATTGAAGTTCGGGAATTTCACCCGCAACCAGCCCTTCACCATTTCACTGTGGCTGAAGACACCAGACCACAAGAAGCGCGCCGTGGTCTTTCATCGCTCCAGGGCCTGGACGGATTCCGCGAGCCGCGGGTACCAACTCCTGATCGAAGAAGGAAAGCTGAGTGCTTCGCTCATCCATTTCTGGCCGGGCAATGCGATTCGGGTCCGCACCAGCGAGAGCATCCCGCTCGATGAATGGCTTCACGTGACGATGGCCTATGATGGGTCGAGTCGCGCGGGTGGATTGAAGATCTTTCTAAACGGAAAGCTGCCCGAGCTCGATGTGGTCCGGGATAACCTCTACAAGAACATCACCGGAAGCGGAGGCAATGAAATCACCATCGGCGAGAGATTTCGCGACCGTGGATTTACCAACGGCATGGTAGATGAGCTCAAGGTCTTCGACCGATTGTTGACGCCGATTGAGATAGCGCAGTTGTTCGATGGGAAAAGCCTGATGAATCTTCTCGCCAAGCGAAAGCAGGACAATTCAGCCGCCGAACAGGAACAACTCTATGCCTTTTACCTCGCCACGGCAGATGATTCCTGCCGTGCGCAGCGCGAAGCTCTGAAGAAGGCACGGGAGGCCCGCAGCAAGGCTGTCGATGGCATCCAGGAAATCATGGTCATGCGCGAAATGGCTGAGCCTCGCAAGACCTATCTTCTGCATCGGGGACATTACGCCGCGAGGGAGGAAGAGGTCCAGGCTGTCACACCGGCCAGTCTCCATCCGTATCCGAAAGGTGAGAAGCCGAATCGTCTGGGGCTCTCTCGATGGTTGATGCATCCGGACAACCCGCTCACAGCCCGCG
This sequence comes from Planctomycetota bacterium, assembly GCA_030740295.1. The sequence goes on from JASLXP010000020.1 coordinate 900, forward strand.
TGACAGTCAACCGCTACTGGCAGATGTTCTTTGGCCGCGGCCTGGTGAAGACGACCAATGATTTCGGCAGCCAGGGATCGCCTCCCACGCATCCCAAACTGCTCGACTGGCTGGCTAAAGAGTTCATAGACAGCGGCTGGGACCTGAAACGGCTGGTGCGGACGATCGTGACCTCAACGGTTTATCGCCAAAGCTCGACAGCCTCTGCCAAGGCAACAGCCAGAGACCCTCTGAATCTCCTTCTCGCTCGCTCACCTCGTTATCGTATGCCGGCCGAGATGATTCGTGACAACGCGCTCGCGACAAGCGGGCTACTGCAGCCGAGTGTCGGCAGCGGTCCGGTCAGGCCATATGAGCTCGCCGTCTCCTTCAAGCCCATGGGCCACGACAAGGGCGCCGGGCTTTACCGCCGCAGCCTCTATACCTACTGGAAACGCACCGCGCCCGCGCCGGTCATGATGGCGCTGGATGCATCCAAGCGGGATGTCTGTTCCGTCCGCCGAGAGACAACAGCCACTCCGATTCAAGCGTTCGTGTTCATGAACGACCCGCAGTTTGTTGAAGCAGCAAAGAAGCTTGCCGAGCGCGTGCTTGAGGAAACAGACGGTGATGCATCGAAATCCTCGAAACGGATCTTCCGTTATCTGACCAGTCGCCGCCCCAGTGAGAAAGAGGCGGAGATCCTCCAAAGGCTCTATGCAGACGAGCTGGCCGCCTTTGAAAAGCAGCCGGACAGAGCAAAGAAGCTCCTGAGCACGGGTCATTCAAAGCCGAAGAATTCGCTCCCCGTCCCACAATTGGCTGCTCTGACAGTGACGGCGACTGCGGTCTTCAGCCACGATGAGTGTGTGATGAAGAGATGAGCCTCCTGGCGACGGGTTGTCGCCAGCCTGGCAATCTGAGGCCAAGACAAGGTGAGGATTACGCTTCTTTGATGTGCACAATCCGGCCCTTCACGCTCGCCCTTCCTTCGGCGATCAGTTGGATGGCCTCGGGCAGCGCCTCCTTTTCCGCATCGAAAACCTTCGCAGCCAATTCATCCGGGGTGTCTTCTGCACAAACCGGAACGGTCTTTTGAAGGATGACCGGGCCGTGGTCGTACGCGGTCGCGTCCGCGAAATGCACGGTGCAACCGGAGATCTTTACACCGTAGTTGATCACGGCCTCATGCACGTGATGCCCGTAGAAACCTTTGCCGCAGAATGAGGGGATTAGCCCTGGGTGGATGTTGACCACCCTGTTCTCAAATTCCGCGGGCACTTCATAAAAGAAAAGGAAGCCAGCAAGCACGACAAGCTCAACGCTGTGTTCTTTCAATGCCTCGGTGATGCTGTCGCTGAACGCGCTGTTACTTTCAAAATCTCTCGGATTGAAAACCGCGGTCGGGGTGCCTCGATTCTGAGCTCGAACAAGGCCGTACGCGTTCTTCTTGCTGCCGATGACAAGGGAGATTTCCGCATCCAGACTGCCGGCCTCGATCCTCTCGTACAGGTTTTCAAGAGTGCGGCCGGAGCCGGAAAGCAGGATTCCGAGCTTGAGGGGCATAGGGAAAAGGAATCAGGGAATCAGGAAAACGGATGACGTTATTGCAGGTTTCTAACAATGCAGGAATGTGCGCCAATGTTGGAAGACGCTGCTCATTCCCCCGAGCCAAGCGCGGCAACAACAGCGGCGTCTCTGGCACTCAGTTCCGGATACTCTGAAGCCGATCCCACATCCGGGCGGCGTTTCCAACTGCGTTCACACCGCTGGTATTTTTCGCGAGTGTCGACGACTTCGATGTCGACAGGCAGACCGTCCTGGCCAGTCTCGGCATCCACTTCTTCGATGCGATGGAAACCGACGGAGAGCAGGTCTTCGATATCGTCGCCGAGGCGTTCGAGGCGGTCCTTCCAATCAGATGAGTTGGTGCCGACTTTAAACACGACTTCCGCATCGAGAGGGTTCTTCAGATCCCGAGTGGCCTTGGCATCTTCGAGCTGGACATGAGCGGTCGGCTCGAGCGTTTCGAGAACCGGCTGCCAGTCGGCAAGGATGGCAAGGTCTTCTTTGCTGGATTCATCTGAGACCTCCGGCATCAGGACGAGGTGGATACTCTCGGCCTGGTCCCGACGATTTGGTATTTTGTCCCAGATTTCTTCGCACGTGTGCACGAGGATGGGGCCCAGAAGCTTCGTCAACGCCTCGACGACTTCATACATAACTGTCTGGCAGCGGCGGCGGCGAACGGAGTCATCGGCATCGCAGTACAAGCGATCCTTGTTCGCATTGAGATACCAGCCGCTGAGCTGGATGGTGCAGAAATCCAGGATGCGGCGGTAAACCGTGTGGTATTCGTAGCGATCGTAAGCGGCACGGACCTCTCGGATCATTCTTTCGAGCGCGGCCAGAGCCCATCGGTCGAGGCTGTTGCGATGCTCTTCAGACCGGACGTCCACCCCATCCGTCGCGGGATTGAATCCGTTTAGGTTGCCGAGCAGGAAACGGAACGTGTTGCGAATTTTGCGATACGACTCGGACGTGCCCTTCATGAGCTCGAGCGATGTCGGGATATCGTTGTGGTAATTGATGCTCGACACCCAGAGGCGAAAAAGGTCGGCGCCTGTCGTCTTGATGGCATCCGATGTGGAGACAAAGTTGCCCAGACTTTTCGACATCTTTTTGCCGTCTTCGTCTACCACGAAACCGTGGGTAGTGACCGTGCCGTATGGCGGCGTTTCGTCCGCGCCCATCGCAGTCAGAAGGCTCACCTGAAACCAGCCGCGATGCTGGTCAGAGCCTTCGAGGTACATGGCCGTCGGGAAACTCATTCGCTCGTCTTCGCGAAGGACAGAGCGGTGTGAAGTGCCCGATTCAAACCACACATCAAAAATGGCGGTCTCTTTAACGAGATCTTCCGGGCCGCTCTCGCCCACTCGTGTGCCCTCTGGCACGAGATCTTTTGCTTCCCATTTGAACCAGATGTCGGCGCCGTGTTCGGCTACGAGGTCGCGCACATGGCGCACGAGTTCCGCGGTCATTAAGACCTCGCCGGTCTTGCTGCAGTAAAAGGCCGGGATGGGCACGCCCCAGCAGCGCTGGCGCGAGATACACCAGTCTGGACGCTGTTCGACCATGGCTTCGATCCGGGCCTGGCCGGTTTCGGGCACCCAGGTGATGTCATTGCGGATGGTTTCGAGGCAGCGCTGGCGCAGGTCATTGTGATCTACGCTGATCCACCACTGGTCGGTCGCACGGAAGATGACCGGCTTGTGAGATCGCCAGGAATGGGGATAGCTGTGCGAGACATCCTGCTTGTGGAACAGAACGCCGGCCTCCTTCAGGTGTTCGCAGATCCTGGGATCGGCATCGAAGACGTGCATGTCAGCGAACGGCCCCGCCTCTGCAGTCAGGATGCCCTTGTCGTTTACAGGCGAAAGGATTTCGAGGCCGTACTGCTGGCCGGTCATGAAGTCCTCACGGCCGTGCCCGGGCGCGGTATGCACGCAGCCGCTTCCATCGGTAAGCGTGACGTAGCGGGCAAGCACCATCGGGCTCTCCCTGTCCATAAAAACGTGGCGATACTTTTTGCCTTGGAGATCGCGGCCTTTTACCTGGCCGTGTTTCGTGAAGCTCTCGATGCCGCCTTTCGCCATGACGGTCTCGACCAGGTCTTCAGCGAAGAACATACGCCTGGTCTCACCTGATTCATCTTTGTACTCGACGAGGGTGTAGTGAAAGCTCTCGTTCAGTGCGATGGCGAGGTTGGCCGGCAGGGTCCAGGGAGTCGTTGTCCAGATCAGGCAATCGATGCTGACGGAGTTGTCCACTCCGAAAAGTTTACTGACGTCATCCACCATCGGGAAACGAACGTAGATGGACGGGCTGGTGATGTCTTCGTACTCGAGCTCTGCTTCTGCGAGCGCGCTTTCCGATGCCCAGTCCCAATGGATCGGCCGCAGGGCGCGATAGACGTAGCCCTTCTCAACGAGGTCGGCGAACGCATCAAGTACGCCTGCTTCATATTCTGGGCTGACGGTGAGGTACGGGTCTTCCCATTCTCCGAAGATGCCAAGGCGCTTGAATTCTTCACGATTCCGTTTGAAGAATTTCATGGCGTAGTCGAGGCACTTGCGCCGCATGACGTGCACTGGCGTCTCCTCGGCCTTCTGGCCGAGCTCCTCGCGGACGCGCCATTCGATGGGCAGCCCGTGGCAGTCCCAGCCGGGCCGGTAAGGTGAATCGTATCCGCACATGGTCGCGTAGCGGACAACAAAATCCTTGAGGATCTTATTCATGCCCGTGCCGACATGGAGGTCACCAGTGGCGTACGGAGGGCCGTCGTGAAGGATGCATTTCTCAGCGCCACTGCGGGCCTGGCGGATTTTCTTGTAGATGCCTTCCTTTTCCCATTTCTTTTGAAATTCGGGCTCACGCTGGACGAGGTTCGCCTTCATACCGAATGAGGTCTTCGGCAGGTTAAGGGTGTCTTTGTATCTATTCTTTTCAGCCATTGTGTTTGGTGTTCTGTTCGATAATCAAGCGCGATTCTCCCTGGCTGACAGGCCGGCAGCCTGCCGCCACGCGGTTCAAGACGTCCATTCCCTGAGAAATGAGGGTCGATGGCGACGACTGAAAATACTGTGTAATCGCGAAAACACAGTCCCGCTCACTTACAGCTTTGCTTCAGCAATCGTCTTTTCAATGAGTCTTTCCAGAGCCGGCGCGGCCGCGTTGGCCGCGGCGACGACCACTTCAATGCTGCACGGCTCAAGCGCGTCCGGCAGGCATTCATCGGTAACGACAGTCAATCCAATCGTGCGCAGCCCTGCATGCACGGCGACGATAACTTCGGGGACGGTGCTCATACCGACGACGTCCGCGCCGGCAGCTCGCAGTAAGCGGTATTCGGCACGCGTCTCCAGGCACGGCCCCACGACAGCAACATACACGCCCTTCTGTAACTTGATGCGTTCACGTCTGGCGATTTCTTCAACTGTGGCAATCAGCTTCTGATCGTAAGGCTCGCACATATCCGGAAAGCGTGGCCCGAGGCGGTCGTCATTGGGGCCAACGAGAGGATTGAGTCCCATCAGGTTGATGTGATCGTCGAGGATCATAATGTCACCCCGACTGTAGACTGGGTTCATTCCGCCAGAGGCAGCGGTCACGATCATGACCTTCGCTCCAAGCGCTTTCATGACTCGAACGGGAAAGGTGATTTCTGCAAGAGAGTGACCTTCGTAAGCATGGACGCGGCCCTCCATGACGAGCACGACCCGATCCTTCACCTTACCGATTACCAAGACACCCGCGTGACTTTCAACCGCAGACGACTGAAATCCAGGGATGTTTCCGTAGGGAATCTCAATCTTGTGTTTGAGCTTGCGGGTGAATCCGCCAAGGCCCGTGCCCAGGATGACCCCGAAATCTGGCTTGAGCTTCGTGAGTGAACGGATGTATTTCTTTGCGCTTTGGATTCTGTCGTAATGGTCTGGCATGGGGATTTCAGGAATTCAGATGAGGCTCGAGTTGCTTGCGGATTTCGTCGGCACGGGCATCGGAAATCAGGATGTCTTTGAGGCGGTCGCTCTGGCCGCGAACAATATTCAATTGCTGCTTTCTGACCCCGAGAGCTTTGGCCAGGAAAGCAATGACCGCCTTGTTCGCTTTGCCCTTTTCCGGCGGGGCCTGGACGGCGAGCTTGAGCCGACCGCCATGAGCACCCACGATTTTCTCTCTACTTGATCCGGGCACGACCAGGATCGGGAGGACGTAACCGTCAGGTGTTTCACGCCCTGAAAACGTGCTTTCCATCGTTTTTGGCGGCCTTTCCGGAAAGGCGCGGGATTATGGCACTGGGTCGCGTTTTGGCAAGGGGGTAATGAGTAATGAGTAAGGTGCCAAAGGTGAAGGCGGGTGAAGTTGGGATGGCCCGTGTGGATGGGATGCTCGATACTGGATACTGGATGCTGGATGCTGGCCGGGCCGCCGCGATTGAGACGCCGGCTGACTCCTGGAATGAGTAATGAGTAATAGGTAAGGTGCGCAAGGTGAGGGCGGATGAGGTTGGGAAGGCCCGTGTGGAAGGGATGCTCGATACTGGATACTGGATGCTGGATGCTGGCCGGGCCGCCGCGATTGAGACCCCGGCTGACTCCTGGAATGAGTAATGAAATAGGTAAGGCGCGCAAGGTGAGGCGGATGAGGTCGGGAAGGCCCGTGTGGAAGGGATGCTCGATACTGGATGCTGGCCGGGCCGCCGCGATTGAGACACCGGCTGACCCACACCTCCTCCACCATTGGGCACCTTACTCATTACGTATTACTCATTACGTATTACGTATTACTCCCATTAGCAGCCCCAAACCGCGCTGCTATAATCCCGCCCGAATACTTGAGAAAGGATAAGAATTTTTAGTCAGTTCACAGAGGTTTACATCAGTGATTCTCAAAGAGAAGAAGCAAGGCATCATTGAGGACTTTCGAGTACATGAGGGAGATACCGGTTCGCCGGAAGTCCAGATTGCAGTATTAACCGCTCGGATAAATGAGTTGTCCGAGCATTTGAAGATGCACAAGAAAGACCATGCATCACGCCGTGGTCTGCTCAAGATGGTTGGCAAGCGTAATTCGCTCCTGCGTTATCTTTCAGACAATAACTTCGAGCGTTATCAGGAAGTCATCCGGCGCCTTGGGCTGAGAAAATAAATCCGGCACACTGTACTGTCCTTGCGGAAGGGCATCAGGCCGGATGTTCCATCCCCCATCCCCAGCCTGACGTTGTGCTGCTCGGAATCCTGCCACCGAGCGCATCCCCACCAACAGGTCAGACAAACTGCCGAGGCTTTCGTGCGCGGCGAAAGCAATGTTCAAAATTTGTTTATATGAATCTCATTAGTTAGAGGAATTACCTCAAGGAGAAAATTGTGAAAGTTACAAGAGTAGAAAAAGAAATTGGCGGTCGAGTGTTTTTTATGGAGACCGGCAAAATAGCAAAACAGGCACACGGCGCAGTCGTCGTTGGCTATGCGGATACCCAGGTTCTGACAACGGTCGTGTCCGCTGATGGACGCCCGGGGTTGGATTTCTTCCCGCTGACCGTTGACTACCGTGAACGGGGCCAGGCCGCGGGCAAGATACCGGGTGGACGCTTCATGAAACGTGAAGGCGCCCCCCGCGCCAAAGAAATCCTGACTATGCGCATGACCGACCGGCCCATGCGCCCGCTCTTTCCGAAGGGCTACAGAAAGGAAGTGCAGATCATGACGCAGGTGCTGTCCGCCGACGGCCAGAATGATCCGGACGTCCTCTCCATCAACGGCGCTTCGGCGTGCCTTATGGTCTCGCCGTTACCTTTCCTCGGCCCCGTCGGGGCTGTTCGTGTCGGTCGTATCGGCGATGAATTCGTCCTGTTCCCGACCCAGGAACAGATCGATAATGGTGATCTGGATCTCATCGTCGCTGGCAACAACGACGGCGTCTGCATGCTCGAAGGCGACGCCAATCAGCTTTCCGAAGAGGTCTGCCTGGATGCGATTTACTTCGGTTACGAGGGATGCAAGGAACTCCTCGCCATGCAGGCAGAGCTTATCGAGAAGCACGAAGTGCCGGCAAAGGTGTTCCCGGAAGTACCGGAAGACGAGGCCTCTCTCATCGACGAGATCTACGAGAAGTTCGCCGATGGCATCAAGGACAGTTGCCAGAAAGTCGCCAAGCAGGAACGCGCGGAAGCGGTCTCCGAATTCCGTGATGAAATCATAGCTCAGTATATTGAAGGGCTTGATGAAGAAGCGGCTGAGGCCCGCAAAGCTGAGGTGAAGGAAGCCCATTACCAGGCCAAGAAGCGGGTCATCCGCAGGATGATCCTCGATGAAGGCACACGTTGCGACGGACGCGGCTTCGACGACGTCCGCGAACTGCTCTGCGAGGTGGGCTTGTTCCCGATGACGCATGGCTCGGCCCTGTTCCAGCGCGGACAGACCCAGGCTGGGGTCGGATGCACCCTCGGCACATCACGCGACGAAGAGATCGTCGAAGGGCTCGGCGAAGAAGTCCACAGAAAGTTCTTGCTCCACTACAACTTCCCGCCGTTCAGCGTTGGTGAAGTTTCCATGCCCCGTGGTCCCGCACGTCGTGACATCGGGCACGGCGCGCTCGCCGAACGTTCAGTCAAGGCCGTCCTGCCCGAATGGGAAAAGTTCCCGTACACGATTCGAGTCGTATCCGATATTTACGAGTCGAACGGTTCATCCTCCATGGCCTCGGTATGTGGTGCTACCCTTGCGCTCATGGATGCGGGTGTACCCATCACGCGTCCAGTTGCCGGCATCTCCGTCGGGCTTGTTTCCGAAGGTGACAAGTGGGTAACCCTCACGGACATCATGGGCGAGGAAGACTTCAACGGTGATATGGATCTCAAGATCGCCGGCTCGCAGCAGGGAGTCACGGGCATCCAGCTCGACCTGAAGGTCACCAACATCAGCCGCGAGATCATGACCAAGGGCTTTGAAGACGCGAAAGAGGCGCGCATCAATATCCTGCGCTCCATGCTCGAGACGCTTCCGAAGCCGCGCAAGGATCTTGCTGAGAACGCGCCGCGCATGTCTCAGATAAAGATAGACCCGGACAAGATCGGCATGATTATCGGCCCGGGTGGCAAGATGATTCGATCTATCGAAGAGCAAAGCGGTGCCTCCCTCGATATTGATGACGACGGCACGATCACGATCTCCGGCCCGAACGGCGACAGCGTGAACGACGCCCAGACCTTTATCGAGAGCATGACCAAGGAGGTCGAGATCGGTGAAGAGTACGATGGAAAGGTCGTCGCGATTAAGGACTTCGGTTGCTTTGTCGAGATCCTTCCCGGCCAGGAAGGCCTGGTTCACATCAGCGAGCTGTCCGATAAGTTCGTCGACAATATCCACGATCACGTAGACGTCGGCGATGCCATGCGAGTGAGAGTCATCGACATCGATGGCCAGAATCGCGTCCGCCTCAGCCGCAAGGCCGTGTTGCTGGATGGGTAGTCGCTCTTCAAATTAGATACATCAAGGGCCGTGCACTATGCACGGCCCTTTTTGATCCCTGGCGTCAGCCTGAAGCGTCCGGTGGCACGGAGTCACACTCCGGCATTTAGCGAAGCAGAACTTTATCGCCTTCTTCGGTGGAGCGGGGGTGGATTTGGTTTACTGTGCGGCAGATCAGTCCCCAGTCCAGACCGGTAGAGTCACATGCAGCGCCAGCAGGAGCATGAGCTGATGCACGGCACCGAGGCCTCTGCGTATGCGGCAGCGGATTTTGAGAGTGTCAACGCAGCGTACATCGAGAGCCTGCAGGCCATGGCCGGCGAAATGGCCGGAGCCGCGCTCATTGACCTGGGCACTGGCCCCGGCGATATCGCTATCCGCATCGCTTTGGCCAGACCCGATTGGAAGGTGACCGGCCTGGATGGTTCCGAAGACATGCTGCAACTGGCAAGAGACGCAGAAACGCGCGCAAGCCTCAGTAACACCATTGCATGGGTCTGCGCGGACGCAAAAGCGAGTGGTCTGCCTGCCGCCTCGTTCAATATCCTCATTTCCAACAGTATCCTGCATCACGTCTCCGACCCCATCGAATTCTGGCGGGAGGTAGGACGACTTGCAGCGTCGGACGCGCACATCTTCATGCGGGATCTCCACCGCCCCGACAGCGAAGAAGCTGCCAGAGCGATCGTCGAGGAATATGCCGCTGAGGAGCCTGAAGTTCTGCGCAGTGAATTCTACAACTCCTTACTTGCATCCTACTCGTGCGAAGAGGTGAGAGAGCAAATCGCCCAAGCCGGCCTGGACCTCACAGTCGAGATGTCTTCAGACAGGCATCTGGATGTGTTGGGCGTAAGAAGTGGAAGAGGTGAATGGTGAAGAGGAAGAGGTGAATCGTGAATCGTGAATAGTAAGAGGGGTGGCGCGGAGGTGAATGGTCCACCCATTCTGGATAGAGGATTCAGGATTCACCGATTCAGGATTCACCGATTCAGGATTCACCGATTCAGGATTCACCGATTCAGGATTCACCGATTCACGATTCACGATTCACGATTCACGATTCACGATTCACCATTCACGATTCACCGATTCACGATTCACCGATTCACCGATTCACCGATTCACCGATTCACGATTCACCATTCACCATTCACGATTCACGATTCACCGATTCATGATTCACGATTCACCATTCACCATTCACCTCTTCCCGTTCCGTTACCTCCCTTGTTGCATCCCCGGCTGCTGCATTCCCGGCCGCCCCTGTTGCTGCATTCTTTGCCTCTGCTCCTGATGGAAACGATGGATTTCCTGAACCACGATGGAGCGCAGTACGGGATGGTTGCCACGGTCATAGGCTTCCAGGGTTTCCAGGGTGACACCGAGATGCTCCACCCATTTTCGGATGTCTTCCCTTGCGGCCATCTTTGAGTTGCTGTGAGCGACGGCGATGGAGGTACGGATCGTCTCCCAGCGGTCCGATTCCCTCAGGCCAGCCAGAAACTCGCGGGAGAAACGGCCAAACCGGTGCTGAATGGAATGCGAGAAGTCAGCGAAAATCTCTCCCTGCTGTTGAATCAACGGCAGAATGTACATTTCAGATTTCTGATAGAGTTCCTGTATCTGATCAGTATTCAATATCTGGATGGGGACCAGGCCGCGCTCGATGGCCTCGGAAAGCTCGGTCAGGAGCTGGAGTTTTTCTTCTTCCACTTCGAAGGGGATCGGAGAATCTACATCCACTTTCGCTTCGCTGGTGACCCATTTGAGGAACGGATCTTCATCGGGGGACATCGAGTCATATTCGCGGTAGACCTCATATGCCTTTCTAATATCGTCGCTCGCATCCTTCACCGGTTCGGTGGCCTCAATCCACGCTGAAAAGTAGGCGCGGCAAAGGCTCCAGATTTCGACCGGGGCGTCTGTCGTGTATAGAAACGCTATCGTGGAGGAAATCACCATCGCAGCCTCTACGTTATCCTCCTCGCATGCCTCTTCGGCAAGTCTCTCCAACTCCATTACGAACTGGGTCTTGAAACGCGGCCCGAACAGTGCGTTGAGCATGTTCTGTCGAATCTGGTGACAGAACCACCATTTCTTCTTTTCGTCTTCGCCGTTCAGGTATTCCTGATACCAATCGAGCTCCGTGACAAAATCATCTTTTATTCTGTTGTATTCCCGCTCATCGACCTCAACCTCAATCGAGTTCAGCAACGTGTGTGATTCCAGCCGGCTCTTGAACCACAATGCTTCCCGGTCCTCTTCGGTCATACCCTCCTGGTGAGATTGCAGCCATTCATGAAATTTGCTCCCGGCTTTGGGTGCAGCCCGTTTCTTGCGTTTTGACATGATTTCCTCTGTTGCCCCGGCCCCGAATCAAGAGGGGCGGATTCTAGGTAGCCAAGCTGGGGGCGCAAACAGGGGCGCCCATATGCCAGGGAGTCTTAATCTCTATCCTGTGCCTTGTGTCTTGCCTCTGCTGTTGTCTTCGTCACTTTCTACCTGCCTGTCGGATCTCAAACAGACGCTGAACGGTTTACTTGACCGTTTGACCTGAGCTTCGATGGAACTTCAATGCCGGGTGAGGACACCAATGTTCGACCTTTATGCCATTACAGATCGAAAACTCATCCAGCGGTCCCTGAAAGAAGTTGTCGGAGAGGTCGCAGCCGCGGGCGGACCACGGGTGGCAATCCAGCTCCGTGAGAAAGATCTGACCCCACGCGAGGTGCACGAGGTCGGTAAGGAGCTCCTGAGAATCTGTCACAATCATGGATCGGAACTCTTCATCAACGATCGCATCGATGTGGCGATGGCCCTCGGTGCCGCAGGAGTCCAACTGACGGCGACTTCCCTCTCGCCCGATGACGCCAGAAATTGCTCTGCCGGCCTCCAACTTGGCGTCTCGATTCACAGTTTGGAGGAGGCGGAAAAGGCATCCAATCAGACTGCCGATTTTTTCGTTCTCGGTCCAGTTTATTACACCAAATCCAAAGCTGGCATGGGTGAACCGATCGGTGTCGAGGCAGTGGCGCAGGCGAGTGCCGCAAGCACGAAACCTGTCGTGGCTATCGGCGGTCTGAATTCAGAGAACAGTGAGCCGGTCATCCATGCCGGAGCGGCAGCCGTAGCGGTCATCTCCTCAGTTTTCGCGGCGCCTTCGCCGGGGCGGGCTGTCGAAGAGCTGTTGGATACAGTGGACAAGGCCAGAGCTTGAAGCTGCGGCCCTCAAATCGTAGCGACCGGCTTGCGATCACAGACTGCGCTAGGATTCGCCTTCCATTCACTTCGAGGGATTCTTGATGAAATATGGAGTCGCGGTCCTGGGCGGGGGAAGAATCGTTGGAGCGCACGCGAGCATGGCGAACGAACTGCCGGAACTTGATCTGATCGGCATCGCCGAACTGAATCGAGACCGGCATCCCGATCTGAATCAGAGATTCGATTGCGATGTTTTCGAAAGCATCGAAGAACTGCTCGACCGGAAGGACGTCGATTGCGCTGCCGTCTGCCTCCCGCACCATCTGCATCTGCCAGTGTCGCTTCAGGCCATCGCTGCAGGAAAGCACGTGCTCATCGAGAAGCCCATGGCCTTGAGTGTGGCTGAATGCGACCAGATCATCGATGCCGCAGCGCAGGCCGGCGTCAAGGTCACGGTTGGCCATCATCACAGTTATTCTTCCACTATCGTGGAAGCGCGGCGCCGCATCGAAGCGGGCGAGATCGGCCAGCTTGTGATGGGGTCTGAGACCTGGCTCAAACCATTCCATTCAGGCGAGAGGCCCAGATGGTTTTATGAAAAGGAGTGCGGTGGCGGCATGTGGTGGATGAACGCTCCCCACCAGGTGGACCGCCTGTTGAGGCTGGTCGGCAGCCGCGTGGTTTCAGTGAGGGGGAAAGTCTCCAACGAGATTTTCAATTACTCGGCCGCGGACAGCGGCACTGCCATCCTGGGATTCGAGAACGGCGTTTACGCCACCATTTTGCACGTAGGTTACCGTCACGGCGTCGATCGATTTGAATCCATGATTGCCGGCAGCCAAGGCTCTATGCATCTGGATTCTCAGACCGTCACCATCTGGAACGGAGAATTGTCCGACCAGATCGAGCTGGAGCAAACACGGCCGCATTTCGAAATGTGGAATGATTTCATCCAGGCCATCGAATCAGATGAACAGACATTGACCTCCGGCGAGTACGGACGCGAAGTGATCGCAGTCTGCGAGGCCGTGGAAAGATCGGGTGAGGAGGGTAAGGAGATTCGGATGCCGTAAGCCGGCACCAGGCTGCCCCTCTACACTCAGGGGGCCTTGGCTCGTCTCCGGCCATCATGGATTCTGTCACCCTTCTCCGATCTCAACAGTCGTTCCTCTTTCCGCAGAAGCATAAATTGCATCTGAAATCTGTTGAACGACGAGCGCA
>JASLXP010000021.1 GCA_030740295.1 Planctomycetota bacterium
GTCAGCCTGCACTGATCTCAATTGCCGATTCCTCGAACAACAATGTGGGAGTGTGCTCCATCGTGCATGTGCTGGGACCAGGGCTTCTTTGGGCGCCGCTCAGGCATGAGTTAGAGGAGGGCCACTTTGTTTGCTCATTCGACGGAGCAGTAAGCCGCCCATTCAAGGTAACGAATACTCAGGCTAAGATCCGTGGTCTGAAATCTGCAGCTCAGGAACCCGTCTGGCCATTTTCGCCATTTCAAGTTTTTGAATTGGCGCCTCTGTGTTTCGCGCTCGCGGCTGTGGCTTACGTGTTGGAGAGGATGACTTCGAGCAGGCAGGTTGATGCGCTGACGGTCGCGAAGGGCCATGGGAATACGCGGCCGCGGAGCTCCCGCACCACCTCTAACTGAAATCGGGGAATGCGTATGTCGGCTGATTAACCAGGCGGTTCATTCCAAGACGCAGGCGTATTTCTGTGCCGGGAGGCAATTCGACCGACAGAGCGTTCGAGTCGATAGTGCAGGTGCTGCTGGTCTCGTCTCCTTCGACGACATCCGATTGAGTGAACTGATGTTCACCGAAAGCCCCGGCCTGCAGGCTGACTGAGCGGGCCTGGCTCAGATTGGTGTTCACCAGTTGGACCGTTGCAGAATCTTCGGTCACGGAATCCACGAATGCTGCGACATCCTGCGGCAGGCCGGAACGGGCCTGGTCCGGATCAAAGTAACGGATGCGGGCGTGCATCAGCCCGCCGTGATAGATGGGGCTGGGTGAACCCATAGTCATCTGAAGCAGACCTTCTGGAATGACGGGATTGAGGTTTTGCCAGTGATGCACATCCCATTCGTCCGGCTTCCAATCATCGTTCCTGATTTCGTCGAATCGATGGTTCATCCACCCCAGAGTTGTCTCGACCGCATCCTGGGCGTAAGTGTCTGATTTGCCGAGCATCGCCGCGAGCCAGTGTTGAGGGCTGTGTGTGCCGGATTTAAAGAACCCGCTGCTCTTCGGCCATTGTTCGATTGGGCCGCACCTTTCTTCGATGCGGTTCAAATCATCCTCATCCTGTGAGAGGCTATAGAGATGAATGTAATGGTTGGGGTTAGGACGCCCATAGCCATACCAGCCCTGCGCACCATGTTTTGAAGGCGCCCTCTGTTCTCCGTCCTCTTCGATGCGATTGGACCACAGCATGTCCAACTGGGAACGCGGCAGGTCGAGATGCGACAGGTCACCGGTAAGCAGGGCCGCGTTCTGGCCGCCGATGAGGAGGGATTCACTCACGATGTGAGCTCCGTGTGGCCAACGCCAGCCGTAATAGCCACCCCACCAGTTTCCATTCATACGCTCGCCTATTTTGCCCGACGGGCCGATGTTGTCCGGGGTGACGCCTCCGTTCTGATCGGTTCGTTCCTTCCAGGCTGTGACGTAATCAGTGATGTGCCGGCGGTATTTTTCATCGCCGGTCAGCATGAAGCTGTTTGCGACGAGACTCGTCGAGTTGAGATTGAGAGGTACATCGCCCGGTACCATGCGCGCGTTCATAGTTTTCAGGATGGCGTCAAAGACAACATCGTCGTCCCAATCCAACGCGGTACCAGGGTCATCGAATTCATGACCTGGGATATCCGCGTACGGCGCTGGGTAGTGAGCGAGAATCGGCCGATGAGTGGACCAGTCTTCTGCGGTCATCTCGAAGCATGGGCCTCGGCTGCCATTGATCGGAGAACGCATCATGCGCAGTTCGGGATCGTAATTGGGCGCTTCCGGGTCTTCGCCGATGTACATTTTTGAAAATTTTTCGGCCCGCTTCAGATTCTCCGCATGTTTGGGATCCGCCATGCAGAGGTAGTAAAAATAGGTGCCGCTTTCGCCGTGGTGCATCCAGTCGTAATAGCCATCGTATTCATTGTGTACCTGGCCGTATTCGGTGAACTGGCTGGTGACGGCTTCCCACAGGCGCTGGCCTTCGGAAAGGACGTGTTCTGATCCGCCGATGAGATAGAAGAGCGGAAAGCTGAGGAAGCTTTCGTAGCCATCGTCCGATCCATCCATGCCCGGCCATTCGTCACGCCAAATGAGTGAGCCGTCTTCGCGTGTGTATTTCCGGACAAATTCGATGGCCGCCTGGTTCATCTGATCGATGAGATAACGCTGCATGATTGCCCACCGGGGCTGGGAGGAACGTCTTGTTGCTTGAGTTGCCATGAGTGGTTGGTGTGGGTGAAGAGATAGATCCCAGGGATTCGGACAGGCGAGGAAAGACACTCCCCTAGATTTTGACAGACGAGGAAGAAGGGATCATTTCACTACATCTGAAACATCGATTTCATAGATTTGCCTTGTGCCTTCATGCACGCTGTCGAAGCAGACGCGAGTGCCGTTTCTATTCCAGCGGGGGTGGAGGTCGCAGCGGATTTCGCCTGTGATTTCGGGGGGTGAATAAAAGCGGCCAAGGTCGACGCGTCGATTGCTCGCGGGGTGGTATAGGAAGAGTGTTCGCTTGGATTCTTCTCTATCGGGGTATGTGTCGTTGAGAATCCAATCGCTGTTTGGTGAGTATGAGCAGTGGCCATCGACGATCATGACATCCTTGCCAATGATCTCTTTATCGCCGGTGCCGTCCGTAAACAGGAAAAAATAATCACCGATATCGTTCTGGCGGGCCCAGGCGAGGATGTGTGATTCGTCACGCCAGTCAAAGTGTGAAACGAGTTCATGGTCGGCGATCAGCCGGATGCCTGAGCCGTCAGGATTCGCGGTAAACAACCGGGTGAAGTGCCGCCGTTTTGCGCTGGTCCAGCGATGAAGAAACAGAAAACGAGAACCGTCTCTGCAGAACTGGAGATGATTGAACCAGTGCTGGACACCGTCCATTGTTGAGTCATGCCAGTCTCGAACGATCTGTTCGAGGGAGATGATGAGTTGGTTGTCTCCTGTTGTCATGTCCATCCCATAAATGCCATCTTCTGCCGGATGGTCTTTTGAAGCGCAGTCATCCTCGAATTCCTCGTATCCATACCCGGGACGACAACGATGCACGCGGGAGAAATTCAAGCTGACGGCTCTTGATCCATCCGGGCTGAGCGCGTAGATGGGCCGGGGCAGTGTTTTTGTTTCGCCACTAAACACATCCTGAATGATCGAGACGTAGCGCCCGTCAGCCTGGCTGTTGTAAACGATCTTCCTGTCAGGCTCTGAGCCGATCCATTGCAGCATGGTGCCTTGCTGCCAGTTCCAGACCTCGGTTTCCGCGACTGGGGTCCACTCGTCGTTCTCATTGTCGACCATCCCGATGACAGCGACATCGCCTAGGGCAGGCGGGCGATCGATAAAATCGATTTCAAGACTCAGAAAGTAACGTCCGGTCCCGTCCCAGGGGCACTTGTCATAGTACCCGAAGTAATGATGCCCGGCGGACGGAGTGAGCTGTGTGGCGTTGAAAGACATGGGTGGGCTTTAAAGGGCGGTGTGCGGTCCGTCAATCTATCAGCGAGCTGGCCACGGCATTGCTGATCATCCCCAGCTCCCGTTCGATGGATGGCTGATTGGTAAAGATGGAGCAGAAAAGTCCGGTCGCCGGGTCTGCCCAGACCGAAGTGCCGGTAGCGCCACCGTGCCCGAAGGCCCGGGGCGAGAGCAGGTCGCCAAAGTAGCTTGACCATCCGACGGTAGGTTTCATCCAGCCCAGGCCCCAACTGCTGCCGCGGCGTTCGGGGTCAGGAAGATTGGGCAGTGAGGGAAGATGATTGCCGGTCATTAAACTTGCCGTTGCCGGTGAAAGAGTTCGTACGCCATCAAGCTGGCCCCCGTTAAGCATCGTCTGCAAAAGTCGGCAGTAATCGCTGACTGTCGAAAACATCCCTCCCCACGGAACGCCTAGCCTGTGCCAGTAATCTCTGTTCCAGTTCCAGTCCAGTTCCGCCATGTTTTCCGGAACGCGCACTTCGGAAATGCGAGCGGGATCTTCATCGCGGCGCCCGAGAAAAGAGTCCTTCATACCGACCGGTTTAAAGACCTCCTCCGCCAGAAAATCCTGAAGTGACACGCCCGATACTCGCCGGGCGATTTCCGCAAGGAGCATGATGCCCATGCTCTGGTACTGCACTTTCGTGCCGGTCGGAAAATCGAGTGGCACTTTGTAGATGCCCTCCAGAAAACCATCCAGGCCGGCATGTGCGGCTCTGAGTTCGGTGTTGTTGGGCAGCATATCCGGGAGACCAGACGTGTGGGTAAGCAGGTGGATGAGGCGGATATCTTTCTTGTCCTCCGTCAATTCTGGAAGGACTTGACAGGCAGCTTGGTCGAGGGTGAGGAGTCCTCTCTCGAGGAGCATGGCGATAGCGATGCAGGTGATCGGCTTTGTTGGTGAGGCGATCAGAAAGATGGTGTCGGGCTTAACTCTGGCTTCCGCGTCATCCAGCCGCATGCTGCCGAAGGCTGCCGGCGGAAGCGAGCTCGAGTTCCGTCCGACCTGGATGCAGGCGCCTGTGAACTGGCCGCTGGTGACGAAACTGTTCAGCAGGTCGAACGCTTTTTGAAGACGTTCCTTACAGAAACCGATATCAGATGCGAGGTCGAGATGTGGGTAAAGTGTCATGATGCAAAGCTGAAGAGGGGTCTGGAATGGTTCTTCGGGCAAACACACTGAATCCTAATCTGGATTGAGCTTCCCTGTCCAATTGTGAATACCCGGGAACAGCTCATCCGGGCTTCCTCGATAGGCTGCGTCATAGGGACAACTCGCTACACATGGCGGATTGCGAGTTTCGATCAGGCAGGCATCACACTTGGTCGCTACTTTGAATCCAGTCTTCTCGAGTGTCATGGGAGCCTCTTCGGGATAGGTGCGTTGCTCCATGCGGATGGCATCGAAGGGACACTCTGAAACGCATTCTGTGCAACCGATACAACGGCTGCGATGAAGGTGAACGATGCCTTTCGAGAGCATGGTGATTGCACCCACCGGGCAGGCCTTCTGGCAGGGCGCGTTGGTACAGTGGACGCATGCGCCGGCGACCTCCCATCGGCCGAAGCGCAGCTCCGGGTTTGCCTTGTGCATGCGCGGCATGCCATCGTGCGAGTCCGAACATGCCTGCACACATTGCTCGCAGCGCGTGCAGTTGTGTAGATCGATCAGCATGAGCTTGCTGGCCTGCATCAGCTTGGACGCGTAGACCTCCGGCGGCTGGGTGGGGGGAAGCCGCAGCATGGTGTCGGCCTGGTCGTCGCGGCTTTTGTAGCGTGCGAGTTCCTCGAAGAGTTTGCCGCGGAGCGGCGCAAAGTCGTCGCAGATCTTTCTCACCGCCTCCTGGCTGAAGCTGACAATGTTCACATCCGTCTGGGCAATTACGTTCGCCGTCCGGACGCTGCCTTCCTCCACGCAGGCCATGCCGAAACAGGTATTGTCACCCAGGTGATTTGCGAGCAGAGAGCCGCCGGCCATGTCACGTGAGATTCGGACGGTGCCGCTGACGAGGAGGTACAGTCCGTCCACGGGATCGCCCTGCTTGCAGATGAGTGCGCCCTTCTCGAAGTGCATGAGATCGATTGGGCTGTACTGGCAGATGCGCCAGTAGGCGTCCGGTTCAAGTTCGTCGCTCGCAAAGAAAGGATTCTTGCGCAGGAAATTGGGCAGCTTGTCGGACAGAAAATTCTGAATCCGATGCTCTCTGAATTCCTTCGATTGCTCATCGATTTCGAACAGTACCTTGCGCTTGATGAGGAGCATCTCGCATGGCACGCTCTCCTCAGGATCGGCCGCCAGGGTGACCGAGCGGGGCGTATTCCACAGCGCGCTGGTAAGCCCCATGAGCCTTTCTATCAGGGGCCGCGGCCTCTTGGCCTGGTCCACCGTCGACAATAACTTGGCCTCTCTCAGACGTTCGAGCCACTCTTCATCCAGTTGTCCCGCTGAATGCGGATCGGCCAGAATGCGTTCGACCGCTCTTCTGCGCGAACGTTCCTGAAACCAGCCTCGCTCACGAACCCACCGTGCCGTTGCGAATTCAAGACCCGGCCGCGGCGTGTCGCTTTCGAGCCGGTCGGTTCGATCCAGAACCCAGTTTTCCAGGCGACGGAATAACGGGCCCGGTCGCGACCAGGATTCACGCTCCCTCTTATCGACGGCGAACTCAGGCGCATTGAAAAGCACCCGCACTTTGCCGCGGAGATGCAGCGCGGCAAAGTCACTGCAGACGCCGCGGGGCATGATGATTTCGCCCGGCGCGTATCGAATCTTGAAGAAGTGATTCTGGCCGAAGAAACGCTTCAGGCGGGATGCCTTGAGATCGGGAATTCCTGCGAGGTGCTCCTCGACCTCTTCCCATGTCAGTGCCAGGTTTTCCATGACCGGTATTCAGAATCCACCGAGGTAGTGATTGATCTGCCAACAGACATCAGCTTCTCCCGACCACCCGTCCGGCGGTGCCATTTACGACCTCGCCCTTTTCCAGCGCGAGCTTGCCATTTACGAGTACATATTCGATGCCCTGGCATAGCTGTTTGCCGTCCTCATAGGTTGCCGTGTCGATGAGATCGTCTTCGTCAAAAATTACGATGTCGGCGGCCATACCTTCACGGATGATACCCCGATCGGCCAGGCCATAGCGGGTCGCGGGGAAGCTGGTCATCCTGCGGATAGCGTCTTCCAGAGTCAGCCAGCCTTTCTGCTTCGCCGTCAGCGCGATAAAGCGGGGAAACGTGCCGTAGCCCCTCGGATGGGGCCGGCCAGCCTTGAAAATGCCATCCGAGCAGACCATGTGGTACGGATGTGTCAGGGCGGTCTTCTGTTTGTCTTCATCCTGCCAGTGAAAGATCATCAAGACTTGAAGATTCTGTTCGACCAGGAGGTCGCTCGCGAAATCGGTGAGATCCTTGCCGCTTTCGGCAACCGCATCGGACAGGGATTTGCCCAGGATCTCATGGTCTCCGTCACCGACGGTGGAGAACACCACGTCCTGCGTGTCGTAAGCTCGGTCCTCAAAGAACTGGTTCATCTGCGGCCGGTAGCGCTCTCGCTCGTCGGGATCGCCGAGACGCTGCAAGACTTCATCGGGCGTTCCGGTCTGCACCCACTTGGGGAAACAGTAGACGAGGTGAGTCGAACCGGCCATGTATGGGTACGCATCAAAGGTGACGTCGATCCCGCGCGCTCGCGCGTCTTCGAGAGGCTTATAGAACTCGGGCAGGCCAAACAGATGCGAAAAGTGAAAGGGGATCTCGGCCTCCTCAGAAATTCGGAATACCTCGTTGCAGGAGTTTTCAAAATGCACGCCGTAACCGCGGATGTGGGATGAATGAACTCCACCGTATTCACGCACGACTTTACAGAGCTCGATCAGTTCCTCGGTGGTCCCGTGAGCGGAGGGATAGTATTCGAGTCCGGTCTGAATCCCGGTCGCGCCATCTTCCATCACCTGTCGCGTGAGGTCTTTCATGTGCTCGAGCTCGGCCTCTGTTGCGGGCCGTCCGTCCCATCCTACCGCCTCGGCACGAATCGCGTTGTACGCGACCTGCGGGATAACATTGAGCGCACATTTTTCATGGAACTGTTCCAGGTATTCGCCGTAGGTGCGCCATTCCCAACCCACGTCAGGTATTCCATAAAAAATGGACAGGTATTCCTTCGTCTCTTCAAGCCGCTCGGAAGAAAGCGGGGCGTAGCCCATCCCATCCGGTCCGAGCACATCAGCGGTCACTCCCTGCGTCAACCTCGGCAAGGCGGCTTCACCGGTCAGGAGGGCAATCTCCGAATGCACGTGGACATCGATAAAACCAGGACACAGCACCTTGCCCGCAGCGGCGATGCGACGCGCAGCAGTTGCCGCGTCCAGTTTGCCGATCGCTTTGATCCGATCACCGGCAACGCCAACATCGGCCAGAAACCAGGCACAGCCGGTGCCGTCTACGACTTTTGCATTTTCGAAGATGAAGTCGAAATTCATGGGAGCCTCATTATGTTGATAGTCTGGTCAGGCGGGCGGTTGCAGGAGTTTCACCGCCAACCGATTGCCCAATTCTACGCCCACTCTTAAGGCGTCTCGCTCTTCCCTTCAAGCCATTCGATGCCAAAGGGCACGAAACTGATTTTCTTGTAGCCATCCCTCTCAAAGAGCAACCCGGCGCGGCCGTCAGGTAATTTTGCCAGATTGGAATAGGCGGCGGAGCCTTCGTAAATCAATCGGCTGACAGGCCACGTATTCCCCTCGTCATAGCTGACGCGGACAGTCATGTGATCCCTGCGTCTGGATGCTGGATTGGAGAACAGGATGCGGCTCCGCCCGTCCTCCGGCCAACTGAATCTGTGGATGCTGGCCTGGCAGACGGGCTCGACGAGCTCTTCGTCAAGCCGGGCCTCGGTCCAGGTCAGACCGCCATCTTTGCTCGTGGCAACTGCACGGCGATTCTTGCCGTGGTACGAACGCATGTTCTGCATCACAGAACCATCCGAAAGTTCCACCACTGTCGATTCGTTGGTACGGCCGTCATGAATCCCACCGAGGGACCATGTCTTGCCATGGTCGTCAGAATAAAGGATGTGACTGTGGTAGGTGCGAGGGTCCCTCCTCCCCCCTTCGAAGACCGAATGATTGGCTGGTATTACAAGGCGTCCCTTGTGAGCGCCACGCTGCAGTTGGATTCCGTGAACAGGCCCGGTTGCGTACCAACGCCAGTCTTCTTTGCGGCAGTGAGGAAGCTCCGTCGGCGGTGACCACGTCTGGCCATCGTCTTCAGATTTTGAGACGAACGGCTTACGGGGAAACTTGCTCTTGCCGGACATGATTGCGCTTTCATGATCGCTGCCGAGATTCCATGTGGACAAGAGCCAGATGATTCCGTTGGACTGATCCACAACCGGGCAGGGATTTCCACAGGTGTTCCCTGAGTCATCCCAGACCACTTGCAGCGCAGACCAGGTCTTGCCGCCGTCTTCGGATCGTTTCAGAACCGTATCAATGTTGCCGGCATCGCCGCGACCGGATTTGCGCCCTTCGCAAAACGCCAGGATGGTGCCCCGCTTCGTCACAGTCATCACCGGGATTCTGAATGTGTGATAGCCATCGGTCCCAGCTTTGAAAATGTCGACGATGCCTGCCATCGGCCTGGGCGGTTCCATCAGATTTCCCTCGAGGGTGAATTCGAACACGCGCATGGTCGCGCGATGGGGCCGCAGCGAAATCTCGCCGAGTGGCTTGCCGGTATCTTTGATGGTGTGCAGCTCGTTGCCGTCGATACTGAAAGAGAGCCGCCCGTCTTTTCTGACCATCTCGAACACGAACGGTTTATTGTCCTGAATCGGATTATCTGTATCGAGAAAGGTGAGCTTCGAAAACAACGGCCCTTCAACGAAAAGCTTCTTCCCGCTCCCATCAAAGCCGAAGTGGCTGCGCCCTCCAAAGACAATCGAAGCCGCGGTGTGATTGAGCTTGTCGAGGGCGAACTTCGCACGGATTCGGGCCTCTCCCTTTCCAATGGATTTTGTGGACTTCAGCAAGAGGCCCAACCCGGAGCCTTCCAACGCGCCGTTGACCTTTTTCCAGCCGGAGTGGTCGAGGGCCGGATCGGGGTTGCCGTCATGAACGGCTTTAAAAGAAGTCTCAGCAGACGTTGGCGATGAGATGGAGAGGGCCAGAAGCAACCAGACATGGACGCTGTAGCGACGATGATTGCGAACGCCGAGAACGACAGAAAGGAGGCCCCCTCCCATCCTTTCAGTCGTAATTGCAGTATTCATTGGCTCTGACTCGGTTGGGCACGAGAACTCTTCCTCTACGTTCTTTCCCGCCTTGAGAGAAGCCATGACACCCCCGTCCCAACAGCGATGTTCACAAGCAGCGCGGCGGGACCGATCCATTGGAAGCTGATCGGCGCTTCCGCGGTCACCCACTGTGTACCTGTGACTTTGTCGACCTTGGTGATGAGCTCAACATTGAAGGTCGCGGGGTCGACGCCGTGGTTTGCGAGGAACGCCACCAGGGGGCCTGAAAATGAGATACATGCTGCGGTGATCGTTCCGAGTATGGTGCCCAGCCAGACACCCACCGGCCTGGCAAAGGGCACAAACAGGGCGAAGAAGAACAGGCCGAAGATGGGGGTGGTCAGCAGGTTCACCGTCCGGTTCGTCATGCCGGTGATGTTACCGGGAATGAATTTCATCGAGGTGCTGCCAAGCACCACAACAAGGCCGATCCCGAAAGCAAGGAATCTCGCGAAGCGGACATGGCCCTCCTCTGTCTTCGGCGCTTTGCCGAAACGGTCGAGGAAATCGGTTAACACCACCGCGGTGATTGAGTTCACGCCCGAATCAATGCTGGACATCGCCGCGGCAAACATCGCTGACACCACGAGACCGGAAACCCCGATCGGCAGGTGATAGGCGATGTAATGAGGGAAGAGTTTGTCAGCATCCTGCTGGATGCTCATCCCCTCAGGCAGTTTGTCCAGGTTTGCCTTGAAGTAGCCCAGCAGGGCAAAGCCGACCGTGTAAAGAGTCACCCCAACCACTGCCCCCACGCATAGCTGTGTGGCCAACGCTCGGCGTGCGGAGCTCGCATCAGTGGTGGCCATGAAACGCTGGACTGAAGTCTGGTCGCCGCCGGAGGTAGCCACGTACCAGGTAAGAACACTCAGGATGGTGCCGACGACCGTTACCCGCGTTTTAGGATCGAAGCTGAAGAATGGCTGCGTATCCCAGTGTTCCTGCCAGCCAGTGGGAAACCAACTGAACCCGTCGAGGCTCCATGTAACAGTAATAATAACCAGCAGCGCGCCGCCAAACAGAAGAACCGTCTGCATAAAGTCAGTGATGATCACCGCTCGCAGGCCGCCAAGAGAAGTGTAGATGACCGAAACGATGCCGGTGATCAGAACGATGAGCGGCACCCATTTCTCTTCCACTCCCATCATTACGATCATCGCCTTTGCCGCGAGGTAGACCAGCAAAGTCATCCACACCAGCCGCAACGCAAGGAACATCGTCGCACCGAGAAGACGCAGGCTCACACCAAGCCGTTCTTCAAGCAGCTCGTACGCGCTGGTCACCCTGTTCTTCATGTAAACGGGCAGCAGCCCGTAAGCCACGATCCAGAACACAAACGGAAGCGCCAGCATGCCCAGAAGATTGACCGGTCCTTTGCCCGCGGATTCTCCCGGCATCGATAAATACGAAATCGTGCTCAACAGTGTGGCAAATAACGAAACCCCAACGAAGAAAGGGTTCATGTTTCCACCGCCAACAAAATACTCTTTCGTCGATTTCTGTTTACGCCCGAAGTAGACACCCAGCCCAATCGTGGAGAGCGCGTAGACAGCGATAAGAATCCAATCGATCCAGTGCAGTCCAATCAATGTTTCCTGATTCATATTTTTGTTTGTCTGATGTTAATCACGCCTTCTCAAAACATAGCCACAAAGCTCTCCACGAATTCCGGCTGCCACTGGCCGAGTTTGTCTTCTTTGAGAATGTTCAAAGCCTGCTTCGATGAAATACCATCGCGGTACGGTCGGTTGGATGTCATCGCGTCATAAGCATCCGCCACAGCCATCAGCCGCGCATCCTGCGGGATCTCTTCTCCGGCGATGCCGTCAGGGTAGCCCCCGCCCGTGAAGTTCTCGTGGTGATGGCGGACCGCCGGCAAGAGTTTCTGCGCAAATTTGAGATCTTTCAGGATCTCTTCACCGACAACCGGGTGGGTTCTGATGTGATTGAATTCTTCATCTGTCAGCTTCGACGGCT
>JASLXP010000022.1 GCA_030740295.1 Planctomycetota bacterium
GACAGCAAAACCCGTCTTGAACTCGTCAGTATGTGTCTCTACAATGCTCAATAACGTGCCCGTGGTGGTCACGGGCGCCCATATGGGAAATGTCGGCTATGACGATGACATCGAGAACTTCTAAGCGCCTTTCCCGTTCCCACGGCATCGACACCGCCCGAAGGCCGCGTTAGTCCCGTAGAGGCGATTGTGGGAGGTTCTCCGGAACGTTGTCACGTGTGAGTTCCGATAGTTCCACCGTACGCTCTCGCGCCGATGAGGAACACAACCGTCATGGCCAATACGACCGCATCACCGAAAGGAGAGGTTGCCGAGGGCCGCTATCAAGTGCGAGATTTAGACGACTTGACGAAGGAGCAGAGAGCGGCGATTAAGTCCATTCGCCCGGTGAATACTCCAGATGGCCCGCGCGTCGAGATCGAACTTCACGACAAGATGGGCGCGTTGCGGCAGCTTGCTAAGACCATGGGGGTGAACGAAAAGAAGCCGCAGTCTGAGGCGCAGCAGGTCCACATCCATCTCGACATGCGTGGCGATGGCCCGATTGACATGGTCGCTGAGATTGCCGAGGTCCCGGCCGCCATCGAAAGCGACAACGAACTCTCCCGCCGCACGGATATGCGCTGAGTCTTTCAGGAAGCGCGCATCGAATGCGCCGATGCTGCGCGAAGAAACACCAGGCTGGCGAAGCCTACATTGATCCTCGATGAACTCTACAGAACGGATGTAGAATGTGCGGCGTTTTCAGTGCGGATGTCAGCATCCGTACCGGCGCCGGCCACAAGTGCGTGCGCGTCAAGACGAAATCATACGCCCTCACGAGTGATTCCTGTTGATAACTACTTTGTGAATTAGGGGTCTGGGGCCACTACAATACAACTGGATTCGTCACGATATTCGCGGGAGCCGCCGTCGTCAATGGCGCCGAATGAGTCGATCGAGAAAAACAGTTGACAGGCCTTGGGCCCTATGATATAGTCCTCATCCTTTGCCGGTTGCGCCGCTAAATCGCGTCGCGCCGCAGGGCGCTCTTTTCGGGAGTGCCTCGGAAGTTGACAAGGGCCTGGCGTTGTGCTAACATAGCGGCCTTGTTTGTGTACGCTTCGATAGAGCGTCCACAGTTGATGGGTCCTGAAAAAACCCCCAGTGCGCAGCGTAGCTGGTTCGTACTGTGCCAGCGAACTGAGTGGTGGGGGTCTTTTGTTGCCCTTCGGCTCTTTGAAAATTGAATACGACGCATAACACTCGATGGAAGCGGAACGCCGGTTTTCAGGCAAGACGCTGAAATTGGGTTGCCATGTGCAGGGCTTGATTGGAACCTTTTCGAAGGTGCCAATTGAGACCCGTCAATAAATAAGCTTCTAACAGAAGCACAGTAAAACGATTCCTGTTATTTGCAGGGGTCGAGCTTTTCCTATTAACTGGAGGGCGTCCTCGAGGCTGCTAGATCTCTTTGAGACCGCGTGGCCTGAGTGGGCAAACTTTAGTTTCTATTTTTTATCGGAGAGTTTGATCCTGGCTCAGAACGAACGCTGGCGGCAGGCTTCATACATGCAAGTCGAACGGTTAAAGCTCTCTTCGGAGAGTGTATAAAGTGGCGAACGGGTGAGTAACAGGTGGATAATCTACCTTTCGGTGGGGGACAACGGTTGGAAACGGCCGCTAATACCGCATACGGTCGCGAGTTTCTTGGAATTTGCGAAGAAAGGGGCTTTTGCTCCGCCGAAAGATGAGTCCGCCTCCCATTAGCTAGTTGGCGAGATAAAAGCTCACCAAGGCAACGATGGGTAGCCGAGCTGAGAGGTTGACCGGCCACACTGGAACTGAGACACGGTCCAGACACCTACGGGTGGCAGCAGTAAGGAATATTGCGCAATGGGCGAAAGCTTGACGCAGCCATGCCGCGTGGATGACGAAGGCCTTCGGGTCGTAAAGTCCTTTTATCAGGGAAGAACAAGCGCGAGAAGAAAAAGCTCGCGCCCTGACGGTACCTGATGAATAAGCAACGGCTAACTCCGTGCCAGCAGCCGCGGTAATACGGAGGTTGCGAGCGTTGTTCGGATTTACTGGGCGTAAAGGGAGCGCAGGCGGCTAGATAAGTCTAAAGTGAAAGTCTGGGGCTTAACCCCGGAAGTGCTTCGGATACTGTCTAGCTTGAGTATGTGAGAGGAGTGCGGAATTTCAGGTGTAGCGGTGAAATGCGTAGATATCTGAAGGAACACCGGTGGCGAAAGCGGCACTCTGGCGCAAGACTGACGCTGAGGCTCGAAAGCGTGGGGAGCGAACGGGATTAGATACCCCGGTAGTCCACGCCGTAAACGTTGTCAACTAGGTGCAGGGGGTATCGACCCCCTCTGTGCCGTAGCTAACGCATTAAGTTGACCGCCTGGGGAGTACGGCCGCAAGGCTGAAACTCAAAGGAATTGACGGGGGCCCGCACAAGCGGTGGAGCATGTGGTTTAATTCGATGCAACGCGAAGAACCTTACCCAGGCTTGACATCCCGGGCCCGCCATGGAAACATGGTTTTCTCTTCGGAGACCCGGTGACAGGTGTTG
>JASLXP010000023.1 GCA_030740295.1 Planctomycetota bacterium
CATGCCCAGGCCATTTTTGAGTACTGCTTCGGCATCGTTTGGGCCCAGCCACTCCTGGACCTCAAGCAGCGCGAAATCATTGTTATCAGCGCACTCGCCGCCCAGGACTTCCACGACGAGGTGGAGTGGCACATACGCAGCGGTATGAATCTGGGGCTGACGCGCGATGAAATCATCGAGGTGCTCACTACCCTTTCGCCCTATATCGGGCTCCCGAGGACAAACCAGTCCCTCAGGTCCGCGCTCAGGGCTTTCGAGAAGGCGGACAAAGAAAAAGGCATCGAGCCCGCCGGGCCCGCCGAAGAAGACCCGAGAGACGTCGAGGCGGAGGCGACGGGCGACCGGATGATGTCTCAGATTGATCAGCACCCCGACTTGAAGGAGCGGATCGCCAAGGCCTTCGAGGTCCGCCAGAAGATGGGCATATACGGAACCGGCGGACAGGCGCACGATGGTTTCTACACGATCTCCAAGATTCACAACCAAGCTATTTTTGAATACTGTTTCGGCATGATTTGGAACCAGCCGCTCCTCGACATGAAGACAAAGGAGCTCATCGTCATTGCCGCGTCCACTGCGAACCAATGCGACAACGAACTGGAGTGGCACGTCCGTAGCGCGCTGAACGCCGGTCTGACACGCGATGAAATTGTCGAAGCAATTACCCAATGCTCCCCTTACATCGGGCTCTCAAAAACGAACGAGGGACTGCGGGCGGCCAAAAAGGCGTTCGAGGCGCTGGACGGTCAGAAGGGCTAAAAGAAATTGACAGACCTAGAAAGGCCTCTCGATTAAGATTTGTTGTTGCTCATGCATGACAAAAGTAAATGAGAAACTGAATAAAACCATGAATTCAAGGAGGTTCTAATTATTATGGAACACACGGAACGGGATTCCCCTCGCCCCGTAAAAATTAAATCCCATGTTTATTCATCAAGATCTTTAAATTACTATCAACTGCTCTTGCAGTGAGGATTATTTTTTGATCGATACCTTAGATCGGGTGGGGTGAAAATCATGAGCAAAAAGATAGCTATGCTGGGATGCGGCGCAATTGGAAGCAGTGTGAGCGCCGATCTGACCGATGCGGGCTTGGATGTCACCATCATCGACCAATGGCCGGCACACGTCGAGGTGATGAAGGCGACGGGGCTGCACATCGTGATGCCTGACCTGGATCTGAAGATCCCGGTTCGGGCCTATCATCTGTGCGAATTGGCCTCGCTTAAACCAGAGTTCGATATCGTTTTCGTCGCCGTTAAGTCCTACGACAGCCGTTGGATGGCCGAACTTATCGAACCTTATATGAAAAGCGACGGCGTACTGGTCGGCCTGCAGAACAGCATGAATGATGATACATACGTATCCATCATCGGACGCGAGCGCACGATGGGTTGTGTGATAGAGCTCTCAGCGCAGATTTTCACGCCCGGCGAGGTCCAGCGAAACACAACCAGAACAGGCACATGGTTTGGCCTCGGTGAACTCGATGGGCAGATCACGCCGCGCTTGAAAGAAATTCAATCGATTCTGAGCAACGTGGCGCAGGTGGATCTGACCGAAAACATCTATGGCGCAAGGTGGACCAAACTTACAGTCAATTCGATGGCGATGGGGCCATTTGGTGTGCTCGGCATCAGGAAATCAGAGGCCGATGAATTTGATGGATTATTCGAAATGCAGGTGAATCTTGGCAAGGAAGCCTTTGCGGTGGCCGCAGCGATCGGCTACCAGATCGAGCCCGTATTCGGCCTGGGCGAGGACGATTTCGCCGGTTCGGACGAGCAGGTGCTGGTGACGGCCCTGAGAACACTGCAGCGCCATACAGGCACTCGGTCCCAATCCGCCTCTCTCCAGGACAGTAAAAAAGGCCGAAAAAACGAGTTGGAGTTTATTAATGGTATGGTGGCGCGTAGGGGCAAGGATGCCGGTGTGCCGACACCGTGCAATGACGCTGTGACCGAGATCGCCCGGCAAATCAACAAGGGGCAACTCAAGATGGAGCGTTCGAACTACGACCTGCTCAAGAAGCTGGCATCGGGAAGCTAAGCGCACCCAACCTTCAACAGTGTGAGTTTCGCTCGCTCGTATGTCGTGATGCGGACGGAGCCTGAATTCATGAAATCCCTTGGCGAATATAATATTCCATTCAAGTCGATCCATTTTACCGAAAAAGGAAAGGCCATCGATTCTGGAGCAAGAATCTTCGATCAATTTGGAGGTTTAAATTCGCTGGG
>JASLXP010000024.1 GCA_030740295.1 Planctomycetota bacterium
GTCAAAGTGATTGGAAACCTGGCCGCCATATTGCAAACCCTGACTGCAGCCGGAACCGGGAAGTGGGCCGCCGAGGATGTGGAAGCAGCGCGCCAGCAGCTGCGCCAGCAGCTGGCGCCCAGAGGACCCGGCCTGTGGCCGCAGCAGGTGATCGAGACAACCCGGCAGTTGAGCCCCCGACAAACCATCCTGACCATCGAGACCGGCATCTACAACATGCCGGCCGAGTACCTGTGGACCACCTATGCCTTTGGAACCTACCTGGGTACCTGCGGGGCGCGGACCATGGGATTCGCCCTGCCCGCGGCCCTGTCCGCGGCGCTGGGGCGCAACAAAGACCACAAGTCGAGTAGCCCGGGGGAATCTCACCCCCAGGCCCTCACAGAACCGGACGTGAACCTCTCGGCTCATCCGGCTCTTATTGTCCAGTCGCAGGTCGAAGTCCAATCCGCCATATCTCGAACAGGTTGGGCTCCCGGAGGGCCACACGGCCCAGCCAGTGTACCGCCCGCCGTTGATGACGACGGAGTCGTTTGAACTTGCGGCGTGCCCAGTATACGAGACTGCGTTCCAGGCACCGCAGCACCGGGGTGAGGGCCGATTTATAAAACCGACCATAGTAGTTCACCCAGCCGCGCACATAGGGATTGACGAACTTCGCGATCTCTTCCAGGCTCTGGTTGTTGCGGGTGGCGCCCAGACGCCACGAACGAATCGTGGCCCGGATGGCGTTCGCCGCCTTGTTGCTCACCGCCGGGAGGAAGCTGACGAACGACTTGCCCCAGCGGTTCTTCGCCCGGCGAGGACGGAATGTATAGCCCAGAAAATCGAACTGGATGTGGTCATGGCTGC
Organism: Planctomycetota bacterium; assembly: GCA_030740295.1. The sequence continues at coordinate 853 of JASLXP010000024.1, forward strand.
CCCTGCGGTCAGAGTCCTGACAATAGACGACCTTCGTCTTCTCAGGATGCACCTCCTGACCACACTCAAGCAGTCGGGACCGGACGGCTTCCAGCACCTGCTCCGCTTCCGCGAGGCTGCGTACGTGGATGACCGCATCATCCGCATAGCGCTCAAACTGAATGTGCGGGAAGTTTCGCCGCAGCCATTCATCGAACGCATAGTGCATAAACAGATTCGACAACAAGGGACTGATTACACCGCCTTGCGGCGAGCCCTTCGTTCGTTCTTCCAGACTCCCGTCCGTTCGCTGAACCGGAGCTTTCAACCATCGCTCCACATACAGGAGAATCCACGGCAGGTCGGTATGGTGACGAACCGCCCGCATAACCCGTTCCCAATCCAGATTATCAAAAAAAGCTTTGATGTCCAGATCGATCACCCAGTCCTGCCGCCAGCACCGCTGACGGGTGACGCCGACCGCATCCAGGGCAGACTTGCCGGGACGATACCCGTACGAATCCGGATGAAAGTACGGCTCCACCTTCGGTTCGAGAACCATCTTTACGACCGTCTGCGCAATCCGATCCGAAACCGTCGGAATGCCCAGCGTCCGCGTCGCTCCCCTGTTGCCCTTCGGGATCTCGACGAGGCGGACCGGAGGTGGAAAATAGCTGCCCGACGACATCCGGTTCCAGATCTTGTAAAGATTATTCTTCAAGTCCTGTTCGAATGCCGCCAGGGACTGGCCATCCACACCCGCCGCTCCGCTGTTCGCCTTCACCTTTTTGTACGCGTCCCAAACGAGCTGTTTGGAAATCTCGTACGGCTTTGCTGTGGTCATGAACTCCTCCCATCGCTGGTTGATTCAATTCAACAGCAGGTCAATCCGGCCCCTTCGCTCCACGTCCATTACAGACGCTTCACCACTACTACAGGCCGGTCCGTCCCTGTGCCTCGCATCGGTACTCGGGCTCTCATGGGGCTTCCACTTGAGCATCTCCCTTCACATCGAGGCGACAGGTTCCCAGGTTACACACACGAGCCTGAAACGGACTCACGCCACCTTTACGCCGGACGCCGCTCTGGCCGTAAGCGGATATCGCCAGAACTTATCCCGGATTAACGACTACCTCCCGGTTTTGACGTCGTTCCTACGCTTTCGACGGGTCATCAGTGGTTCACTTGCGTTCGTCTTTCCGTTTCACACCTGACAGGTTCAATCCTGCCTTTTCCGTAACGCTCACGACCGTGACTTTTGACCACAGCCGCTTACGGTGGTTTGCAGCCTGCCTCCGCAGACCGGCTACGAGGGGCCTACCCTCATCTCGTGCACACATTGCCTGGCGCACAATCGCCCGCGTGCCGGCCGGCACTTATACCTTGCAGGCCAGCCTGATCGGCTATGCCACGGCGACCAGGAAGAGAATCGCGGTGGGTCAGAAGTCGGTGGTGGTCGACTTCGTCCTCGAGGAAGAGCCCATCGAGTTGAGCAGTACCATCATATCTGCCAGTCCAATCGGCGAAGATGTGAGGAGAGCGCCGAACAGGGTCAACATCGTCACACGGGAAGGAATCGAACAGACGCCAGCGCGCAACATCCAGGAAGTGCTGCAGAGTGTGGAGGGAATTTTCCTTGCGCGTGGTGAAGGGATCAGCGACACCTTTCCGAAGATTGTGATGCGGGGCATGACCACGGGTTACCTCGGTCGCAATTCCGCGGTTCTGACGCTGTTGAATGGCCACACACTCAACGGGAGTTTGGGATCATGGGAGACCATCGGGGATCTGGATGCCCTGCCCATTGCTCTGATTCAGAAG
>JASLXP010000025.1 GCA_030740295.1 Planctomycetota bacterium
TCTTTCAGAATCGAGGCCAGCGGTAAGACCAGCTCCCATTGTCTCCGTCTGGAAGTTATATCTCCCAAAGGCGAGCCCATCGCCCATCTCGCCCAAAACGTCCTCGCAGAGAACGGCACCGCCACGACCACGATCCCCTTCGCCCTCAACGACCCGCCCGGCGATTACACCATCAGCGCCCGCGATGTGACGAGCGGTGTGACCAGTGAAACCAGGTTACAGTTGAGGCCTCACTCTCAATGACAGTAAAGCTGGGTAGTTCCTCGACCTCTCCCGCCATCCGCATCCACAGTTTCGGTCGAAAGAAGTCTTAAGCAGTACAGACATCCAATGAAGAAACCATCAGTCTTTCTACTCCTCGTCTTCCTCACTTGCGCCACGACAATGGCGGAGCTTTTCATTATCAGAGACGGAAAGCCCAACGCCGAGGTCGTCATCGCAGAGGAACGGCCGCGCATGGCCAGCCTGGCCGCTCTCGAGCTGCAGTACTACCTGCAACAGATCACGAGTGCACGATTGCCGATTACCACGCGGCCAGGTGATGAGCATCCAGTCAAAATCCATGTCGGCGTGAGTGCAGCGACGAAGCGACTCGGTGTCACTGCGGATGGATTGAAATATGGCGCCTTCAGAATGGTCTCGGGCCAGAACCACCTGGTGCTGCTCGGCAGCGATTTCGATTTCGTTCCGCCAAAGTCATGGCCGCGGTTTCGTCCCGACCAGAAGAGAGCTCAGGAGGAATGGGACAAGATTGTCGGCGACAGGACTGAGACTGCGTGGGGTCATCCGTTTCACAGCGGCTTCAAACACTTCTGGAACCCAAGGAACTTTGACGACCAGATGTCCGAACGATACGGCACGGAAAATAAGGCCGTCTGGAATCCGCGGAACCAGAAGTGGGCACGGGGAGTAGGTCCTGGTTACTGGAGCCACGACGAAGGAGGCACGCTCAACGCGGTTTACGAGTTTCTGCGGACACTCGGCGTTCGCTGGTATATGACGCGTCCCCTCGGCGAGGTCATCCCGAAACACAATTCCATTGCACTGCCATCAATCGACAAGACGGTGCGACCCGATTACGCGCTTCGCTCTTTCTTCTGGTACAACTACGCAGGTTTCTCCTTCGATGACGTCATGTGGGCTCGGCGCATCGGAATGAATTCCGGGTACGAGGTTCTTGGGAACATGGGACACGCGCACGGGCTCACCCACGTTCACCGGCGCCGGCAGATGAAAGAGGCCCATCCCGAATACTACGCTCTCGTTGGCGGTAAACGCGACACCGAACACCGCGGTTACGGCACAGCCTGTTACTCGTCTGGAGAACTCGCGGAGGAAGCCGCCAAGTATGCGCGCTTTGTGTTCGACCGGTTCAAGCAGCCGCACGTTTCGCTCTGGCCTACGGACGGTTTCAGGAAGTGCGGATGCGAATCGTGCAAGGGCAAGGAGCCTTCAGACCTCGTCTGGAATTTCGTCAACCGCGTGGCCGCCGAGCTCTACAAGACGCATCCCGATCGTCTGGTCAGTTGCGGGGCATACACGCCGTATGTTGATCCGCCGAAAAGCATCAAGAAGTTCAGTCCAAATGTCGCGGTGTTCATCTCTAACGTCGGCCGCCCACTGCTCAATGACAAGGAGCGCTGGGATTTCTACTGGGCACGTGTCGATGCGTGGAAGAAAGTGCTGGCACCGGGTCGGATTCTGCGGGTTGAGAACAATCGTTACAGTCTCTGGAGCGGCCCCGAAAAGCCAGACCCGTTCCCCGTGTTCCACGCGCGTGCCATGGCTAAAGACCTGCGTGCCCTTAAAGGCATTTCACTGGGAGAGTGTGACGAGCAGAGCCAATGGCGGATGCGGTGGATTTCACCCGGAGTGAACCACCTGAACCTCTATGTACAGTCCCAATTCTTCTGGGACGCCAGTCAGAACATCGATGCGCTCCTCGAAGAGTATTACACCCTCTTCTACGGCCCCGTGCGCGACCAGATGAAAGCGGCCATTGAATTCGCCGAGTCGGTTTACAGCAGCGAACGCAAAGGCGTAGGAGGGACACTGTCCACGAAAACACGCTCAAAACGGCCGACTTCTCCCAGCAACGTAACGTTTCCTGACCGCATCAAGCTTGTGGAAATGCTGCGCGTTGCCCGGCAAAAGGCCGGCGAAACGGTCTATGGAAGACGCGTCCAGTTGATGATCGATGAACTCCAGCCCTTGTCCGAGCTCAAGGAACAATACGCAAAGAAACTGAAGGCCGGCGACCCCAGAAAGAACGCTCCCATTGCCATGGCCCGCGATGCAGCCAAGCCCGGCAAAGCAAAGACTTATTCGTTACGGGAAATCCAGACCGGTAAAGAGGCCGACGTCAAAACCACGTTCAGCGCGACGTGGGACAATGATCACCTGGTCTTTGACATCCGATGCGAAGAGCCGGACATGAAAAACTTGTTCGTGACAGAGGACGTCTGGAGCGGCGACAGCGTAGCGCTCCTGATCGAGACGCCCAGTCACGCCTACTATCAGATCGAGGCCAACCCCGACGGCAAACTGTTCGACGCTGACCGCAAGATCCGAATCCGGACTACCTGGAAGTCCCAGGCCGAAGTCAGGACTGAGCGTGGCGCGGATTACTGGCGCGTCACCTTCCGCCTGCGCATCGTCGATCCGGTGCAGGGCTCGCAGGATCCCAACCACAATATTGTCGGCCCCAAGCCCACGGAGAAAGAGCCCTGGTACTTCAACGTCGGCCGCGCCCGCGTCCGTGGTGAAGATCGTTCCGCCTACACCTTCTCTCCAACCGGCACCCGCACCTACCACGTGCTCGACAAATTCGCGAAACTGGTTGTGGATTGAGTCGCAGCCGCAAGACGCGGGACTTCATTGGCCGGGCAATGGATAACAGTCTCACGATTATGCTACGATGACTTTCATGAGGTATCCGGTTCGTTCATCGCGTCTGCTGGCGGCCCCGACCACGTTTTTTCTTCTCTGTTCCCTCGCTTCGCACGCCCACGCTGAAATCACCATAGCGCTCGATGGCAAATCATCCTGCGTCATCGTGCGGGCGAAAGACGCCATCGAGCCCGAGAAACATGCGGCGAAGGAACTGGCGCACTTTCTTGGACGCGTTGCCGGGGCGACATTTACAGCCGTAGAGGAATCGCAGGCTTCAGAGGAGACGTCTCGTATCTACGTCGGACAGACGGCCTTCGCCGCTGCGCAGGGCATCGAGTTCAACAGACTTGGTGAGGAGGAATGGGTCATCCGAACGGTGGGCAAGCATCTCATCCTCACTGGTGGGCGACCGCGAGGGACACTCTACGCGGTCTATGAATTCCTTGAAGACCACATCGGGTGTCACTGGCTGGATCGGCGAACGGAGGTGGTTCCTTCGAGAGCGTCCATCAGGCTTGGCAAGCTCGATGTACAGTCCAAGCCCTGGTTCTGGCAGCGTGCGGTTCGCTCGCCGACCGGATGCCCTGACGACCAATGGGGCTTCATGATCCGGAACAAGAATTACCGTTACGATTTTCGAGGGCGCAAGGACTTCTATCCCAAAGGAGCGTTTTACCGGCTGCATGGCCCGAAGCGATCGGCAGTTCATTCGTTTTCGCAGTTCGTGAATGCGAAGGACTGGTTTGAGACGCATCCCGAGTACTTCGCACTGGATCGGAGAGGTAAGCGCATCCCCGCTTATGATGGCGCGGGGCCGGGACAGCTCTGCCTGACCCATCCGGACGTCGAGCGGCTGACGCTGGAGAAACTGCGCGAGTTCATTGCGGCAGATCGCATCGAAGCCGCGCAGAAAGGTGTGCCGCCGCCGAAGATTTACTGGCTCACTCAGAACGACAAATACGACGCGCACTGCCAGTGCAAAAACTGCCAGGCGAAAGCCAAAGCAGAAGCCAGCGAGAGCGGGCCGCTGATTCACTTTGTGAATCGAGTCGCCTCGGCCATCGAAAAGGAACATCCGAAAACCCTCATCGGCACACTGGGCTATAACCAAACGTCGGAACCGCCCCGAAAGCTCCAGCCGCGGCACAATGTGCTGATTGGCTGGTGCGATGTTTACAGCAAGGTCGATGGGATACGCCCGCTATCGCACGCGTTTAATGCGGAGAACTTCGGCGAGATTACGGCTTGGGGCAAAGCCGGCGGGCGGCTCGGTATCGGCGACGACTACTGGACGAGCCTGAGCTATTACTCGGCGTTTCCGACGCCGTATTCCATTGTCCACTGCATCGCGTCTGACCTGAAGCTCTTCGCCGATCTGGGCGCGAAGTCGTTCTTTGCAGAGAGCGCACATTACATGGAGGCGGGCCAGCAATTTGTTCCGCTGAAGTTCTGGCTCGCCTACCAGCTTCTGGTTGATCCCAAACAGCCTGTCGAGCCGCTGCTGGAGATTTTCATGGACGGCTTTTTCAGCGCCGCCTGCGGGAAGATGCGTGCGTATCTGAACTATCTGCGGAAGCGCATCGACTCGGACGCTCAGTTCAAGATGCTGCGGGACGCGCCGCACAAGCTTGCCTACCTCGACCTCGAATTCTTCGTGACCTCGTCCAGGCTCTTCGAAGAAGCGGAGGCGCTGCTGGAACCCGACAGCCTCTTTGCCCGCCACGTCTACGACGAGCGCTTCATACTGGATTCCGCACTGCTCTGGCTCTGGCCATGGCTCGAACGCAAGCTGCCGCCGGGAGAGGCCATGCCCTTCGGCCGCGAAAAAGTTATCAGCCGTTACGAACGGGGATGGCGATCATTCGTGAAGGGCCGTTACTCACGCTTCTACTCCAAGCAGAAACTCTCACTCAACAAGGACGGCAAACTCATGGAGCGGATGGTCGGACTGTTTCGTGAGCCAAAGCTGCCGGATCAGTTCAGCAAGCTGCCTCGACGTGATGTCGCTGATTTCAACTGGCTGACCTTTTCGCACATCCGACCGCGGCAGAGGTTCGTTCCAGATGACGAAGCAGCCGGCCGCATGACTGCGACGTTCACCACCAAGAGCAGAATCCAGGCGGCCGAGAAGGGCGGCGACGCGCCCAAGCTTGCCGCAGACGCTCAGCATCAAAAGCCGTTGAAGCTCGGCGTAGACGACGACCTGACCGTCACCATGGGCCCAAACAATCTGCCCCAGGACGGCAAGTATCACCTCTACAGGCTCGGCCGAATCCGCGTCCGGCCCGGCACGATGGTGTGGGCGCTGGAAGGCAGACGACTGGGTGTCATTGTTGACCGACTGTATGTCGAGGATTCGGACGATCCTGCCGCCAACGACTGGAACGCATACATTTCGCTCAAGCTCCGCGGCCCGGCCTACGTGCGAGGCTCGAAAGAGCCCAACGGAGTCTGGATGGATCGTGTGCTGCTCGTAAAGCCCCAGCCCGGCGAGGAAGTCGATCCCGCCTACCTCGCCCAACTCGAACTGGAACGCAAGCGCCTGGCCATGCGCCCCAGACTCGAAGCGCCACGAATCACTGCCGGCGCATCAGGTGATCCGAATAAAGTCGATTGGGCGAGTGCAGCAACCGCGCCCCAATGGCGAACGCTCAAAGGCGATCTCTCCAACCGAAAGCTGTCTGCAAGCTTCCTCCACGACACCGAGTTTCTCTATGTGCGCCTGCGAGACGTCATGGACACCAAACAACTCGTCATCCACAACGACGTCTTCGGCGGAGACGACTGGGAATTCCTCTTCGCGGAAAAGCGCGGCGTGCGTCCGTATCGTCAATGGGCAATCAACCCCAACGGCAAAAGCAGAGACCTCGCTTACGGAGAGGCACCCTGGAAGAGCCACGTCCGAGCGAAGTCAACCATCGACAGGAACGTCTGGACAGTCACTCTTTCGTTTCCGCTGAAGCATCTCCTCCCGCGCGGCGCCAAGTCGGGACAGACCATCTACATGAACATCATGCGCGGCGGCAAAGAGAATCTGGTATGGAGTCCGACGTTCAGCGGCAAGTTCCAGGCCCTCGATCGGCTGGGCGCGCTCATTCTGAAATAACCGTCCGCAGGCCGAACTCAAGGAAGACGGCTTATGACCGGCCACCTCTTTCGGATGTCGCCGCTTTGGATTTCCGAGGGTGTCGTCCGCAAACGACCGTAAGCAGCGGGAAGATATCGAGACGCGCCTGGGAAATGCAGGTTACTTCGTCTCCAGGGTCTTCAGATACGCCAGCAAAGATGCAAACTGGTCCGGGGTCAGCATCTGCACAAGGCCATCCGGCATCATGGAGTTTTCTCGCTTGCCGCGCTTTCTGATATCGCGTTTGTTCATGATTATGGAGACTCCAGCAATGTTGCGGATCTCGATCTCGTCACCACTTTCACGAACGACGAAACCCTCGTGCTGAACGTTCCCCCTTTTCATTTGAAACCAGTGGCTGGCAAACGCGGGCGCAATGCGGGCGCTCGGCTTGAGGATGCTCTCGATGACTTCGTGCGGCTTGTAGCGCTTGGTGATATCGATCAGGCTGGGTCCCTTGAGGGGCTCGTTGGGCGAGACCGTGTGGCAGGCAACGCAGCCCTGAGTCATGAACAATTGCTGCCCATCGGATGGCTTTCCTTTGATGCCTGCGACGATAGAGGCCAGTTTCTCCGGCTTCAATTCGCCGATGGTCTCGTCTGTGAAATCGGAGGCCGGCCTTTCGAGGATAATCTTCTCGGCCAGTTCTTTTACCGCTGGATTCGCATGGCTTCGCAGCTCGCCGACGAGACCCACGATGGCATCACGTTCCTTGCCTTTGACCAGTTGGCTGGTCGCAAGATTATTTAATATGGCAAAGGCGACCGAACGGAGGGCGGCGTGTTGTCCGGTTGCAGCTTGCCTCACGAGATTCAAGCGTTTGGTATGTTTGGGGCTGCGAAGGAATGCTTCACGGGCGTACGCCATCTCGCCGGTCGTTTCTTTAACCGCCGATGCAACTTCACAGGCTGCGTTGAAACCTTGTTTGATGTCGGCCGTGCGCATAAGACCGTCCAGGATGCGAACGCGGATCTTGGAGTCTGCATTCGTGTCGATCGCCAATTCCTTCAGCAGATGGATGCCCTGGGACGGTACCTTTGAAGATTCCAGAAAGATGATGGCAGCAGTCGCTCTGAACTCTGGCTTCTTCTGTGCCAGATTCAGCAGTATGTTGAGCGAGTTCTTGATTTCGACGCGATTGCGCGGCAGTTCGCTCAAGAGGAATGGCACTAATTCAGGTTCGGAAAGTGATTTCATCAACCGCTCGAGAATCGCATCGCTCTTTTCCCATTTGACGGGCTTGTAGTACGGCCCGCGGCTGTCCGGTCGCGTGCCCCACCAGCCGCCGTCGTAATCAGCTTCCCTGTAATGCAGGCGGGCGAGCGCGCTCAGAAGATCTTTCTTAGCCTCGACGTCTGTCACCGAATCCAACCGCTCTATAAGCCCATCGACCACTTCGGGCTTGTGGAGCGCGTGCAAAGCCCTGAGACTCCCTTTACGTACTGCCGCATTGCTGCCATCAACACCAGCGAGCGCGGCATCGGCGGCCTCGAGTCTCACCAGGCTTTTGACAGCGACGTGCGCGACGAGGAAGTCGCTGTCCGCAGTGAGCTTCGTGAGCGGCGCGGCGGCCTCAAGCTTTCCCAGGCGCCCAACGCCGATGGCCGCCTGGAGACGCACTCGAGGATTCTTGTCGGTGAGGGCATCAACGAACGGCATCACTGGCACGTCTGCGTTTTCACCAAGCCGATCGGTGAGAGCGCGCAAGGCGAATTCGCGCAAGCTGTCATCTCTGGTGAGCTCAACGAGAGCCGGATGCGATTTCGCGCCCTGAAGTTGTTTCAATGTGAAGATGGCGGCTATACGTGCACCGCGATTCCTCTGAGCGTCCTTTGCCAGCTTCGTCATGCCATCGGCGAAGACGGGTCTGTCGCCGCGGCGAAGGATTTCCAATTGGGTGTGCTGACGCCAGATGTGACTCTCTGACGCCATCAGCCCAACGAGCTCTTCATCGGTGGCCTTCTTCAGGTCGGGGAATTTGCGCGGTTTGAAATCCTTTGGGGTGACGCGGACGACGTACCCGCAGTTCGGGTTCTTAAAAGCGAAACCGCCGCCGTGCCAGCTCGTGATGTAGATGCGACCGCTGCCGTCCATGTCGATATCGGTCGGCCGGCTCACTTTGACGAACTCCCTCTGCTCGGCCTTGAAGCCGGCACCGTTCGGCGTCAGAGGATGGTGATAGACGACGCTGCGCCCCCAGTCGCAGGTGAGCAACCCGCCGAAGCCAGGCAGCCCGGGCTCATCAAAAAAGATCGATCCGCAGGGGGAGCCGCCGCCGTAATCGTCCAGGCAATCGATGTGTTCGTCTTTGAAGTTCTTGAACTGACGCGGATAGCCGTACTGGGCCTGGCCTCCAATGACATGGCTGAGCCGGACGTTCCAGCCACCGCCGTCGTTCGTATTGTCGCGGGTAAAAAGATCGAGCCGCGGGCTGACCGCGACATCGTACACGTTGCGCAGGCCCCTGGCGTAGATTTCCAGTTCGGTCCCGTCCAGTCTTACTCTCGCGATTCCTCCTCCCTGCAGGACGACCTTCCTGCCACTCTTATCGACCGCGTTGTTAAATCCAAAATCGCCAACTGCGATGTACATCCATCCATCGATGCCAACGCGAAAACCATTGGTAGTGTGATCGCCACCGCGTCCAACAAGGCCACGCTGGGTGGATATGCCGCTGATGAGCAGATCGTTCTTGTCAGCTTTGCCATCGCCGTCGGTGTCCTCAAACACTCGCACGAAGGGCGGATGCAATACCCACAGTTTACCGTTGTCGTAAAACATGCCGCGGCCGTTGAAAACCATCCACTTGTTGTCGCCGGTTGTGTCTTCGACTTTCTCTGCGAAGACGTTCACCTTATCGGCCTTGCCATCGCCATCGCTATCGACCAGCCGAAGGATGTTCTGCTGGACGTCGCGCCTTTTCCCGAGAGAGCCATTCTGGTCGACCGCAACGAACACTTCGCCGGTCGGCGCGCAGGCCACCGCGGACGGATAGCTGACCTCCGGCGCCTTTGCGAACATGCTGAATTCGTAATTATCAGGAACGCGGACACTACCCTTTGTGTTGAATGGCTTTGGCACGTTTCTGTTGATCAAGACCTTCTCGGTCTTCGGCAACTCCTCGGTCGTGTACGCTTCGAACTCCCAGAAACTCGCCCAGAGAGCCTGGGAGTGCTTCAGAGCGGTCACCTTGATAAAGCGCGTGTCCGGCGCGTCCACCACATGCGCCGAGACAAAGTTGTCCTTTTTCGGTTTGGTTTCGTCGACGATCATTTTCCACTCTTTCTCGTCTTTCGAGCCTTCGATCTTGAACGTGTATCGGCTGTCCTTGTACATCTTTTCCCAATGGATACGCAGGCTCTTGATATGCTCGGGCTTGCCGAGGTCGACCTGCCACCACTGCGGATACCGGCTGTTCGCCGCGCACCAGCGAGTGCCGAGATTGCCATCGACGGCATTCTTACTGATGTTGCCCTTGTTTTTCTCGTTGCTGGATGCCTTGGTCGGCTTGTTGGTCGCCAGGTTTGGCTTCACCTTCCCCGCGCCTTTCTTCACCTGCGCTTTGGGCGCGGGTTTGCTCTTGCCTGCCTTTGACTTTGCTGCGGCGATTACCTTTGTGTGCTCGTCCTTGGAAACGGCCTTGAATGTCTGGTCATCGAGCCTTTTCAGGGTCCATAGAAAACCGCGAGCGACAGTGTCCATCCATTCCTGGGTCTCGACGGTCTCGTTATGATGGCCGACGGTGGTGCCAAAGACGCGGCACTTTTCATATTCGTTCGTCCACATGCAGACCTCATAGAGGTCCTTCTTCTTGCCATCCAGTCGCAGTGCGTGTGCGATCGGCGTGGCCGTCTTCATGATTTCAGTGACCGCATAGAGCTCTCCCTTGGGCGTCTTCCATGCCTTACCCATTTTCGTGAGGATCGGATGGTCGGGCTTAATCGGCTCGACCGTGTACGGATAGTGGGAACCGTGGCGATGGGAACGGATACCGAGGAATTTCACATAGGGCTCGACGCGACCGAAACCATAGCTGTGCATGTTGCAGTGCATGACAACGGCCGGAATGCCTTCGCGGTGCGGCTGCAGAATCTTGTTTATCCATTCCATGTCACGTATGCCCGCGTGACATTCGTTGTGAAAAATGATGTCGAACTTTTCGCTGAGATCACCCTTTTCGTAAATGGGAATCTTTGCGTTCTGGCTGTGCTCCAGCGTCCATTCGATGGGGAAACCGCAACGAGCAGCGATTCCTTCAGTGATGGTGAATTTCTGCGAGTTGTAGTCGTGGCAGCACCCGCCGGTGACCATGAGGGCCCGAACGGCCTTGGGGGAGACGTCTTCCGCCTGAATGGATGTAATTGTTAAAGTGGCCACCAGCGTGGCATGCAGGAATGCGTTCATGAGGTTCTTCCCATTTGTATTAATCGCCGCGCCAGATTTTGGGGACAGCATTAAAACAATAATTTCAGGGTTCGCCGATGGTTTGGGGGCCGTTTGAAATCTAATGGGAGGATGTGGAGTGAACCCACCGGAAGACGAGTTGGCGCAACAACTGCTGGCTGATGCTGGTTACATATCATCGCACTGATATCGATCTGCCGGACATCCGGTTCAGTGCCATAAGAATCGCTGACCACGGCTGTCAAGGTGAAAAGCCTTTGAACCGCCTTCCAAGGTCGAGTAGAAACGCGCTCTACCACACTACTCTCTCAACATGAAATCATGAAAGTCTACAAAGTCGCCTTACTCGGTTGCGGCCCCAGGGGTACTTCTGCCAGCAAAGGTTACAGCGCACACCCCAGGGCCGAAGTCGTCTCCCTCTGCGACCTCGATCAGGAACGTCTCAATAAACTCGGCGACGAGCTTGACGTCTCCGCTCGTTACGAAGATCTGGACGCAATGATCCGGGAAACAGAACCGGACATCGTCATCATTCCCACGAACACAAAGTTTCATTACGAACTTGCCATGCGTGTGCTCGAGTACGGTGTGAACATCGATATGGAGAAACCGATGTGTGTGGATCTGGAGCAGGCCGATGCAGTGATTGCCAAGGCGAAGGAGAAAGGAGCCAGGATCGCCATCCACCACCAGGGCCGAGTCTCCTGCGGAATGAATGCAATTGCCAGAAAGTTCGCTGAAGGCCGTATCGGCCGAATTCGCCATATCGAGACCAGTGGCAAGGGATATTTTGGTGGATACGGATTGCTGAACATCGGTACTCACTCGCTGAATAATGTGATCAAGTTTGCAGGGCACTGCCAGAGCGTGTACGCAACCTTGCTGACTGGAGGACATCCGATCACAACGGAAGATGTCGTCCCCGCGCCGAATGGGATGGGCACTGCCGCGGGTGAATGCATCACTGCTACGATGACGTTTGAAGACAATCTCTGCGCGACGCTCTATCAGCATCAGTTCGAGAAGATGGACAGCACTGCGTACCAACTCCGTCTCCTCGGCAGCGAAGGCCAGCTCTGCTGGAAAATGCACCAGGCATGGTTTCTGCCAACGCCGCACTACCTCCCGGACGGCGAGCACGACCAGTGGCAGGAACTGGATGCCGAGTTACCGGACGGTTTCGATCCAGAAAGCAATGCCGGCGAATCGGAATACGCCTTCGCCGCGGAATACGTCGCTGCCCTGGACGAGGATCGCGACCATGAATGCAGCGGTGCAGAGGCGCACCACGTTCTCGAAATCATGATGGGGATCTTTGAGTCAGGTGCCTACCGTCGCGCGATTGAATTGCCACAGCTCGAGCGGCGGCATCCGCTATTGAGATGGCGTGAGGAGAATGGGTTGGGGCCGCCGGAGGAGGATTGAGTCAGCCCAATGTGGGTGTGCGGCGGGCAAGTCTCAACTATGTCCTAATCCTAACGTGGCCTAACGGCCACGACCAAAATCGTGGCACGGCCGTCCCGGCCGTGATTCACGGGCGAGACGCCCGTGCCACGAACTTCTTCGCGTCACGCGGAATAAGTGACATCCGAAGTCTTTAATCGTCATAATCCAGTAGCCCCTGATCATCATTCCTGTTCAGGTTGCCCTTCCGCCGGTGATGCAGGCTGGCCCGCCTTCGCCCCGTCGCTCTTTTCCTTTGGTTTCTCTGCCGCCTTCACAGGTTCTGCGAGCAGCATTCTGGCGAGGACTCTTTTGGGGCCGTCTACTTTTTCAAAGTGCACTTTCACTCTCTTGGCATCGCCCTTCTTTTTGTAGCAGAGGCCCAGGTGCAGATTCGAAAGACTGGCTGAATTCCCTTCAGGAAATCGCTCGAGATACTTGAGGAAGGAATCGATCGCCTGGTCGATCTGTGCGTTCTCGTAATAGCATATGCCTGCATTGAATTGGGACTGTTCGGCAATCGGACCCTCGAGCTTGGCCAGGGCCCCATATTTCTTGATCGCGCCGCTATACTGACCAATCATCTGCTGCAGTCGGGCGGTGTAGAATTCTTTGCTCTTGCGCTGCGGCTCCGAGAGCCCGCGGAAATACTTGAAACCGCGACTGTCTTTATCTTTGGCTGCCCTGGCCCAGAAGACCTTCGCGAGGGAAAAGGGGTAAAGCCAGATGTCGGCCTGATACTCTCGATCTTTGAAAGTATATGGAAACGGGTTCTTCGTCTTGACGAGCTCTTCATCCTTTACAGGACCGGAAGCAAGAATGGACTGGATCTCTCTTCTAGCATCGAACGCGACGGTGGGGAACCTCTTCGCTGTAGGTGAGAACCTTCGGACCATTTCCTGAAGCACACGCATGCGAGGCACCAGCGCTTCCGGCGACAGGGTGATCGCAAACAGAGCTTTCTTGAAATATTCGCTCTTCAGTGGGTAGCCTGGATTTGCCTCAACGATTTTGTCTACAACTGACGGTTTGTTGAGGATGTCTTCCAGCCCCATCAATTCTCCGGATTCCGGGTCTTTGATCGCAAAGCCGGCGTACGTGTCCAGAAAAACGTATTTCTTGCCAAGCTTCACCGCGACCAGGGAGTGCGGCGAGGTCAGCCGAATCTTCTCTTCTTCTTGCTTTTCTTTCTTGTCTTCTTCCTGTTCTCCTTCTTTTTTCTCCTCTTCTTTCTTCACTTCCTCTTCTTTCTGTTCGGCACCTTCCTTCTTCTCGACTTTCTCGATCTCACCTTTGGGTTCTTCTTTCAGCTCTGTCCGCAGTTGTATCATGTGCGCGCTCAAGCCTGTCTGCCGGGCGAGCTCGATGTAGCTCCAGACGCTGCGATCGCAGACGCCAAAACCGCGCATCAGAATGTCGATGGGTTCTCCGGGCAGGTCTGCCTCGCCCTTGCCCAGCTTTGAACGGACGTTGCGGAGGACGAAATCCAGAATGGCAAGGGCACGTTCTTCATCAGTCTCCGCATCTCTGGTGACGCTCAGAGAGATGGTTTTCAACAGCCGCATCTTTGTCAGGTGTGGTAGATCCGAAGACCGCTGCGGCGGAAGAAGTTTCGGGCTTTTTATTTGCTTGTCGCTCATTCCACCGATCCTCTTATTCTCCAGCAGTCTTACCGCGCCTATCCATGGCTTGAATTCCTGGTGCGCGCCACTCAGGTCAAGGTAGAGATTATAGGTATTGAAGAATTGGGCGTAATCGCCCATCTCGTAGTAGGAAATGGCCATTCGAATAGCGACGCTCGGATCGGTGGGGACGCCCTCGTATTCCTTTTTGTAAGCTTCGACGGCCTTTTTGAAATCGCCTTGCTCGAAGGCGGTGTTGCCCGCGGCCGGATTGGGTGGAGGTTTGCCACAACTGGTAAGGAGAATCAGAAGGACGGGGATAATGGCTGCGGTAATTTTGTTCATGATGGGCCTGGTACGAATCAGATAGTTGGAGTTTTCTGAAGGGGTGCATTGGAAAGGGAGGAAATCTATCCTGCCCTCTTCTCTTGTCAAAGAATCAGGATTCTTGCCATATCCCCGTTGGAAGGCGAGCCCATATTGACACTGAAGAATACGAACTCTTTAATCCGGCCTCATCAAGTTCTGCCGGTAATAATATGAAGTGGCTCATCCTCATCCTCATTCTTGCTCTTTCCATCCTTCATCATGACGTCTGGTGGTGGACCTCCGAGGAGAGGATCATGGGCTTCATCCCAATCGGGCTTGCCTGGCATGCATTTATCTCCATCGCAGCATCCGCGGTTTGGGCCCTGGCGGTGTTCACCTGCTGGCCGGATGAACTGGACAAACGATTTGAAGAGCCGGCCTCGACGACGGCTGAATCAGGAAGCGAGGGCGAGTAAGGCATGGTCCTCGGAATTATCATCGGATATTTCTGCTTTCTGCTCGGGCTGGGCATTTTTGGTTCACGACTGCTGAAGCTGACTTCCGGCGATTACTTTCTTGCAAGCCGCGGTATCGGGCCGTTCATGCTGTTGATGTCTATCTTCGGCACGACCATGACCGCGTTTGCGCTGGTTGGCAGCACGGGCGCGACATACAAACTGGGCATCGGCATTTACGGCAAGATGGCGTCGTGGTCGGGCATTGTTCATTCAGCGGTGTTCTTTCTTATTGGCGCAAAAGTGTGGGCCATCGGAAAGGAACATGGCTACATGACGCAGCTTTCTTACCTCCGCGATCGTTATCAATCGAACTCGCTTCCGCTGGTGCTCTTTCCCATCCTTGTGGGGTTTGTCACTGTGTACATTCTGATGGGAGTGATGGGCGGTGGCGCCTTTCTGGAAGCTCTGCTGGGCAAAGACGTCGAGGGAACGCCCAACATGCCGAAGTGGCTTGGAATGCTCACTATCTGCGGCGTGGTGATGTTCTATGTTTTCTGGGGCGGCATGCGTGCGACCGCGTGGGCAAACACGATCCAGACGCTCGTATTCATGGGGACGGGCGTGGTGGCGTTTTATGTCATTACAAAAGGTGCCGGTGGAGTGGATAGTTTTTTCGAAGCAGCAAGTAAGGCGACCGATGCCGTTGCCAATTCGGATGCCAGCAATCGGATGACCCGCGCCAGGATCGGCAAAGGGGAGTTCGCCACTTACTTTCTGATTCCGCTTTCAGTTGGGATGTTTCCGCACCTCTTCCAGCATTGGCTTACAGCAAAGAAGGCGAGCAATTTCAAGCTGACAGTTATCGCGCATCCGGTCTGCATCCTCATTACCTGGCTGCCCTGTTGTCTTATCGGTATGTGGGCCGCTGGCATCCTTCCCGCCGAGACGCCTTCGAATGCCGTGCTGGCGATCATGGTAAAGAGATTCTCCTCCTCTGAAGTTCTTAGAGGCATCCTCGGCGCCGGTGTGCTTGCCGCGATCATGTCCAGTATGGATTCGCAGTTTCTGTGCATCAGCAGCATGTTCACCAACGACATCGTTGTTCCGCATTGCGGCAAAGACAAATACTCAGAAAAACAGCGGGTCTGGATGGGCCGCATCTTTGTCGTTATCGTGGTTGCCGCGTGTTACATCATTGGCCTCATCAGCAATAAATCTGTTTTCAAGATCGGCGTCTGGTGTTTCAGCGGATTCAGCAGCCTCGTGCCGATTGTCGTTGCCGCGCTCTACTGGAAACGCAGCAACAGGCAGGGCGTGATCGCTTCCGCGGTCAGCGTAGCCGTCCTGTGGCTTGGCGGACTGGCGTTTGTATTTTCGGATACGCTTACAGAGCAGGTATTCGGAGGCAAATTTCTGATTGCCGGCCTTCACCCGGTGACTGCCCTGATCTCTGTGTCGACGGTCGTGCTGATTGCGGTGACCTTGATGACATCGCCGCCGGATGAGGGGTTGGTTGAGAAATTCTTCGGCGCGCAAGATTCGGAATCGGAATAAGCGCATATGAAAATCGCGCTCATGACAGCAGGCGCCGCGGGGATGTATTGCGGCAGTTGCCTGCGCGATAACACACTGGCCCGTGCCCTCAACGCGTCCGGAGAAGACGCGCTGCTGATCCCCACGTATACGCCAATTACTACTGACGAAGAGAACGCTAGCATCGACAGAGTCTTTTTCGGCGGGCTCAATGTGTATCTGAAACAACGCTTCAGCCTTTTCCGGCACTCACCCGCTTTCCTGGAGCGTGCTCTGGATTCGCCGAAGCTTTTGAAACTGCTCACCCGCCTTTCCGGCAGTACGGATGCATCCAAACTCGGCGACCTCACTATCTCGATGCTGAAAGGCGAGGACGGAAATCAGCGGGCAGAGCTCGAAACTCTCATTGACTGGCTGGAAACGGATTTTCGGCCCGATCTGGTAAATCTGCCTAACGCGCTTTTCGCCGGCATGGCCGGTCGAATCAAGGAGCGTCTGAACGTGCCAGTCCTATGCACACTCACCGGCGAGGATATCTTTCTCGAAGGTCTGGAAGAAGCAGACCGCAAGGCCGCGATCGAGCTCACAGCAAAGAAGTGTGCGAATATCGATGGATTCATTTCGACGAGTGCCTACTTCGCAGACTTCATGTCTGTCTACCTGGGAATAGCGCGTGATAAGATCCACGTCGTTCCCCCTGGGATCACGGTCGAAGACTTCAAAGAAAGATCAATGGAGTCTTCTCAGCCCACCATCGGATACCTTGCCCGCATCTGCCCGGAAAAGGGTCTTCACGAGCTTGTGGACGCCTTCCTGAAAATCAAGGAATCCGGGGACGCTCCAGAGTGCCGTTTGCGAGTGGCCGGCTACCTCGGCAAGCGGGACGAAGCCTATCTGGATTCGCTGGTTCAACAGATCGAAGATGCCGGCCACATCAAAGATTTTGAATGCCTCGGAACGGTAGAGCGAACACAGAAGATGCAGTTCCTTCAGAGCCTGGATGTTTTCTCCGTTCCAACGACTTATCGTGAGCCCAAGGGCATCTTCCTGCTCGAAGCCTGGGCCGCCGGGCTGCCGGTTGTGCAGCCTCGTCACGGCAGTTTTCCAGAGCTGATCGAAACAACAGGAGGCGGCCTGCTTTTCGATCCGGGCAATGCGGCTGAACTCGCAGAGAAGATTGTCCAGCTTTTGAAGGACCAAGAACTCCGCCTCGGATTAGCTGCCAGTGGAAGTAAACGGGTCAGGAGTGAGTTTACCGCTGCGAGAATGGCTGAGAGGACGATTGAGGTCTACCGAGCGTACCTTGGATTGAGAGAGAATAGATAGAAATTCACATCGGAATTTCTGCGCCTTGCACGTGTGATTTCTGTTTCCGATAGAAGGCAAGTTCTGTTCTGCAGCGGAAACTCTTCAGTAATTACTCATACTCATACTCATTATTCAGTGTCCCTCACCTTCTCAATGGGCAAACACGAAGCCCAGTTTCCAACCGACCGCGTCTACTGCTGGAATCACATGTGGCGTAAATCGGAGGGAGGCCGATTCCGCTTTGGGCTGTCTGCTTACGCGGTTCGGTTGCTGCAGGATGTGTACTTTCTTGATTGGGCCTTCGAAACGCCTGCCGCTTTCAAAAGGGGTGATGAGATTGGCAGTATCGAAAGCTCAAAAGCCCTGTCTGCGCTCTTTGCGCCTATGGATGGCAATATAGTGAGCTTTAACGAAGATCTGCTGGACGACCCATCCACCATAAACGCTGATACATATAATGACGGTTGGCTGTTTGAAATGGAGGGTGAAACCGGCAAGGCTATGTCCCCTGAAAACTATCTGAAGTTTCTTGACCAGGCTTGGGACAAGGCCCAGAAGACTCTCAAGAAACAGCTCTTAACCGAGAATTGAAAATGGCAGACAAACTCACCGTTGTCCTTTCCCAATCGCAGAATAAGCACCCCGCTCGTCGCGGGCTCGAGGAAGACATTGCCACCCAACTGCTGATGGAAAAGGACGTCGTGGTCTCCGTCATCCCGCATCTCTACGATATCAACGAAAAGCACACGGCCATGCTGTTCCTGCGTTCGATTGAAAGCGATGTCGTCGTGCTTTCCTGGCTCTACCCGCGTGCCGCGCACTGGATGCTCGACAGGTATCAGGTGAAGGGCCATATCGGCGACGTGCTCCTCAAGGATGATGAAGATGACGAAGGCATGGAAGATACGGATGACGAAGGTAGCGGCATCGGTGCGGCGGACCTGCCTGACCGGCACATCTACACCATCGATCTCAGAGTGAGCGATCGGCACGAAGATTACCTTGAAGAAATCCGCCGTATCGCTAAAGAAAGTAAAGACCGCAGTCAGGCACAGAAGGCCGCTTCGCAGCTTGGGTTCGTATCGATTGATTCTGTCACCTCCACGAATGGTGAAGGCAAGGTCCGACAGGAACTCATGGCCCCGACGCGGCGCCGCTGGTACCCAGTCATAGATTTTAATCGATGCACGAACTGCATGGAGTGTATCGATTTCTGCCTTTTCGGCGTTTATGGCGTCGACAACATCGACCGCATCCTCGTCGAAAACCCGGACAACTGTAAGAAGGGCTGCCCCGCATGCAGCCGTGTCTGCCCCGAGCAGGCCATCATTTTTCCGGAATACAGAAGCCCTGAAATCGCGGGCGCTAATCTCGGAGGCATCGGCGGCCTCAAGATCGATCTCACAAAACTATTTGGAGGCGGCGACGCTGTTTCCACAGCCGCGAGTGAGCGCGATGCTGAGCTTGTTAAAGATGGTCGCGATGCGGTTGGATGGGCTGTGGGGATCCCGAAGCGTCAGGAAGGCATCGAGAGCGAACCGAAAGATGAACTCGATGACCTGATGGATTCGCTGGAGGATGTGGAGATTTAGTCAGATCCCAATGTCTTATGGGCCTGTCCTGTACTCCAGCCGATTCCTTTTCCCGATCGGGCGTGGTTCGGATGGATCGAACCACTGCTCCCAGGTTGGTGACAGAAAGGCCGGTACGCCTTTTAGCTCCAGCGTGAATGAAAGATCTTGAAAGCGACAGTTGGGGCCGGTCTTCGTGATCATGCGGGTGGCGCTGCCGATGGATGGGCGGAGGTACCAAATCTTGCCGGCGAGGCCCTTGGGCACGGTGATCGCCTGTTCGCCTTGCCGGGCGTAGAGGAGCGCCTGGACGCGGTCAGGCGCGCAGACCTCCATCTGAAGCACATCCGTCGGCAGGTCGGCTGCAAAGCGTAAAGAGAAAGACTCAACAGCTGATGGTACGAAGAAATACCAGTTCCGCGGGGCGCAGGCTGTAAAGCGGAAACGCTTCCACTCACCGTGCCCTTCTCCGATTAACACCAGCGGCGTTGCCGGGTAAGTAAAGCTGAGCCAGCGTTCGACTCCGGCAACTGCCACCTTTGCCACGCCCTTGCCGGTCTTCAGGGTGTCGGTCGGTTTGCCGTGTGTGCCGTGGATGTGGCCCATGGGCATGGATTTTTCCAGCACGGGCTGACCACTCGCGCCCGTTACCGTCACCTGCGCCATCGCTGGATTCTGAGCATCCTGCCGAGGGAGGTAAGTGCCGATGCGGAAGGCCAGGTTTCGGCCATCCGGATTCCACAAGGCAAACTGAGCGTCACCGAGAATCTCGATCCCGTCCGGGTCGCCAAGCGAAGGGCAGGGCGAGAAGTGTTCGAGGTGCGGCCACCGGGCATGAATCTGCTTCAGGCGTTCAGAGCCGGTGAATTTCGGATCTTTCATCTTGTGATGCAGAGCCTGGAAAGAGATGTTTCCTTCAAGGGGCGCGCCCTGGATATAGGGCGCGTCGTCGTAGACACTGATGGCAGGTGTCTTCCCAGTGCGCGGGTCGAACCATTCTTCCGGGCTGCGAGCCAGGTAGGGAGGGACGCCATCGAAGGCGATGTTGATATTTGAATAATGGTGCGAGTCACCGAGGCTGACCTCAAGACACCAGAATCGCCCGGCCGCGCCCGGCTCGACCTCTACCTCGGCCCGCTGTCTCTGGTGGTATTTGCCACTGGCGTGGGAACGATTATCGGGCTGGCCCCACAGGGCCCGGATGCGCTGTCCACGCGGCGAAATGATGAAGAAACCCCAGTCCTCGCGCTGCGACATGCTCCACTGGTCGCGCAGCGCCTCGGCAGTAAAGGTCGTTACTTCCGGCGGGACCCAGAACCACCATCGCCGCGGCACGTTGGCCTGGAAAACCACCGGCCCGTGCTTTTCGTAGAACTTTCGCTTGCGTGCCTTACCGGTCTGCTTGTTGGAGATCGGGTCGTTGAAGTTGTGCAGGTTCGTGCCCTGGTCGCCCGTCCAGACCACCGACTGCGGCAGCGTAGATTCAAACCAGACGTTCACTCCCTTGGTGTGAAGTCGATACACGCCTTCAACTGCCTTCTTCACTTCCAGTGTGACTGTCGAGTTTGCCAGCTTCTGTGGCCCATCGATGAGCACTTTTCCGTCAGGGGCGAGCAGCCTCAATGTGATCGTTTCCGGATTCCACTTCGGGATCGCCCATCGCATGACGTGTGCAGTAATCGTGAAGGCCCCGCCATCGGGATTGTTGAAGTGCGCGGTAGGGGTGTAGGACATGAAATGGCCCCAGTCCCCCAAGGCCGTGTCAGCGGGGGTGTGGCGTCCTGTCAGGCACACCAGGATGGTGATCAGTCGAAGTTTGAAACTGTTCATGCGTTGCGTCTCCTGCACCGATGTTGCGGGGTTGGAGCAACGGCTTCAGCCAGGTTCCTGTGGCTCCAACAGAACTCACTTCGCCGACTTCCCCTGCCATTTTCTGCTGTCAGCAGCATGCTTGAAGTCTTTTATTGGATCGATAATGACGAGTCGGCAGTGGATGTAACTGCTTGCGCGCGACGCTCCGCCCCAATCGTTTGCCGGGTCTTTTCCATCGATAGACCACACCATGGCCGGCCCGTGCAGCTTGCCGTCGCTGCCGAGGACGAGGGCGTGCATCTCGCTGATGCGGCGCCCGCCTTCGAGCACGATGGGGCCGTGGTCAGTGACGACGCCCGTCCCCATTTCATAGCTGGTGAGATGCGCCTGGGACCGCCATACGGGGTAGGAAACGAAATAGAGCTTTCGACCTTTCATGCCGAAACCGAAAGAAACATTGCCCATGCGCTGTTTTGGCGGTCGAAAAGACATCGAGGCCAGACCCTCAACACTGGCGTGATGGCTGCGGCGGTTGTTGGGTGGGCGAAAGCGGAACAGATATTCCTGGCTCTGCAGAATTCCGTACCACCACCTGGTTTCGGAATCCCAGATCATCGGGCCCCAGGTATCCCAGTGTCTCCGTCCATGGCCGCCCGTTGGTTTCATGGATTCCGTTGAGCGGTCGTAGACAATCAGCGTCGGATGCGCGGTGGGGCCGGGCACAGGTGGGGCATCCGGGTCTTTCGGCAAC
>JASLXP010000026.1 GCA_030740295.1 Planctomycetota bacterium
TCGCTTTCATAGCGTGCGCGTCCATCCCAATCGACCGTGGTCGGCCAGGGCATCGCCTGCAGCGCCTTGGCGTAATTGAGTTGCTTTACATCATCCGGAACATGGGGCGTATGCCCATTCAGCATCTTCTTTGTGAGCCACGCAAGCTCTCTTGACCAGCCACTCTTACGCAATAGATATGCTTCCAACGGGTTGGTCTCGGCGGCGGCGGCTTCCTTGGCTAACTTGATGCGACGGGAGCACTCACTGTTCATCTTATCGAGCTTGTGCTGTTCCACGCGAAATTTCGGATCCTGTTTGTAACGCATCTGCTCCCACAGTCGACGCTGTTCCTTTTTCAACTTCATATACTCTGCCGTTTGATAGGAGGCTTGTCGCAGTCGTTCCGAGAGCTTCTGTGCCTTTTCTCGCTGGCGTTCCAATTCACGTGCTCCGGGAAGCCGAGCCTGACGTTGGTAGAGCATTTCATTCTTCGCCCGGCGCAACGTGTGGGTCAGATATTCCTCAAGTTTCCGGCGCTCAATGCTTCCCTGAGGGGCGGCAATCGCCTTCTTCTGCTGTTCTTCGATGCGTGCCTCCAGCGCGATGTACTCCGTATCCTTCTTTAGCTCTGCCTGGGCCGTTTGTCGCAGCACATGGTACTGGCGATTCAATTCACGCTCCGCGGCAACCGCTTCTTTGTAGCCGGGATAGCTCTCCAGTGTCTCATGCATCTTCTTACCGATTTCATCCAGCATCGGCCTAAGCTCTGCGACGATCTTCTGATACGCCTCGTCGTTCTTCCGGGCTTCGCCGATTTCCTTCCCGATTTCCCTATGCCGGGCTCTGATCGCTTCGACTTCGGCATTGATCTCCTTGATGCTGCCGGCGGCGGACGCGGTCAGCTCCTCTTTTCGCTTGCCGACAGCAGCATAGTACTTGTCGTAGTACACCGTCAGCGGATGCGTCTTGACCTGATGGTCCGCAAACTCTTTCCTCTTCTCCGCGTAGCCGGTATCGATGTACTTCGCTATGAACCGGTCGTACACTTTCTGAGAAATACGACGCGGACAGAGAAGCGGTACCTTGACCTTGCTGAAGTCCTCATACACCTCGGTTAGGACCCGGAAATGATCCACCGCACCGGTCATCGGCGAGCTTCCACCTAAGCCGGCGGCCATCGTGGCCAGCCGCACCTTGCCCGACGCGAATGCATCGGAGGCCCGGAAGTCGGTCTTGATTTGGGCGACGTTCTTACCGTCCTGGAACAGCGTCATCGTCTTTCCGTCCAGCTCGGCCCGAACGACGGTCCACGCACCCGGTGTGACCTTGCCACCCCGACACGTCGCCTGCACGTCGCCTGCGTTGCCCAGCAGCACCCATTGCCCACCGGCGGCGGCCAGTGACAGACTGTTCTGCTTGTCATTCCCGAACATCCACACCGTTTGCGGTTTGTCGGAATCGACCTTCAGCCCTATGTCGAGCGTAATCACTTCCAAGTCGGCCATCTCGCCGGGCAGCTCCGCCCACTGACCCTTGCCGTTGAATGTGAAGGCACCCTCTTCTGCCCCGTCATACGTGAAGCCGGGGTTGCCGATGAGGTGGCCGTCAAAGAAGATGCGGTCATCCTGGTGGACTCCGTAGACGCCCCCTTCCGGGCGCCCCGTCCGCTCGTTGTAGTGGTCTTCCAGGAGCACGGCTTCGGGTTGGAAACACTCATAGTTCGCCTGGAACGCGGCAGTACCGGTGAGCGGCCCTAACCTTCTTTGCGGTGCGTCGCTATCGTCGGCCGGGTTGACCCCCTGGGCGGACGATCTCTCCTCGTTACGGATGTACATGCGGGCATTCCCGTTGTGGACGCCCTTTTCGATGGCCAGCTTTCCGAACGCACGGGCGTTGTCCTTGAACACCACATCACCGTAAGCAATCACGTAATCGTCAATCGCGGCGTTGTCCAACACCTTGGCGGTGTCCAGCACCATCGCGTGGGGGCCCACATAGGCGGTGGCTGCGACTTCGGCAGTGTCGGCAACCCATCCCCCGCCGTTGGGATGACGCTTGCCCTTGGAATTCCTGAGATGCCATTGGGCGGCTTCATGGTCGTCCAGCCCGGCCAGCGCCGCTTCCAACTGCTTACGTTGTTCGGGGTCGGTCACAGGAATCGATGCCGACAGCATTCCTGCCCCGTCATACCGTTGAACGCGACGCCCGGCGAACATGCCCGCCTGGCCAGCAACATCATCGTCAAACAGCGTGGTGTGCGGCGTACCGGCACGACAGCCCGAAAGCGTGACGTCGTATGGATAGCGATACCCGAATCCGCCCTGGTACACCACGTGGGTGTAATGCTGGCGTGTTGGTAGGCCCTTGGCAGGACTCAATGCCGTCGGCGTCGCGGAGACGGTCAGCCAGTACCGCAGATCCCCCGGCTGGACCTTGATGCTCATCTTGCCCTTGTTCCACAGCGGCGAGTAGCGACACTTGCCTTCGCTATCGACGGCGACAATGCATGCCCGCCAATCGCTGAAGGTCTTAGGATCATAATGGCCTTCAAAATCAACCGTCAGCTCCGCGGCTCCCTTGTCGGCAACAAGCCGGACGATGTTCACGCCGAACGCTTCGGGGGCGCACTTCTGGTCGCTCCGGTAGTGACGCTTCTCGTGGTTGAGTTCGATCAGTGGAACGCGATTCGGCATGCCGAAATAGCCGCGTAAGCCCGCTTGTAACTCGTTATCCAATTCGGCGAACCGCGCACCGACCTGCGCGAGCAAGTCGCCCGTTTCACGGATGCCATCCTTGAATAGGCCGCGTTTCTCACCGACGCGAGCGATGGCGTGCATCGGCGTGGGTTCTTCCATCGACATCATGGTCGCCATGGCGTAGGGAAAGACATAGCCCCAGTTAGGATCATCACCGATCACCGTCCATGCGTAGGCACCGGGATATTGTCCATAGAAGAGGTTCTTCCACGGTTTGACCATCTGGAACATCGCCTTAGACACCCGCCCCGGTTCGCCAATCAGCTGCCCGGCGTCGCTCAACGTCTCGCCACCACCGAGGCTTCCCGTGGCGCCGGAGGGAATCCCGTGTCCCCATTCGTGGTACAACGCGAGCCAGGATCCGTTGTTACAGCTGCTGCCACCGAAGCCGCCGAGGCTGCCGCGACCCATTTGCACCCCATCTCTCTTCGTCCCTTTGATCTTCACGCGATATTTATACTTCGTCTTCTCTGGCGAGTGATCCCAGTAGTTCATGGATTGGCCCCCGTGCTCCATGTAGGCCCACCAGTCTTCCCAGCCGCGCATGATGAGTTTCCGTCGGCGGGCGGCGCCCTCCTTGTCGTGCCAGTCCAGCCAGAGTGAGCGCCCTCCATCGTCAGGCGGTTCACTGCCCAGCGTAGCGGTAAAATGCTTGCTGCTGATGTGCGTGGTCCCAGGAGTGTAGAGCGGGTTGTCAGAAAGGGGTGCATCCATATTAGAGGAAGAGGCAATCCATTCGATTCCTTCCTCAAAGGTGTTGTCGCGAAGGACCTTCATCTGCTTCTCGTAGAGCTTGGTGACATACAGTTCATCGGCGTCGCTGAAACTGCCGCGAGTGAAGCAGCGCTTGCGACCATCGGGCAAGCGCAACACGACGGCCGGCGCGAAGGGCTTTTCGAGATCATCACCCCACGGGTCGTTCATAGCGCCAAGTCCACGGAAGCCGAGCAGGTGTGCTTTGAACTGCGTCTTGCCGCGCAGCGAGAGGGGCCACCACTTGGCCACCGATTCAAAGTCTGAGGGACCCCGATCCTTGGCCGTCATGCTCTCGGGCCGAATCGTCCAAGTGCGAGGCTTGCCTTTGGGTTCCTCGATGAAGTCGACACCTTTCTTGGGCCACCACTTCACGACGCGGGGCTGATAACCTTCGCCGGGCGCCTGTTCGATCACATCCCGCGAGACGTCGTCCCGCAGTGCGCCTCGCAACTTGATCCGCTCGAAGAGTGGCGCCTTCCTGGCGAGCTTCTTGTCGATCTTCGATTCGCCCACGATT
>JASLXP010000027.1 GCA_030740295.1 Planctomycetota bacterium
AAACCTTGGAACTCTCGTGCGACAGGTACGGGAGAGCGGCCTCCGCATGAGCGCTGCATCCGGCCGCATTCTTGCCGCGTCGGAAGAGCAGGCCAGCTATTCTGCCGAGCAGGCCGCCTCCGTAAGCGAGACCTCCGCCACCATCGAAGAGCTCGCAACATCCGCCAAGCAGATTGCGAACAACGCCCAGGCAGTCGTAGACGTCGCCGAAGGCACCCTCATGAACGCACGGGCCGGCCAGGAATCAGTTAATGACGTGATGGCAGGCATGGATGAGATCCGCACCGGAACGGATTCGTCTGCTAAACGCATTCTCAGCCTCGGCGAAAAATCACAGGAAATCGGCGGAATCATCGATTCCATTAATGACATCGCTGACCAGACCAACCTGCTGGCCCTGAACGCCGCTATCGAGGCCGCCCGCGCCGGGGATGCCGGCAAGAGCTTCGCGGTCGTTGCCCAGGAGGTCCGCAAACTTGCAGAAGACGTGGTCCAATCCACAAACGAGATCACTGAGCTGGTAACCGAGATTCAGACCTCAACCAACGCTTCGGTCATGGCCACGGAAGACGGCAAACGACGGGTCGAGCGCGGTGTCAGCCTTGCCAACCGAACTGCAGAAACGCTCAACCAGATCCTCGAGATGGTCGAGCGGACCACCGAGTCAGCCAATCAGATTCGAATCTCAACCCAACAGCAGCAGAGCGCCTCTGAACAACTGGTCACCACCATGCGAGAAATAGCGGAGGTCTCGAAACAATCCGCCGCCAGCTCCAAACAAGCCATGGAGAGCGCTTCCGAACTCGCCAGCCTGGCTGATGAGCTCAAAGTTACCATCGGCCAGTTTAAGCTCGATGCAGGTTAAACCTGCAGCATTGAATGGATTCTGAACTCTGGATGCAGAATACAGGATTCAAGATTCCGGATTCAATCACGACACGTTTACTAGTCCACGGCAAATAACTTGACGCTTTCGCCCCTCCGGGGCTGGATTCCGTTTTTGTTCTTCATCCCCGGGCTGGCGCCCGGGGCTACATGCTTTCGCCCCTCCGGGGCTACAGAAATCCGTCAAGCTATTTCCAATTCGGTGTACTAGTCTCGCGAATGATCTGGAAGATTCTTTCGTAAATATTCAGCATCAGCTGATTTCCGCCCCGAAGGGGCACAAACATATCAGCCCAGGGCATCGCCCTGGGACCAGATAGAAAAGACAACTCCTAGCCCTGTAAGGGCGACACAATATGATGCCTCTCAGCCATCTGTGGCGCCCTTTCAGGGCTCAAGGGTGGACCTTCTTCATAACCCAGGGCGTAGCCCTGGGCTGATATGTTTGTGCCCCTTCGGGGCGTGATTGACTTTCTACGAAGGTATCTGGAAGCCTGATCTACAAGTCGCAGTCCGGAATCCGTCAAGCCAATTCCAGACCGGTCTACCAGCTTTTCACAATCACTACCGCTCATGCCCGACGATCTTCAAAAGGAATTTCTGGCCAAGTTCAAAGAAGAAGCCGACGAGATGGTCGAGCGTTTCAACCAGGGCTTGATGGCACTGGAGAGTGACCCGGGCAATTCCGAATGGCTGCAGGAGATCGCAAGGCTCGCCCATACCATCAAGGGCACGGCGAGCATGATGGGCATCGATTCCATATCGGAAATATCGCACGGTATGGAAGACGCGATCATTCTGGTGCGCGATGACGAACTGGAGATGAGCGCGGAACTCGGCGATGTCCTCTTCTCGGGACTTGATGCCATTCAGGTTCTTCTGAATCAACTCGCGGGTCAGGAGGAAGACAACACACCCAATGTTGCTGAGCTCTTAAAACAGATTGGGCGTTTCACAAACCCCGACCAGGGAGACATGGCAACCAAACCCGAGACGCCTGTCTCGCCCGAGGCAGAGATTTCCCCAATCACCTTGCCTGAGACACCTTCCGAATTACCTGAGCCTGTCGGCGAGCAGGAGCCGGAGGTCAACGAATTTCTTGGCATCTTCAAAATGGAGGCGCAGGAGCTGCTGGAGGTCCTGAATCAGGGGGCCCTGGATCTTGAAGAGAGCCCGGACAATGCCGATGTCATCAGCGAACTGGCCAGGGCCGCACACACGTTGAAGGGCTCTGCAAAGATGATGGGCTTCGATGACATCAGCTCTGTAGCCCACAAGCTTGAAGACAGGCTGATGAGTATCAGGGATGGTGATGAACAAATGACACCGGAAGTCGGCGACCTCATTTTCTCCTCTCTGGACGCAATAAACGCCCTGCTCGAGGGGGGCGCCCCACCGCCTTTCGAAGATACAGATCATGAGCCGCAGACGGATATTGACACCCAGACCGTAGTAAAAACGAGGAAGGAGGTCGATACCGACCCGGGCACGAAGCCGCCGGGCACCATCTCCGACCGCGGTCCCCTCGCCAGCGCGTTCGGCAAGGCCGAAACCATCCCGGACTCATCCACCGACCAGCCGGCCGCCGAGCCGGCTGGCCCCATGACTCTGTTAGAGGGAAGCGATATCCAGCTCGGGCAACTCATGCCGAAATCAACGACCACACCGCTGGCCACGATCATTCAGGAGACCATCCGCGTGGATACCGGCAAAGTGGATGACCTGGTCAACATGGCCGGGGAAATGGTGGTCAATCAGATTCGCTTTGAAGATGGTCTCTCGATGTTGAAGCGGCTATCGATGGTCCACAAAGACCAACATCAACGCTGGCAGTTCGTTCGAGACGCTTTCATGTCCCTGCGGGATTCCGGTGCTGAGCTTCCGGACTCGCTCCTGGATTCTGTGCAGCGGTATACAGAAGGAAGGAATGACCTTGATGCTGTGATGTCGAGCTATTCGCGGCATGTGTCAGACGATACGGTACATCTGTCCCTCATGACCGGTGACCTGCAGCACCACGTGATGGCATTGCGAATGGTGCCGGTGGCCAGCGTTTTTGAATCGTTCCGCCGTACGATTCGCGATATCGCCAGGGAGATGGGCAAGAAGGTAAAGGCCGAGATTGAAGGCCAGGAAACCGAGATCGACAAGAAAATGATCGAGGGTATCAAAGATCCCCTCGTGCACCTGGTCCGCAATGCCATCGATCACGGGATCGAGTCACCGGCAGAACGGCTGAGATTTGGCAAACCGGAAGAAGGTACCCTGAAGCTGACAGCACGGGGCGAGGGCGATCACATCATCATTGAGATTCAGGATGACGGCCGCGGCATGAACCCGGAGAGCATTCGTACCTCCGCGATTCGGAAAGGTGTGGTCACGAGTGAGGAAGCGGACGGGCTGTCAGAGCGCGATTGTCTGCATCTGATCTTCAGGCCTAATTTCAGCACCAAGGGCGATGTCACTGAATTCTCCGGACGGGGCGTCGGAATGGACGTGGTAAAAACGAATATCGAAGGGCTCAAAGGTGAAGTACATATTGAAACCGATCAGGGGAACGGGACTCGCTTTGTCCTGATGCTGCCCCTGACCCTGGCGGTCACGCGTGTTCTGTTCGTCGAGTGCGGCTCTAACACTTTCGCCATACCGACCTCATCTGTTCTCAAGACCGCAAAGATCCGTCGCTCAGATATCAAATCCATCGAACGCCGGGAGGCCATCCAGATTCTGGATCGAACGGTACCTCTTGTGAATCTCAACGACGTCCTTTTCCTGCCGGGCCGTGATTCCAAGGATGGAAAGCTCTCTATCATCGTTCTCCAATACGCGGGTGAATACATCGGTTTCGTGGTGGACAAAGTGGTCGGTGAGCAGGAAATCGTTATCAAGGAGCTTGGCGTCCATCTGCAGGACGTCCCCAATCTTGCCGGCGCTGCGGTACTTGGCAGCGGGGACGTGGTCGTTGTCTTGCACGTTCCCGAACTTTTCACATCTTCAAAGCAAACCGCCCGCGTGGCCGGCACGCGGGTGGCCGCTCCTTCTCATATCGAATCTGCAGCGCGCCGGGTTCTCGTCGTTGAAGATTCCCTTGCTACCCGAGAGCTCGAGAGAAACATCATCGCCGCGCAAGGATACGAAGTGGATGTTGCCACTGATGGCCTCGAAGCCCTGCAGTTACTCATCTCAAAAGATTACGACCTGGTGGTGACCGATATCTCCATGCCGAAAATGGACGGATTTCAAATGATCGCGCGCATCAAAGAGAATCGTGATCTCATGCACCTTCCAGTGGTCATCGTCAGCGGCAACGACAGTGCTGAAGAGCGGCGCAGGGGGCTCGAGCTCGGCGTCGAAGGATACGTAGTCAAAACTGCTTTTGATCAAACGGGACTCCTCGATACGATCCATCGTCTCATCGGGGATGCTTGACCCAATCGCAATTCGGTAAATTCACCATTGGAAACAACAACATGCCAGACATACTTGTCATAGATGACAGCCCGACCATCCGAAGCATGGTCACCAAAATCCTGGAGGAAAACGGACACGAAATTCGCGAAGCTGAAAACGGAGCAGAGGCTCTGAAGATTCTTGAGGAATTCAGACCGGACGTTTGTGTCTGCGACGTCGAGATGCCCGAAATGGATGGCTATTCCCTGCTGCGCAAAGTGCGCGCTCGGGAGGAACTCAAAGACATGCCGTTTCTCATCCTCACCGCGAAAGGCAAGCTCAGCGATATGTTCCACATGGAAGGCGCTACCGACTTTGTGGAGAAAAGCCCTGAAGCATTTCAAACGGTGCAGAAAAAGATCGAATCCCTCCTTGGCTGATGTCTGTTCATCCCACCGCAATCATTGACCCGGCGGCCGAAATCGCAGAAGACGTAGACATCGGTCCTTACGTCATTGTTGAAGGCCCCGTAAGAATCGGCGCGGGCACGAGGATCCTTTCCCACGCGCACCTCTCCGGAGATACGCAAATCGGAAATGGTTGTGAAATACACATGGGCGCCGTCCTGGGCCACACTCCACAGGATCGCGACCTGGAAGGCGAAGGCGGAGGGCTCACCATCGGCGACAGAAACCTCGTCCGTGAATACGTGACAATCCACCGTGCCAGCAAGCCTGGGGAACGCACGATCATCGGCGACGGAAACTTTCTGCTTTCCTGCTGCCACATCGCCCACAATTGCAGAATTGGCAACATCAACAACATCGCCAACGGCGCTTTGCTGGCCGGATACGTCACCCTGGGAGACAGAAACTTCATCTCGGGGAACGTGGTCATTCATCAATTCGTCAAGGTTGGAGACATGACCATGATCGGCGGAGCATCGCGAGTCTCGAAAGATGTCCCCCCCTACATGATTCTCGAGGGGAACTCGAAGATCAGAGGTGTGAATTTCATCGGACTGCAGCGGGCCGGCTTGAGTGAAGAACAGCGTCTGACCATCAAAAAGGCATATCGGATTCTCTACCAGTCCAGGCTGAACGTGCGCAACGCAGTGGCCAAACTTGAGGAGTTGAGGGACGCACCTGAGATCCAGAATATTCTGGATTTCATCGCCAATTCAGAAAGAGGATTGTCTGGCGGAGGCAGGGCAAGATAGCTCGTGAAACGTATATCGAGTGTCCCTGCAAAACAATTGAATAGGCTGGTGGTTTTGTCATCTTTGATTCCCCAACCATCATCGCAGCCCGGTCTCCCTCACACCACGCCAACCGTCCATCCCCATGCCTGCTCTAAAGCTGACTGCTTACCACACGACTGAAGAACAAGTTAATGCTCTGAAGAATGACGGGTATGTCTACTTCCCCGAAGCACTCAATCCGGACGAAGTCAAAGAGCTCTATGCAACCATGGACCGTCAGGAGGCCATCCCCGAGAGCTTCGACAGGTACGACACCCCGGAGTCGCGAGGTTTTCTGAACAGGCACGTCAACAACGCGTTCAACAGGGACGAGGTCTTTCTCCAGTACATTGACCGTCCTGGCATCATCGATGTCGTCGAAGCCATTCATGGCGAAGACTGCCACCTGATCGGCATGACCGCCTGGATGACCGGCCCGGGCCGTCCGCAGCAGAGCCTGCATGTCGATTGGCTGCCTGTCCCATTGCCCGCAGATGTTGTTGCCGATCCGCGTGTGAAGGTGCCGGTTTTCATCACGACCCTGCATTTTTACCTGGATAACCTGACCGAAGAGCTGGGCCCGACTCAGTTCGTTCCGGGCAGTCACAAATCGGGTCGCGCGCCAGGGGATGATACGGAATGGCTGGGAAACGAGCCGGAGAGCATTCTCTGCAACGCAGGGGACGCGGTTCTTTTCCGCAGCGAGGTATGGCATAGAGGTACAGCGAATACGAGCGATCAGATCCGCTTCCTCCTGCAGGTGCATTACGCCCACCGCATGATCACACAGAAATTCCCTCCCTACCTGAATCGGTTTCAGTTTGATGGGGCCATACTCGAAAAGGCAAGCGAGAGGCAGCTTCGCCTTCTGGGAAATCATAGAAGCGGCATTTACGACTGAGTGGGTCACTCTGTGGCGGCGAAGTTTACGGTCATTCAGGATTCAGCGGATTCACGATTCTCGTGCATTCAAGATTCAGGATTCAGCGGATTCAGGATTCAAGACTCTCGGTCCTTTTCCCCCATCGTCTTAATCCCCAGCTCGGAATCTCGAATCTCGCTCTCTCTCTCTGTTTGCCAGCCCGTACCTCGAAAGGCAAGATTCCTTTCCCCGGAAGACTCATTCTGACGAATCGGCTCTCCCTTCGAAGATGTTTGAACAGAGCAGGAATCCTGTGACAGTTCTCGAGCGAGGACGGACCTTTCTCTTTTCTGCTTTCTCGCTCACGGTGCATGTGCCATTCATTGTGATGGCGTGCCAGTCCTACGGCGAGGTCGGCACCAATTCGAGCCCGGCAGCCAAGCGGACGAGAGAGGAAGTTGAAAAGCTCATCGCCAAGGCCGGGAAAGAGACGCCGGACTGGTGGGAAGCGGTGCCGCTGCAGTATCCCAAAACACTGGACTTGAGTTGGCCCAAGCCTCCGCCCGGTTGGAATCCCCGCAAACATATCCGGCACTATATGTTCAGCATCATCAACGAGAATCCATCGCGTTGGAAGATGGGAACGAAGTTCATGCACCACGTTCTTTCGGTCAACGAAGAAAATCCCGTGCGGTGGCAGGCAATGGAAGCGCTCGGCCTCTGCTATTACGACCTGCTGCGGGATTGGGCGCGCGCCGCTTTCTGGTGGCGGGAATCAGGTACTTCCAACATCAACCACCTCGTCGGGATGGCCAACTGCTACTGGCAGCTTGGCAGTAAAGAGATGGCGATGGAACAGCTCCGGAAAATCCAGGTGGACTACACCCGATACGGCTCGGCGATCAAGCTGTGGTCTGAGATGGATGAGCTGCAGGAAGGGCTGAGGCTGTCCGGGGTATCCGCCGCGGATGGTGAGCCGAGCGGCCCCCTCATGGGCGCTGGCGACGCCTGCCGTTGGCACGACAGATTCGAACAGGCAAAGGGCTATTACCAGAAAGTGATGTCGCTCTCTGCCGGCAAAAAGAAGGGGATTCGCGAACGAAACAGTGGACGAGCGAAAGCTGCATTACAGCACATGGCTCTGTTCGAAACGCTCGACCTGAAACGGATCCCTGACGGCACATACGCAGGTTCCAGCCTGGCTTATACTGGCCAACTCGCCGTGGCCGTCACCGTGAGAGAAGGGAAGATCACGTCCATTCGAGTGACCCGCCACCGCGAGAGACAATATTTCACGGCGTTGAAAGACACGCCCCGAAAGATTCTGCTGAAGCAGGGCCTGAAAGGAATCGACGCGACGAGCGGAGCGACCCTGACCTCCGAAGCGGTCATTCACGCAACAGCCAAAGCCCTGGCAGGCGCCTTGAGATGATATAGTCACTGTCCCGCTATTTGCCGAATCCCGTCGGTGGAGCAAGACAAAAGATTTACTGCCGAACTTGTGCGTCATGTGCGTTTGCCCTTAATCAGATTCTAACCACGGATAGCAAAGCCATCCCACGGATTAAGACGGTTTTAATCCTTTGGATGCCTTGCCATCTGTGATAAGAATCCCTCGGTGGCGGCCAACGGCTGCCGTATGGAGCTTGCGAAATTCAGATTTACCTTCACGCCCTGAGAACCAATGGCAAAAAAGAGAATTAAACCATCCAGACCCGTCTACCCGAGCCCGGCGGCCCTGATCACTTCCATCGATCCTGACGGTAAGGCGAACATCATCACACTTGGCGAAGTCTACAACCTGAGTATTTTCGACCCGGTGATCGTTGGCATTTCCATTGCCAAGCCCAGGTACTCCCACACACTGATCTGCCAGACCGGTGAGTTCGTCGTCAACATCCCTACCGCATCCATGGTCGAGAAGGTGGACCAGTGCGGCACCATGTCCGGCCGGGACGTGGACAAGTTTGAGGTCGTCGGGCTCACTCCCATCCCTGCCACGCGAGTGGCGCCGCCTCTCATCGATGAATGTCCAATCAACCTGGAATGCCGACTGCTGGGAAATGAGGAGATCGGTGACCACGATATGTTCAAAGGAGAAGTGATCACACAGCATGTCGATGAGGAAGCCCTCGACGAAGACCTCCGCATCAGAATCGATAAGTTGGACACATTGTGCTATGTCCTTGGGGAATACTGGTCCGTGGGTCAGAAACTCGGCAATCACGGCTTCACACGCAAGCCACAGACGAAATCCTGAAGGAGACATCAACGATGGGTGAAAACACTCTTGTCGGCGCACATCCCTGGGTCTATGCGGCTCGTCAGGAAGGATACGACATATACCC
Organism: Planctomycetota bacterium; assembly: GCA_030740295.1. The sequence goes on from JASLXP010000027.1 coordinate 8,726, forward strand.
AATCCTCGAACAGATCTTCGCGGACATGAGCGCGGCGGGAATGGAATGCGTCGAGCTGATGCACACGGCCTTCCGCCATGATGGATCGGTCGAGACGATTCGCGATCTGTCGAGCCGGTATTCACTGCCCGTCATCGGTACGTCCTTCGGCGGGAGTATGTGGAAGTGGGAAGAGCACGACGCCATCCTGGAAGATGCCCGGTCCGTCATCTCCCGGCTCGCGGAAGTCGGCGGCCGAAAGCTCGGTACATCGGTCGGCGGCGCGTCGGCGCCCAAGACACCGGATCAACTGGATGCCCAGGCCAAGCTCCTTGAAAAGCTCATCGCCCTCTGCAATGAAAACGGCATCGTCCTCAATCTCCACAACCACACGTACGAAGTCGAGAACAACGAGCACGACCTGAACGGCACGCTTGCTCGTATTCCTGAGGTAAAGCTTGGTCCCGACCTCAACTGGCTGGTGCGCGGAGGCGTTGATCCTGTCGGTTTTATCCGGAGACACTCCGACCGAATCGTCTTCATTCATCTCCGGGACCAGAAATCCGATGGAAAGTGGACTGAAGCGATGGGGGAAGGCGACATGGATCACGGGGCCATCGCCCGCGCTCTGGAAGAGGCAAACTTCAGCGGCGAGGCCGTCATCGAGCTCGCCCACGAGTCAGGCTTCGAGCTGACCCGTCCCCTCCGGGAAAGCCTGCGTATCAGCCGTGAGTTCGTACGGGATGAAATGGGGTATTGACCCATGCTTAATTCCGCTGCCTTGTTTCTGATTGTCGCTACCTCATGGGCAGAAGACCCGGCAGGCGATCCGGCCGAGAATCTGCAAAGGATAAAAGATCTCATCCCTCCGTTATCGAATCCGCTAAAGGATCGACTTCCGCTGCTCGCCTGGCACAGCAAGGGTGTGCCGACGGGGCTGACCGACGGTAGCGTCAAGGAGGTGTGGGACGCCTATATCGAGCGAGGGCTCATGCCGTTGTGCATCGCGGCCAACACTCCTGAAACAGCGAAAGATTATCTGCCGATCTTCAAATACCTCACCCGCCGAAAATTTCCCATCGTCATCCTGCCCCAGGGCTGGGTGCAGCGGATGTTCATCAATCGCGAAAAGCCTGACCTGGCATGTCCCCACTCGGCTCCGGCCAAAAGGGATCATGACTTCCCCTGTCCCGCCTACATGATGGAGACACCGAAGCTCCCGGCGGAGGCGAAGAAGGTCGAAACTGTGTGCCGAATTTACAGGGACGCCGGGGTGGACATCCGAATGATCCTCATCGATTACGAATCCGCGGCATATCTACGAAACAGAGGGGACCAGGAGGAACGAGTGCAGGAAGCTCTCGCGGAAGCAGCAAAGTGTCCGCGCTGTGTGAAGCGATTCGGGGCTGAGCGGCTGGCAAGCCCTGACGAGTACCGCAAGGTCGTGGACGAAGCGCGTGCCCACACTGTCCGCGTTGGGCTCTGCGATCCTGCTCGCCGGGTTTTCCCGGACCTGCCAATAGGCAACTTCTACGCCTGGCCAGTGGACCGCGAAGAGCCGCGGCGCGAGGGCCACTACTCCGCCTACGGATGGCCGGGAAGCGGGATGAACGTGGCACAGCCGCGCTGCTACGTTCCAGCCGGTTGGGGCGGGGCAGGCAGGTCTCAGGAAAGAATCGATTGGAATGCTTTCTACTATTGCCTGTCTTCGTTTTCCCGTGCGAAGAAGGTTCTCCGAGAAGATGAGCTTCTCATTCCCTGGCTGAGCCTGTTCCATCAGGGTCGATACCAGCCCCGTATTCAAAAAGGCGTAAGACTCCCCTCGCGGGAGTCCTGGCGGGAGATGGTTTGCCACATGATGCTGCGCGGAACGGAGACGTTCGCCATGTTCACCGGCGGCTATTTCCGAGGTACCTTTCCCGATGACTTCAAGTACCCGGAGATCGCCAAAGCTGGAGAGTGGATCTACGACGTTGTGGATGTTCAGATTGCTTTCAACGAAATGCTGGCCTTCAACGATTTCATCCGCCGCGGAAAAGTGCTTAATCTCGAAATCACTGGAGATTACTCAAAACTTGACGAGACCACTGCGACCTGGAGCGGCGTGGCGACAGAGGAGAAAGCACTTATTCGAACGGTCAGCTTCAAACCGGAAATCGTGAAAGAGATCACGGTCTTTGAGCGAGAAGTGAAGCTGCCCTTCAAACGGGGCGGGCAGTTTTTCTGGGTGTTGCCCGACGGCAAGATCACGCCAATCACCGACTGAGCACTCAAGGAGGCCTTCGCCCACGACTCCTGACGTAGATGTCAAGTTCTCTTCAGATCAATGGCGGCCGGCGACAGTGCGGAAAGATTCGGTGACCGGTTGGGCACTTCGCGAAGACTTGGGATACTGTTGCTCCTCGTCTTCCGAACCGTGCTCTGACACCACCATTTCTTTCCTATGCCCATATCCATACAGTGCTCAGATGAAGGCTGCAAAGCCGAACTGATATGCCCGGACGATGCATCCGGACGCAGCGTCAAATGTCCCTCCTGTCAGACAGAAAACAGTGTGCCCAAAGACGCGGCGATCAGTATGGGCACGCTGGGTGGATATGAACTGCAAAAGAAAATTGGCGAAGGTGGTATGGGAGCGGTGTATGAGGCCATCCAGACCAGGCTGGCGCGCAAGGTCGCGGTGAAAGTGCTGTCCCACAGATTTACGGAGGATGAGCTTTTCCTCGGCCGATTCCAGCGTGAGGCCAAATCCGCGGCGGTACTGAATCATCCGAACATCGTTCAGGTTTTCGATATCGACCAGGATGGTCTATGCCATTTCTTTTCCATGGAGTTTGTCGAAGGTGAGACAGTCCTCGAACGGATGAAGCGGGAAGGGAAGATTCCTCTGGATGATGCTCTGCAGATTATCGAGTCCGTTACAGAGGCTCTGGGCGATGCGATAAGAGAGTCGATCATCCACCGCGACATCAAGCCCGAAAACATCATCCTCAGTACCAGGGGACGCATCAAGATCGCCGACCTCGGTCTGGCCAAGAGTGTGGATGAGGAAGACCAGAGCATGACGCAAACGGGTTCGTCCCTTGGCACGCCTTACTACATGTCGCCGGAACAGGCAAAGGACGCCGCGTCCGTCGACCATCGCGCAGACATCTACGCGCTCGGTATTACCTTGCTGCACATGCTGACGGGCAAGCGTCCCTTTTCCGGCAAGACGGCATATGCAATCATCCTCGCCCACTCCCAGGATAAGCTGCCGGCCGGCGGCGAGCTCGGCACAGATCTGCCAACGGAGGTTGACGCGCTCATTCAGAAGATGGCCGCCAAAAAAGCTGATGATCGGTTTCAGACCTATGAAGATCTGTTGAGTGAGATCAGAAGAGTAAGCGGCAGCCCTGCCGTCCAAGGACAGGTTCCTGCAGTAGACAGTGGTCCTGGCGCTCCGCGGCAGGGTTCTGTTGAGGCTCCTGAAAAAGGTGAAGACCTCCAACAGGCTGCCACTGTCTCTGCTGTCAAGCCAACTCCCGAGCCATCACCTGAAGAGAGCAAAACCGAAAGTGATCTTCGCGGCGCCATGACCATGGCCGCGCCGCCGCCCCCGAGACAGCCACCGAAAGCCCTGGTAGGCGTCATCGCCGTCGCGGCCCTCATCGCCATCGTCTTCATCCTTTTGACATCAGGCCCGAATGGACCCGTTGTCGATGAAGAGACAACTGTTCCACCTGTTACGGGCGGCGACGTCAGCTCCATCAACCCGGATATCAAGAAGACCATTGATCCGGAACCTGCCAGTGTCGTTGATCCAGACCAGCCAATCGCAGCCAATCCCGCGGGAGGTGTGAACCCGTTGCCGAAGGCCTTAACTAAGACCTTTGAAGTGCCGGACGGCGGCGTTGACAACCACAACCGTCCCATTCGCAAGGGCGTCGACAAAGCCACCGGCTATCCGCTCGAGGTGCGTCACATCAGAACCGGGTCCCATTATGTTTTTATTCCTGCTGGCAAGTTCACGATGGGCACCCCACCTGATGAACCGCACCGCTCTGATGATGAAAGGCTGCACCCGGTCACGCTGTCGAGGCCTTTCTATATGGCAAAGTACGAGACGACGGTTGGCGAATTCGAAATGTATGCAGCGGAGGCCAAACCTGTCACCGGCGCCGAGAAAAAGCTGGGCGCGTATGTCTGGGACAAAGGATGGAAGTTGCGTCCCGACGCCAATTGGCGCAACCCTTATTTCGAGCAGACACCCAAACATCCGGCCGCCGTCATCGGGCATAGCGACACTTCTCAATTCGTGAAGTTCCT
>JASLXP010000028.1 GCA_030740295.1 Planctomycetota bacterium
CGACTTACGGTCAAACAAGTTCCCTGAATAGCCACCCCAATCGTCTGCGACAAGGCGCCACTCAGCACGTCAGAGCCAAAGGAGAAGCCATTGACGCCGAGACTGGAACATTTCATCAGTTCAGCCAATCTGCGGGCTCAAGAACGCTCCGATCTTTAGCCGCGAAGCGGCGGAATGTGACAGCCTGGGACGCAAGCCGGCGCAAGCCCCAGGATTTGGAAAGAAAGGAGAATGAGCCGCAAAGCGGCGGCAGACATAGTTCGGAGGACACCTGCCGCCGCAAAGCGGCTCTGCGGCGTATTCTCCCAGACATCCACGACTTGCCTCTAATCCTCATCTTGTGCTAACGTCAGCCTGCGGGAGTGAAACGGCAACTGTCAGTTCATCTCTTCCGGAATGCTAAGGCGGACCTCATGAGACTTGCTCTGGCAGCCCTCACTTTCACCGGCGGCATGGCGCTTCAAGCTGAGCTTCAGACCGTGCCGGGCGACGATCTTTCTCTGCATTTGAAGTTCACCGAGGGTCTGAGCTCAGAGATTGGGCCGGCACCGCAGAACACCACTCCAGATGCTCTGAAAGTCTTCGAGACCGAAGGACGGTTCAGTGCAACGGCCGCGGGTGAGACAGATTCAATCGCAGTGGCCGATTGGCCGGCAAGCCAACTCTTTTCGAACGCGCAGGGTGCCCTCTCTTTCTGGGTGAAGACAGACCTTAAGCCGTCCGAAGCCAGGCCGACCTACATTCCGGTGGCCCGTCTCACCGGCAGCCAGGGCGGATCGTTTCTAATCTCGATCCATGAGGGGATGCATCCACCCAAGGTGAATGCAAATGTTGCGAGTGATTCAGAATTGCCCCAGCTCAATCAGCAGGCGTTCAGTCTCAAAGAGGAAGCGGCAAAGCTGGACAAGAAAGATTTCGTTGACGAGCTTAAAGATGCTGAGAAATCGATAGGCAGCTTTCGATGCCGGATGGAAGCCAATCTCTTCGGTTTTGGGTTGTCTGCCCGCGGGCTGGGATCCAAACCTGTCTTCGAAGCAACAAGAGAAAATTGGCACCACGTGGTCGTATCCTGGATGTCCGTTCACTGCGAGATTTTCATTGATGGCAGGAAAAGCGGTGGCGGAAAGTGGTTGAGCCGGATGCAACCCTTCGATTCTAAAGATGCGCGGCTGCGGTTTTTCGTCTCGCAGAATTCAAGCATCGCTGACCTGCGCATTTACAGCAGAGCCATCGGGGTGGAGCAGGCGGTCGTCCTGGCAAGAGCAAAGCTCGATGAGTATCTGCCGTCTCTGCCCGAAGCTCGTGTCCGGGTTGATTGGGGACGGCTGACCGGCCGAGCCGTGGTTTACGTGGATGCAGGTTCTCTGCCTGCGGCAAGTGCGGAGCTTAAATTCACTGAGGCAAAGTCTGGTCGAGTGATTCGCAAACACGCCCTGGAGGGCATCCCAAACGGCCTCGGGGAAGCTGCGCTCGCAGTGATGGATCGGCAGCACTTCCCCGAGGGTGAGTATCGATTCGAAGCCGTCCTGTTTAATGATGCCGGCAAGAAGATTGGACAGGCGATGTCCGAAATCTGGCGTGCCGGCCCACTTGGCGACCACTTCACAGAATTCATTGGGTCTCGCGCAGGGCTCAATAAAAAGCTCGAGATCATTCCTCCCTTCACAGCCATCGAAATCAAGGACAATGTGGTCAAGACGGTGCTGAGAGATCACAGGCTTCACCAGACTGGATTCTTCCGTTCCATCGTGGCGCGCAATCCTGCTGAAGGGGAAGGAGCCGCCAGCGAAATACTCGACGGCCCGATCAATCTGCACATTCTTTCTGATGGCAGGCCGATCTCATTCGACGCCGGCGAGACGCTGAAAACGACTAATCAGAAGACAGAGGCTGAATGGACGTCGACCACCACCAATCCCGATGGCCACCTTCTGCAGGTCAACGGCCACATGGAATACGACGGCGTCACAAGGTTTGATGTCACCTTTCGGCCGAAGCACGCCATCGAAGTGGACCGCGTCGAGCTTCGTATTCCCATTCGACACGAAGTGCTCAAGCTGATGCACTCCGTCGGCTCGGGTTTCATTCACCGGTTTTTAAAAGTCTGGGACGATGGCAAGGGACGGTATCTCAGCAGCCAACTTTCCTGGAGTTACGGCGGGGCACGAAAACCTCATCGCGGGAATGGCGTCATTTTTGACTCGTTCTACAACCACAATCTCGAGGATAATCCCTGGAAGTTCGCCTCTTTCGTGCACGTGGGAAATTACTATCGAGGCATCTCATGGTTCGCCGATAACGACCGTGGCTGGGTGCATGACCGCGAACGCGTTCCGAACATGGAGGTCGTTGCCGAGGGCGATGAACGATACATCCGCCTGAATATCGTAGCGAAAAAGACCCGTCTGAATTCGCCGCTCAGCTTTCGCTTTTACCTGCTGGCCAATCCGTTCAAGCCTATGCCGAAGGACTGGCGTTCCTGGATGATTGGGGATTACAAAGGGCCGTTGGCCAAAACAGAGAACCGTTTCTGGTGGCATTGGAACGAGTATGCGAGCGGTTTCCGGCCTTATCCGGGCGGCGAACTGGCGGGCAAATATGAAGACTGGCTCGGAAAATTCAAGGACGACGAAACCGTGCATGCGCCGTTCATCAATTTCGGCACTCCCGGTGGCAGCGGGCTTTTCATCGAAGAAGGGAAGGTCCTGCCTTACACCTGGAAAACGCACAACAACCGACCGGTGAATGACTACATCGCTTACTGGATGGACCGCTGCGTTCGTGAAATCGGCATCAAGGGTGTCTATGTGGATGAGCCGTACGTGCAGCCAAATTCATGGAATGTGCTCGCGGGCGATGCTCCTTACATTGCGTCCGATGGCACGCGGCGACCGGGTACGCGCTGGATGGAGGGACGGCAGTATTTCCGCCGCCTGAAACAGCTCTTTGCCGATCATGGCATTCCACATTCGGTCTGGGTTCACACTTCGCACTGGAAGGGCCTGCCCTTCTTCACTTTCATCGATATAAGCATGGACGGCGAATTCCCGGCCATCTGGGTGAAGTCCTTCGATGACTATCACACCTTTTACCCACACCCGGAGTTTCAGCGTGGCTATGAATCCGGCATCCCGTTCGGCTTCGTCGGTTCGCAGATGCTCAACAGCAATTTCAATCCAAATACGTTCCCACAGAACTGGAAGGCTTCACGGACCTATCTGGCAGTTACCTTGCCGTTTTCAGTCGTGGCCCAGAACACGAACATTCCCGATGAGCTCTATCGCATCCAGGAGATTCGAACTGCTTTCGACATCTACGATGAAGGCCTCGAGGAGCTGCCATTCTTCAATCGCAGATCATGGCTGCCCAAAACAACCATCAAGCCCGATCTGCATCTTGGCGGCACGCTCAATCGCAAGCGTCACGAGGCCCTTCTCTTTGCCATGTCGAGAGGGCCCGAGCTTCTGCACTCGGTCGAAGGAGGATTCAAAGAACTCTCGCTCGGGAAGCCTCACGTTCACGCATGGAACGCGGAAACCGGCGCCTCCCTGGTTGTCGATGATGAGACATACATCGAGCAGCAATTCCCTTCGGATGTCACTGCGATCCTCGTGCGTGGTGCAGATGAACCCCAGCGGTCGAGGCCCGAAGGCGTGCTGCTTGGTGTCTCTTTCGATGAAGGCATCGAGCCTGAATTTGGTGCGGGCATCGTACCGCCGACCACCCGCACCGCGCGTGGCAGTGACAACCGGCAGGAGAATGCGAAGCCAGCGCTTTCGAAAGCTCTCGAAATCAAGCCCGGGTCGAGTGCCGTGGGTTACCCGATAGTTCCGTCGTGGGTCGAAGGCTCTGTTGAATTCGATTTGAAAATCGAACGGGTCGAGGCACGCCCCATCCGGCT
>JASLXP010000029.1 GCA_030740295.1 Planctomycetota bacterium
AAGCCGTCGGCCGGACACTCGGCCTGATAGCTGCCACCAGTGACGAAATGGATTGGGCCCAGCATGCCATCCTCAGCGGCATCGAGGGCAATCTGAAGAAGGCCGTTCATTTCAAGAAGAAACCCGCAGCCTGGGAGGTCCTGATGGCTTCTGAGAATCAGAGCCTCGTGAAACGACTGAAGTCGTGGGAAGGGAAACGACTCGTCTGGGGCAACAAGTTTCCGAAGCCGGGTCAGGACGAAGGCCCGAAACTCTCCGATGAAGAACGCAAGCTTGCACTCGCGGGCAAGAAGTTTTTCTTTCAGACCTGCGCGCAGTGCCATCAATTCGACGGCGAAGGCCAGCCGGGCGTGGCCCCACCGCTCGTGGAATCTGAATGGGTGCTAGGCAACGAAAAACGCCTGACCCGGATCGTCCTCCAGGGCGTCATGGGCAAAATCAGAGTCCGCGGCGAAGAATGGGATCTCGTCATGCCCGGCCACTTCGCAAACCCGGACCTGACCGATGAAACTCTGGCCGGTCTGCTGACGTTCTTGCGTACCAACGGAAACTGGGAACATGAAGCGAAACCAGTCAGTATCGAGACAGTCGGGGCGGTGCGGAAAGAAGTGAAGGGCCAGCAGGAACCGTGGACCGTGGAAGAGTTGATGAAGGTGAAGTGAAGACCGTGGCCCTCTTCATCCGTGGATCATCTTTTGTTTGAGTGCCCTTGGCGCCTGATAAGACATGGACTGACAAGCTGTCACCAGCAGCCTGCAGCCACGGGGCCTGACTACCAATCCGCCACCGAGCCATCCCTGTGATAGGTCTCCGGATTCTTCCATTCGTGACCGATCTTGTCTGCCAACGCATCCTCATCGAGTTCGATACCGAGTCCCGGCCCCTGCGGTAGATCCACGTAGCCGCCTTTCACAACAAACGGCTCTCTGAGATAACCTTCGCCAAGGGTGACCTGCTCCTGCGCCAGATGATTCGGAGTGCACGCGGCCAGTTGCAGACAGGCCGCCAGCGCGATTGGGCCGAGAGGACAATGCGGCGCGATCGTTCCGTAATGGGTTTCGGCCATCGCTGCGATAAAGCGGCATTCCATGATGCCACCTGCGTGGCTCAGGTCCGGCTGCAGGACCGTTGCCGCCTGCTTTTCGAGAATCTCGCGGAAGCCCCACCTGGTGTACACCCGCTCGCCCGTAGCAATCGGCAAATGCGTGCCCCGCGCGATTTCAGCCAGCACATCGACGTTCTGACACTGCACCGGTTCTTCGATGAAGAATGGCGAGTAAGGCTCGTAGCCCTTGATCAACTGCTTCGCCATCGCCGGGCTGATCGCGCCGTGAAAATCGATTCCAATGTCGACCTCGTTGCCAACGGCCTCCCGCATCGCGGCGAACACTTCGACCGCATAGTCCACGGTCGATGGTGAATCGAGCGTGTAGATGTGCCCCTTCTTTGCCACGCCTGTTTTGAGCGCGGTAAAGCCGGCATCCACCGCATCTTTCGCCGAACTGGCGGCAGACTCCGGGTCGCCGCCGCCCGCGTGTTTGTAGAGCCGAATCCGATCGCGGCACGCCCCGCCGAGCAGTTGGTAGACAGGAACCCCAAGCGACTTTCCAAGGATGTCCCAGAGCGCCTGTTCAATACCACTGATGACGCTCGTCAGGACCGGCCCGCCCCGATAAAACGTATGCCGATACAGGGATTGCCATAGATGCTGGACCCGCCGCGGGTCTTTTCCAATCAGCAGATGTTCATACTCGCAGACCGCCTCGGCACAAGTGCGGGCGCGTCCCTCCACGTATGGCTCGCCGAGGCCAACGATGCCTTCGTCTGTATGAATCTTTAGAAAAAGCCAACGCGGCTGGACCAGGAAAGTTTCAACGCGGGTGATTTTCATGATTAGTCCATCTCTTCAAAGGTCGTCTTGAGATCCTGGGCCTGGCCGGTCTCTGCGGAGCGATAAGCAGCATCAAAAATTTCGACGACATGGCGGGCATGCTCAGCGGTGACGATGCTCGGCTTGTCCTCACGAATCCAATCGACGAGTTGCATGACGTCCTCGTAAACATGCGGCTCGTCGAGACTCATGTGCTCGCCCTGAACGTGAGGCAATGACGATTGCCAGCCGCGCTCCTGCTCTCGAGCCCGTTCTGGAAAGTCGATGGGCTTACCGTTCAGATTGCCGTTTTCGATCTTGCCGTTCGTGCCGTAGATGATCGCGCTGGCGAATACTGGCAGGCTGCCGGCTACCACCCCGTAAACGAAACCGAAAAGCGCGTCGCCGAAATCGATCAGGATGACGGTGTTGTCGTCCATCTCGACCTGATACGTCTCGCCCATGAACTCACGCTGCGGAAGACGAATGCCAGACATGGCCGTCACACGCTTCGCCGGCCCGAGGATACCCGTCAGGGCGTGCAGGCCATACACGGTCATATCGAACAGAGGGCCGCCCCCCGGTTTCTTGTAATACCACGAAGGGTTGATGTTCGAGAGAGGGTCGTCCCCAAGCCTCACCTTTTCATTTTCATGGTAGCGCCCGAATGCTGAGCCGGTGATCGCCCAGATCACCTTGCCGATGCCGCCTTCTTTGATCGCAGTGCGCATCGCGCGATTGACCGGTCGGAGCATCTGCCCCGGTGACGCGACGAGCCTCACATTATTCCGGGCCGCGAGCGCAATGAGCTCATCCGCTTCTGCTGCTGTCGTGGTCATCGTCTTGTTGAAGTGGACGTGCAATCCGTTTTCGATGGCGGCCTTGCCCTGCTCGTAATGCAGGCCGATTGGTGTGGCAAGGCTGACGGCATCGACCGTGCCTGATTTCAACAGAGCTTCGAAATCTTCAAAGTAATGCGGTGCCCCGAATCGCTCGGCCGCGGCCTGGGCCCTGCCGGGAGAGAGGTCGCAGACCGCGGTGACGTTCACTGAATCTTGAACGTCATCACAAACCAAGTGCGGCAGTATCCCCCGCACGGCCACGCTGCCGGTACCGATGACTCCCATTCGAACAGGCTTACTCATTTTCGTCCCTCCATGATGTCTTGTGTTCCCAACCGGTCGCGCTGCGGAGCTTCGCGTTGGTAAGGAAAGACTGGTGTCCTTCCATGCCCTCTGCGAGCGCGGCCAGTTCAGGTTTGAATTTTTCCACGAGTTCTCTTGAAGGCTCGAGTGCGGTCGTATCGTTTCCATTCAGGAAATACACATCGTGCACCGGCAGATCATCCGCGGCTTCCATCAGGATTCGATGCGCGCTGGCAACGTCTTCGCTGCCGACCCAGCTCCAGAGCCAGGGATTCCATCCTCTCGTCGGGCCGGCGTTGGCTTTCATGGCCCGGCGCCTTTCCGCCGGAGAGATACCTGCCGGCCGCGTAGCATAGGTTCGGATGCCGTGAGCGCGGCTGAAACTCGCAAGCAGGTCTTCGCCCGCACGTTTGGTGTAGCTGTATGAATCTTCCGGAAAGCAGGGATGAGTCTCATCAATGGGCAGCGACTCGATCGGAAAAGGCGTATCGCTGATTCTGAATCCATGCCCAAGTGAGCAGTTGCTGCCGCAGAAGACAAGAGTCTTCACTCCGGCCTCGACTGAAGCCATGAGCATGTAGTAAGTGCCGAGCATGTTCGATTTGAAAGTGACATCAAACGGGATGCCTTCTTCTTCAGCTTTGTCACGCATGTGCGGATGATCGACCGGCCAGGGCTGTGCCCCAAGGTGCTGGACAGCCTCAACATCCTTTACGGCTTTCTGACACTCATCAAAATTGGTGATGTCGCACCGCACCCAGGGATGATGCGAAATCTCTTCATGCGGTTCAGTGCGGGAAGCAAGGACGAGCTCGTGATCGTTTTCGAGATCACGAACGACATAACTGCCGAGACGGCCACTGGCGCCTGTGATGAGGACTTTCATGGGAATAATCCGTATTTCGTAATTCGTTAGAGACCCGGAGTCAGCACGTGGTCTTGGCGCTCCGCGACAAGATTTTCAGCGGTCACAGAGTGACCGAATACCGGAACTGCCCCGCAGCGTCAGCTCCCCACGAGCGCATCGAGTATCCTACGAAACTGCAACTCAGAGCAAGAGGCCATTGCAGTTCTTCTTACTCATTACTCATTACGTGTTACGCATTACGTTTACGTATCACGCATCCGTTCAATCGCTGCCTCTTTCGTCTGTATCTTCCGCAGCCGCTCCATATCAAACTTCAGGCTGCGATCGAAAAACACGATGCCGTTTTGCTCCTGGTAGATGTCTGTGAGCTGGGTGTAGCAGTAGCCGAACATGTCAGGGTTATCGAGGAGCACATTGCATTGGCCTTCGAAACGTTCGTAAAACTCCTCGATGGATTTGGGTGGCTCGCCGTAACCCCAGGATTCTGCGCGGTCGGCATCTTGCTGTTTCGCGGGAAACCACTTAATGCCGCCGAACTCACTCACGAAAAACGGCTGGCCGCGATAGGGCAAAGAGATTCTTCTTTCCCCTTGCGCGATGGCCTGGTAAGGATTCCCCTCTGCAAGGCCGGCCTGTCGCTTCCGGAGTTCCGTGGGGTCCTGGGAGTAGTCGTGGCAGTCATAGATATCCGTCTCGATCACCCGGTGCGAATAGCCGGACACGTCCAGAACCGGTCGCGTTGTATCCATCGCCTTGGTGGCGAGGAAGAGGCCCCGAGTGACGTCATCCAGCGTCTGAATACCTTCGTCTATCGGTTGGAAAGTTTCGTTGAGCGGGCACCAGCCGATGATGCATGGATGCGAGTAATCACGATGCAGGACCTCCAGCCACTGTGTCTGAATTGTCGCGGCCGGGTGGTGATAATAGTCGTCATTGGGCCTGCCGTCGCGGTCGCGGAAACCCCAGTCGCCGAATTCGCCCCAGACCAGGTAGCCCATCTTGTCTGCAAGGTAGAGGAAACGTTCTTCAAAAACTTTCTGATGCAGGCGCGCGCCGTTGAAGCCTGAGGCAAATGAAATCTCGATGTCTTTCTCCAGCGCATCATCCGTCGGCGCGGTCAGGATACCATCCGGATAATAGCCCTGGTCGAGCACAAGCCGCTGGAAAACAGCGCGGCCGTTGATGAGCACTTTCTTGCCGTCAATGCTGACACTTCGCAGACCGGCGTAGCTCTTTGCAGAGTCGACGACGTTGCCGTCAGCGTCGATCAATTCCAATTCGACGTCATAGAGATTCGGTTCGCCCGGCCCCCAGAATATGATCCTGTCTTCAGGAATATCCAGGTCGAGCATCGGAGCAAAATCTTTATCGGCTGCGACCTCCGACGTGGTCACTTCACCCTTTTCATCAGAGAGCCTCGCACGCAGACACAGACCAGCCGCGTTGCTGCTCAAAGGCTGTTCGATTCGGAAACGGCCATTGGCAACATCCGGTGTGATGCGGGGACGCTTGAGATGATGAACGGGCACCGGCTCCATCCAGACCGTCTGCCAGATGCCGGTCGTGCGCGTGTAATGGCAGCCCGCGTTATCGAATCGGTGGTTGGATTGCTTGCCCCCCGGCCGCGGCTCTTCCTTGGGGTCGCGGGCGCGGACAACGATAGTCGCAGTTTCTCCGGGCCCGGCCACGCCGGTAAGGTCGCATGTGAACGGCGACCATCCTCCTCGATGCCGGCCGACTTCAATGCCGTTCACCCAGATCGTTGCATCGTAATCCACGGCCTGAAAGTGCAGGTGGACATTGCGTCCGGCCCACTCGCCAGGAATCTCGACCTCGCGGCGATACCACACCGCATGAATGAAGTCAGTATGGCCGATGCCGGACAGCTCGGACTCCGGACAAAAGGGAACGACTATCTTGTTCGACAGTTCCGAATCCTTCAGCCCCCGCGTCAGGCCGCTGTTGCCCTGGTCAATTTCAAACTGCCATTCGCCATTGAGGCAGAGCCAATCGTTTCGAAGAAACTGCGGACGTGGGTATTCTGGGCGAGGAAGGGAAGACATGGCTGATGGTTGATGGTTGATGGCGAATGGTTAGAAAGTCATCGACGATGTGAATACTCTGTTCGTCAATTCGTCGAGATTGAGATGACTCGATGACCAAATGAGAACGCAATTTTCCACTTTAAGGGGGTAAACAATGATTCGAAAGTCAGTCGGAATAACTATCGTTTGCGGTTTCTCGCTTCTACTGATGGGCACTGCCGAGAGCGCCGGGTTCAATGAAAAGGTACTCAAGGAGAAAGGCCTGTCCGGCACGTTCGCCGTCTTCCACACGAACTTGGGCGACTTTGTCATTAAGCTTTTCAAAGACAAAGTTCCAATGACGGTGGACAACTTCATCGGCCTGGCCACCGGCGAAAAGAGCTGGGTGGATCCCAAGACCAACAAGAGGGTTTCGAGGCCATTTTACAATGGGCTCGTCTTTCATCGTGTGATCAAGGATTTCATGATCCAGGGCGGGTGCCCCCTTGGCAACGGCCGTGGGAGCCCCGGCTTTCGATTCAAGGACGAGTTTCACAAAGAATTGAAACACTCAGGCCCGGGCATTCTGTCCATGGCCAATTCAGGCCCCAACACCAACGGCAGCCAGTTCTTCATCACCGTCAAGGCAACGCCCTGGCTCAATTTCAAACATTCGGTCTTTGGAAAGGTTGTCCTCAATTACGAAGTCGTTGACAAGATCGGCCGCGCAGCGACCGGACGAGGAGATCGCCCGGTCAAGGACATTGTCATCAAGGATATCGAAATCATTGAGACAGATTGAGAACACAAACACCGAACAACATGCAAACCTGAATGAAGGCCGTCCCACCTTGGGGCGGCCTTTTGACGTAATGCGTAATGCGAAGCCTTGCCACCGTCGGGGCTCTCGGGTAGACCTCTGCAGTATGAGCAGCGCGGAACAGCTATTGGAACAGGCACGTGTCAGGGAAGACCGGGAGACCGAATCAGCACAGGAACGGATGTCCGGAGAACTCCAGGCCCTGCGCAAAAACCTTAACTCCGTGATTCGCGGCAAAGAGCAGCAGATCGAGATCCTGATCATCGCGCTGATGGCTGGTGGCTCGGTACTGTTGGAAGACGTTCCCGGCGTCGGCAAGACAACCCTTGCCAAGGCACTTGCCGTTTCGCTCGATTCCGAATTCAAGCGCATTCAGTTTACGCCGGACCTGCTGCCGGCCGATATTCTGGGCTCCTCCGTTTACAGCCCTCTCAATGGCACGTTCGATTTCCGCAGAGGGCCGATCTTCTGCAACATCCTTCTCGCCGACGAAATCAATCGCGCTTCACCACGGACTCAATCCGCGCTGCTCGAGGCCATGAGCGAATCGCAGGCAACCATCGAAGGCCAGCGGCATCTGCTGCCCGCGCCTTTCATGGTCATAGCCACGGAGAATCCAATTGAATTCCACGGCACCTACTCCCTTCCTGAGGCCCAGATGGATCGTTTTCTCGTGCAGCTCAATCTCGGCTATCCGGAAAAGGAGACGGAGGTCGAGATTCTACACTCGCAGGCCCTGGCGCATCCGCTGGACGAGTTGAAGCCGGTCTTGACCGGTAAGCAGGTTGCGCAGATTCAATGGCAAGTCAGGCAAGTGCATGTGGAACGTCGCATCAGCCAGTACATCGTCGATATCATCGAGCGCACCCGAAACGACACACGCCTGAGACTGGGCGCCAGCCCTCGTGCTTCCCTCGGTCTTTTCAGGGCATCGCAGGCAGCGGCCATGCTGGACGACCGTGAGTTCGTCCTCCCCGATGATGTCCAACGTCTCGCACCGCATGTGCTTTCACACCGGCTCATATTGAACTCCGAGTCCAGGTATTCCGGAACGGCGAAGATGGATATCTGTCTGGAGTTGATGAAGCAGGTGAAGGTGCCGGCGTGATCCGCCATCAATCCCACAGAAGCTTGGCCGCGGTAAACAGCACAAAGGCGAGGATGATTTTGGTAAAGAACTTTGGGGACAGCTTCGTGTTCAGGTACTTGCCAAGCAGCGAGCCGCCAAAAACGAGAGGAATGAACGCGGCCGAGTAGATCGTGCGCTTCAGATCGAGCACGCCTTCCGCAAGGTAAATCGGAAATTTTGACAGGTTAATCGTGAAATAAATCACAGTTGTGCTGGCCACGAATGCCTGTGGGGACAGCCGCTGCGGCAGCAGGTACATCTGGGTGATCAGCCCGCCCTGATGCGCGATGGTCGATATCGTTCCGGCGGTGATTCCCGCAAGCATCCCATGGCCGGCATTCGGCCTGAACGGCAAATCGAGCTTGCCTTTAACATCTTTGTAAAGCGTAACCAGACCAAACACGAGAGCCGTGACGCCAATGGCCTTGGCCAAGTAGTCCGTATCTCCGCCACCACCCTTAAGGTGGTGCAAAAGGGGCCAACCGCAGATCACACCCAACACGCTGCCCGGGACGACCATCACCAGCGAGCTTCGTTCCCACTGTTTCCAGTAGTGATAGAAGTTGAAGATGTCCGCACTGAAGAGCAGCGTCAGCAACAGCCCCAGCGCCATACTCGCATCCATGACAAGAGCCAGAAGGGGCGTCACCAGGATGCCAATGCCGCCGGCAAAGCCCGATTTAGCGACACCGATGAGCAGAGCACAGAAGATGAGGCAGCCGAGCTGGAGGGTGGTGAATTCCAAAGGAGGGGGAGTATAGGAATGTTGGAGTTTGAATTGAGGCAGGATCAGAACCATCGACCATTAGCCATCAACCATCAACCATGAAAAAAGCCCGTGCCACTCTGGTGACACGGGCTCTTACCCATTCTGAATTACGTATTACGTATCACTTCACAAACAAACCCTTCAGCTCTGCATCGGTCAGCTTGTCCTTGCCTTCCGCGCTGATAAGGATGGCTTTGCC
>JASLXP010000030.1 GCA_030740295.1 Planctomycetota bacterium
AGTTAGCGCAATTCTGCGTAATCATTCGAAGTGGCGAGAAACGTCGGAGACACGGCTCATAACTTGAGAGTAGTAGAGCGAAAACCTGCGCAGCAGACTGCCGCCAGAGCGAAAACCTGAGTAGGGAATATTCCGAGGGCACTTTTCGCTCTGTCCCGCAGGTTTCAGCGATTTTTCGCAGGTTTTTGAACCCTCTTGCTTCCTCGGGAACCGAGGGGGAGGGCATGAACCCAGCGATCCCGGGACGCTCCGGCAGGCCGACCTTCAGGTTTTTGGACATAAGGTATTGCCCTGGGGCGCACACCACGGGCGAAATGCCGGTCGCCCCGCGGGTGCGCCCCGTTCCATACAATGCGTCGGGCCTATGTCGTGCCCAACTCGGTGGGCCCCGGCGGGTTCGCCGCCATTCCCACCCCCGATTTCGGTTTTCCGCCGCTTTTGGCTCAGTTCCCTCCATCGGTCCCGGCGCTCGAAGGGTCCCGGTCCCCTTTTCCGCTCGGCCGCGATTCCGCCGGCCCGGCCGGTCGAGCAGTTTTGTGCTTGCTTAGAGCGGCTTGACCGGACCGCTACCTTCAGCCGCCAAGGCCTCTGAAATGCTCTGAAGCTGAGCTTGTAGCTCTTGGTGATGGCGCAGAAGATATTTTGAAACGTGATCATTGTGCAGCAGTCGAGTTACATAGCCGTTGGCAACCACGAGCCGGACGACATTGGTGCCATACTCTTGCTCCACCGATCTCACATCCCGCTGCAGGTTTTCCATCTCCCGCTCCATGCGCTGGCGCTCCTCCTCGGAAATACCCCGGATCGGTGACTTCTTTTCGGGTGCGATCAGCTGTTCACGAGGCGTCGCAATCAATAGAGCCTTGGCGTAAGAGATGGAGAAATTGTTGGCGGCTATCATCAATTCCGCAATTTCGACTTGGCGCAACGGTTTGACCCGCTTCAAAACGCTCACAGTTCCCCCCGGAAAATGCCGGTCCTTCAAAATATCAACGACCTCTGGGCAGATTCCGTCGATCAGAGAACGGTTTTGACGAATACGAGCGGCGTTGACACCCAACGTCTCAGCGATCCGCTCTTGCGAAACACCGCGTTCTATTGTTTTCAGAATCATGTAATGTTCTTGGATCGGCGCAAGGCGATTGATTCGCTTGTTGTAAGTGAAAGATTCATCATCTGTGGAAATCATACAAAGCGCTTGTGTATGCCCCAATTCTTTCAATGCTTCCAACCGAAGGTGCCCATCCAGCAAAAAATACTTGCCCTTGGTGCCTTTCTGGGGATGAACCATCAAGGGCTCAACCAAGCCAACACTCGCAACCGAGATGACGATTTGTTGATATTTCTTTGTTCGTTTGATGGTCTTGGATAGAACCTTTGAAGGCAGAATACTGTCAAGGTCGAGAGAAATTCTGTCTAACTCGAAGCCAAGGTGGACGTTCTCGTTCATGAGTCTGGCCCCTTATTATGGAAGAGGTCGGCGATCTGCCGTGGCAACGTTTCCAGTCCTTCGGCACGCAAGAGGGTGACAAAATTCTCGTCATTGAATACCTCTTTGAGCGCTGAGACGATGAACAGGAGGCGCCGCTCCGTGATGTCGGCCTTCATGATCATAGCCCGCTGCCGTTCGGTTTCCTGTTTGTAGGCACGGACCATGGCTCGGGCGCTTATCTTTCTTTGCCTCGGACCGCCCTTCTGTGCTTTCAGGGCTTTGCCACGTCGTTGGCGGGTTTGAGCGATGCGCATGGCGGTCTTGAGCCTGGTCCCGCGAAGCTCATTCCGTGCGTAGGCGTCCGTCAGTGCCTCTTGCAGTTCATTTCCCTCACAGCTCGCTATGTCCATGGCGACGGTAATGGGGATCTGATTGCGCTCGACCGCCGCGATCAAGCGCTCCTCGCCATTTTTCATGAGATCGAGAATGCTGTGGACATACTCGCGACTGAGGCCTGTTTTCTCGCCGATCTGAATGACCGAATATCCACGATCCGACAAGGCGCCGAGGTCGCGCATCAGTTCCAAGGAGCTATGTTGCCGGCGGGCCAGGTTCTCGACCAGGCTCATCAGGAAACAATCTTCTTCGCTCGCTTCGATAATGACGGCGGGAATCTCCGTTTGATCAAGAAGTTTGAAGGCCTCGAGGCGCCCCTGCCCGCACACGAGATCGAAATGCTCCTCCGCGCCGTTGTTCGCAACCCGAGCGACGGTGATGGGCCGCTTGAGGCCAACGTGAGAAATGCTATCCACAATGTCTCGGAATTTCCGAACATTCCTCTCCCGAGGATTTACGACACGAATTCGATCGATCGGTATCAGATGAACTTTTTCGTTTGGCGCCTTCGTCATCACGCAACCTCCCTCAATGAAATCCGCTCCGCCATGTAGAAGAGGTAGTCCAGGTTGTCGAATCGGTAGGTGTCCAATATCGCACCGTTTTCCTGTGCCAATCTGATGGTTGGCTGACCAAAATCGATACGAGGAAGGAGATAGTAATCGAGCGCTGCCTGATTGGTGTGATCCATACGAACCGCGACGGTGATGTCCGGCCGCAAACCGGCATCGAAGCGTATTTTCCAGCGCGACGAAGCAGCCTGAGTCAATTGATGCCGCGCCACCACGATGGAGATCGTGAATTCGGAATTGATGGTAAGGACATCAGTTGCCGAGTCTCGGACAGCCGTCGCGCCCAATTCGATGATCTGATCAGTCACCTGCGCGACAACCGTGGGATGATAGCTGCGAAGATATCGATTGATTTCGATGTACCTGTAATTCCTGTCGGGCGTATAGCCGACTAATTCGTAGGCTCGCAACAGGCTTCCGAAGCGATGAGCGTAGGCGCTGCTTGGCGCTGTGGCACTGGATTCATCGATGATGATGCCCGATAGGTAGCCGTACTTCCGATACAGCTGGGTCAATTGGTCGAGCAACTCGTCATCGGAAAATCTGCGCGTTCGCTCGCGAATAATTCCTTGCGCCGTGTGATAGACAGAAATGTCGACGATCGCCTCGAAAACGCCGTCTGCGCGAATCCACGTGCTGGGATCGTTCGCCACGCGTCGTTGCTTCAGTTTGAATGACGTTCTATTGAAGACGTTGTTGCCAACGTATTTCTCGTTGGTGAGGATTTGCCGAATTGTGCCACTGGTCCACGGCCGACCCAGATCGGAGCGGAGTCCCTCCTTGTTGAGCAAGTCGGCGATTTCGCCATCACGGAGGCCATCGTCGATGAACAACCGGTAGATTCGATTGACGATCTGGATTTCCTCTTCCGGACCGGGAACAAGAATAACTCTATCGGTCTGCAGGCTTTTTTGGTCTCCACGTTTGAGGATACCTTTTTGGTCTCCACGCTCATCGAGCAGCATTCGTCTTAGGCCGTAGCCTGCCGGACCGCCCTGGCGGTACCCGAGTTCGATGAGCCGGCACTGACCTGCAAACACCTTGATGGAGAGTTCTCGGCTATATTCGCCGGCCATCGCGCGCTTGACGCTTTTGACGATGGTCGACACGGGACTTCCGTCATTCTTGAATTGTTCGGCGCAATAGTGGACAGCGACGTTCGCTCGACTGCAGTCGTGCTCGTAGCTTGCGGCTTCATCGGCGTCCTGGAAGCGGCCCCAGCGGCTGACGTCGTAAACAAGGATGGCTTCATAGTCGGTGTTGCCGCTTCTTACGTCATCCAATAGCTGTTGCAGCGCGTCTCGCCCGGCGAGATTGAGGCCGCTTTTGCCTGAGTCGGAATAGGTGCGAACGATTTCCATGTTGTGGCGAGCGGCATATTCCGCGATCGCGTCGGCTTGGTTCTCAGTGGAGTACTGCTGGTGGTCCGTCGACATGCGGACATATTCGGCTGCACGCACCCGCCTTTCCTCTGTCCCATCTTCCTCGGAATTGTGTCGGTCGGACGTCGGCAAAATCTTTTCCTCATGGTTCGGCCGGGGCGAGCATCTCCACGCTGGTGGTGATGAAAGGCCGGGGAATGCCGCCTGTGGTCTGCCGTTTCTGCTCCTTCGGCATCATAGGAGAGGGGGGACGGAAAGATGTTGCCGAAAACGGGCAGGTTGTTGCCGAACGGGGACGATGGGGAAGTTTCAGGGGTAAGCTACGTGGAGATGATTTCGACGGCACTGCACAGAGATCTCGGCGACACGCATCGAGCGGTCAAAACGGCCATGCGCTGGACGGGCGCGAGCGAGCGAACGGTCAAGAACTGGTTTGCCGCAACACATGGACCGAATGGCGACCATCTGATTGCGCTCATTCGCAACTCGGGCGAAGTATTGGAGGCGTTCTTGATGATGGCCGGTCGGGAGGAAGCCTTGGCCAAGATCCATTTGCATAAATCGCGAGATGCGTTGGTAGAGGCTCTCAACCAGGTGGAGGGGGTGATTGATAGATAGCCGGTCAAGTCAGCGTGCCCTGGTGCGCCTGCTTTTGGCTTGCCCATCGGGAGGCGTTTTTGCTGGGCAACGGGTAGGTCTAGGTGATCGAGTAGCCTCAGCGCTGCGGCAGGACTTGCATTTGGAAGGCGAAGGCCTTACGTTGCCCAACAGAAAAGAATTTTGTTGGGCAAAACCTGAATGGCTGAAGCGATGCAATTTCGGCGGCTGCCACTGACGGCGCAAACCGTCTATTCAGATCTCCTGGCACGACTCCAGGAGGACGCGGTCTTGGAACTGGGCGGCACGCCTGTCCTTCGAGAGCGAGGCGGCCGCAAGTACTGGTATTCGGTTCAGCGGTTCGCCGACCACACTACCGAACGGTATCTTGGGCCGGACACGGACGAGGTCCGCGTGCGCGTCGAACGCGTCCAAGCGATCAATGAGGACTTGAAGCAGCGCGAGAAGCAGCGCGGCAAACTCTCCCGAATGAGCCGCGAGGGCGGCTTGCCGCGGGTAGATGCCCAGACCGGCAAGGTTTTACTTGCACTCTCGAAGGCCGGGATCTTCCGACTTCGCGGCGTCGTTGTCGGCACTCATGCGTTCCGCTGCTACCCAGGCCTCCTTGGCGTGGAGATCCAGGAAGCCCTAGCCGTCACCGAGGATATCGATGTTGCCGCGTTTCGTTCGATCTCCGTGGCCCTGGATGATCGTCTCGATCCGTCATTGGCAGAGGCGCTGGGTCAGATAGGTCCGTTCGTTGCACGGCCAAGCCTTCATGAGCAGCCCACTGCTTGGCGTGATCAGGAAAGCGGTACCCTGGTGGAGTTGCTCACCCCCAATGAAGGGCCGGATCGTGATGAGCCTTTGGAGTTGCCCGCGCTGGGCGCCTTTGCGCTGCCGCTTCGCTTTCTCGACTATTTGATCCACCAACCAGCGCAAGCCGCCGTGCTTTACCGATCAGGTGTTCTCGTCAACGTACCCCAGCCGGCGCGCTACGCGGTACACAAGCTAATAGTCGCGACGCGGCGCGCACCATCGGCGGCGGTGAAATCGGCGAAGGATATCGAGCAGTCCGCCGCACTGATTCGTGTTCTTGCGGAGGATCGTCCTGACGAATTGGAGGAGGCATATTTCGAAGCGCGCGATCGCGGGCCATCGTGGCGAGATCACATAGACCAAGGACTGCGGCGTTTGCCCCAAGATGCGCAAAGGGCGCTCATGCCAAAATGAAAAGGCGGCGGGCTCCAGTCGGCATGCTTCCAGGGGAGCACTGGGGGAGCAAGAGGGAGCGAAATCCAACGCGACGGAGCGTAGTAGAAGGGGTGGGCAGAGTCCAAAAAAGCATCCCAAAACAGTTAGTTAGCGAAATTCTGCGCAATTGTTAGAAGTAGTAAGAAACTCTAGAAATACGACTCATAACCTGAAGGTCGCAGGTTCGAATCCTGCCCCCGCAACCACCTCAAATTGCTCGAGGTCCTCCGGCGAAAGCCGCGAGGGCCTCTTGCTCTTTTTGGGCTCGGCGCTAAGCGCCAGTATGCCGCCAAGATCCCCCT
>JASLXP010000031.1 GCA_030740295.1 Planctomycetota bacterium
AATCCAGAATCCAGAATCCAGAATCCAGCCCCCCGCCATTTGCGACCAAATGACCGATTGCTATCCTCTGCCGCCCTCAAAGGAAGGCACAATCATCACTGAATCCTGCAAGGAGAAGCAGCCATGAAGATGGGACGCATAATGACACGCTTGAAGAAGAAGCGCACGAGCGGCTACAGGGCGCGCATGAAGACGAAGGCCGGTAAAAGGCTTTTCAAACGCCGCCGCGCCAAAGGCTGCAATGAACTCGGAAAGTAACACCCGAACTCAACAGACGCCCACGTCACCATTCAGTGATGTGGGCGTTTTGGGTTCTGGAACCGCAGGGCACAGAGATGCCATACCTGTGTTCCCTGTTTTCTAAATGAATTGCATACGACGCGTTTACCGTAGTCTCGTGGCCGGCCTCTGCGTCCTGGCTGCGCTTTCAGGCGAAGCGGTTCAGAAACCCAACCTGATCGTTATTCTGGTCGATGATGCGCCGCGTGGATGGGATGTCAGCCTTTACAGAAGTCGACGATTACGACTCCGCGTTGTCGACCGTCATACCGGAGGTTGGGGCCATCTGACGTTCGACGATTTTTCTGCGGATGGGACATTGGTGAGGGATTGAATTCGGTGCCGCCATTGACTGAATTATGGGTTACCATCCGACACCCGTGAGTGGATCCCGATCTGGACGATCTGAACCGGCAGCGTT
This sequence comes from Planctomycetota bacterium, assembly GCA_030740295.1. Next base: position 701 of record JASLXP010000031.1, read on the forward strand.
CCGAGCGTGAAGCGAAACTCACCGAAGAGTCCGATGGGAATCCTTACCATTTCTTTTCCCGGCGGTGGACGCACCGGCACTGGCATTACTTTGAGAGTGACTACTGGCGAGAGCGCGGCGGCAATCCCTGTCCACCACTGGGATGGATGATCGATCATCTTGACCACATGGTCCGACTGACGGGAATGGACCACGTGGGTATTGGCGCAGACTTTGACCTGGATACGCCGCCCGTCGGATTCGAAGAGCCGGACAAGTTTCCAAACGTCACCAGAGAGATGCTGAATCGAGGTTACTCAGACGAAGATGTCATCAAGACTCTGGAGCTGAACTGGGTCCGTGTGCTGCGAGAGGTTCTTGGGTAACGAAGTCATGCGCCCATGCATCTCAAATCAATTCCGATTCGCTTTCAGTCTCTTTCCCTGGCTGGTTCATCCCGTTCTTGCGGAAGAACCTTCGGTACAGATTTACAGGAATGGTGAGCCAGCAGCGATTCTGGTCGTTCCTGACAAGCCGGACTTCACTACCGATCAGACTCGTCGATTTCTGAGCAGCCATTTCCAACAAATGACGGGCGGGAGGAAACTCCCGGTAGCTGCGGAATCGGAATTGGGGCGGACCGAAATAAAAGACAGGCAGATAAAGTTTAAATTTCGCAGGTATGGTGCCTTTAACCTCATCATCCTTGGAAACTGTAAGCTCATTCAGCGGCTGGGAATCGCAACCGAAGAATCAGGGGCGGAAGGCATCCGGATTCAAACCGGGAAGAATTACCTCGCCGTCACCGGCAAGGATGTAGGTGTCCAGCACGCGGCAGTTACCCTTCTGGAATATCTCGGCGTCCGATATCTCTGGCCGGGGGAGTCGGGCAAGGTTGTTCCGAAAAAGAAGAACATCGCTGTATCGCTGAACGTCAGAAAGACGCCGCTGGTGCAACAACGGCGAATTCGATCGCTGAGCTCCAACAGCCGGATGGATGTGGGGCTGCGAAAGCTGGCGTTGACTCCAAGGCAAAACCTCGTAATCAGGCGTAAGGCATATCAGACAGTGGCGACTTCCCCTTCCTGGTTTGCCTGGCAGAAACTCACCGGCAGCGTCGATGTGGTGTACGGTCATGCCTTTGGCGATGCCTGGGAGAAGTATGGTAAAGAGCATCCCGAGTGGTTTGCTGTTCAGCCCGATGGCTCGAGGGATCAGAGCCGGTCACCGGATCGGTCCAGGTTTTGCCATTCCAATCGTGAGCTTCCGATCCGGATCGCCCGCGATATCATCAAGACCTTCGATGAGAACCCGAATAAACGAAGCGCAAGCCTCGGTCTTAACGATGGGGGACAGACTACTTTCTGCATGTGCGGCCCGTGCAAAGCGATGGACCCGCCGGAAGGCCCCAAGATCAAAATGTACAGATACGGCGAACATGTTTCGCTGAGTGACCGCGTGGTAACGTTCACGAATCGCATCGCGGAAGAGGTCTCGAAGAAGTATCCGAAGGCGCTGTTCGGATACTACGCTTACAGCTCTTACACATCGCCTCCTGTGCGGACGAAGCTGCATCCGAATCTCGTGGTCGCCTATGTTGGCGTCCATTACATCAATGAAGACTATCGCCGAAAATGCCTCGCCGAGTGGGATACCTGGTCTGAGAAAGTCAGCCGGCTGGTCTTTCGCCCCAATCTCCTTTTGGCCGCACGCCGCAGTACCATCGCTCTGAATTACGTCCATCGGATGGCAGAGGATTTCAAACACTTTGCGGAGACTGGAATGGTGGGCACTGATTTCGATTCATGTACCCACGACTGGTCCCTTCTGGGTCTCAACTATTACGTACTGGCAAAGCTCCACTGGGATCCACATCTGGACGTGGATGCCGTTGTGGACGATTACTGTAAAGCGGGGTTCGGTTCCGGCGCGAAGTCTGTCAGAAGTTACTTCGATCGGATCGAAAGAATCACGGATGCCTTTGCGGCTGGTAAGTTTTCCATCGGCACTCAGTACACCCCAAAAGTGTTGGATGAATTGAATGCCCTCCTCGAATCTGCAGAGGCTTTGACCAGAGACCAACCCGACTGCAATGCCCGAGTGAAGTTCCTACAGATCGGCCTGGAGTTCACACGTCTGCAGGCGGAGGCACACACCCTCCTCGGCAAAGTGAAGAGCGGCGAGAAAGTGGACATGGCAAAGGCAAGAGAAGTTCTTGACGAGCGTTACCACTTCATGCGACGAAACTCCCTGGAGGCGCCGCTGTCGGTGAACTTCGCCAACCTCTGCTGGGGCGACTGGGCCAACTGGCGGCCCTTCAAGTGGAGCCGTCCCGAGCTGCCCAGGGAAGATCCGGAGTTGATAGAAGTTGATATCGAATTTGAGTGATGGGATTCGCCGCACTGTAATGAATCGCTTCGATGCAGGCTGAAAAGGAATGGCGGAAACGGAGAAGAGGATGTTGGAGAAACGTCTGTCGGAGTTGGAGTAACGGCTTTATAAAGCCGGGTATGC
>JASLXP010000032.1 GCA_030740295.1 Planctomycetota bacterium
GGAAAGAAATACAAAAAAATATCAGTCAATCGCCTCGCGGAAGGATCGGCTGCCACACCGGTCTTCAGCGACAACCGCATCTACACCCGCTCTGGCAAGTCGGTGATCTGCATTGGAAAATAGAAGGTGTGTGGAGATGACAACTCCGCATGAAGTTTGTTTTGGGGCGGTCGTCTCGAACGCCAAAGGCGTTCAAGCTATTTACGACCGCGGCCTCATCGACGGCAAGACCGTGACTGGGAGGTATGTTTCCTTCATGTCGACTCTTTTGTGTGTGGCCTGGGCCACACTGAGAGTGAACACCCCAGATTCCAATTCCGTCTGAACCGCAACACTTTCGGCCTCAAGCATAGCTGCGGCGTCCTGCCGCAGGCCCGTCCGGAGGACGCCTCGGCAGTAATCTGATGCACGCTGATCCAAACCAACTGCTCCTTTCGACTGAGCTGAGCGATGAGCAGGTAAACGCCATCCTCACGGCCTGCCGCTTCGAACGGCCGAAATGGGCGGACGACATCATCCAGGACCTTGCAGGCGATCCCTCCACGCGGCTGCTGCTGGCCGAGTCATTTCCGAAACTCATGGAGGCATTGAGTGTCTCTGCAGACCCGGAAATGGGTCTCCTGAACTTCGCCAGATTCTCCAGTGCAACAGTCAGCAAAGCTGGGTTCTTTTCTTCGCTGAAACTTGATCCCGCGCTTATTGATTTTGCGGTCGGCCTTTTCAGCACGAGCCAGTTCTTCTCAGATATTCTGATTCGTGACATCCGCGACTTTGAGTGGCTGAAAGATGCCTACGCCCGCGGGACCGATGAAGACAGAGAACGCATGCTGTCCGACCTTCGTAACGAGATCCGAGCCTTCAATGTCCACGAACACCGGATGGCCGCGCTTCGCCGGTTTAAGAATCGTGAGATGCTGAGGATCGGATTCGCAGACATCGTGCGAGACGAACCACTCGAATCTGTAACGGCCGACATTTCAAACCTTGCTGATGCCACATTGCAGATTTCGTACGAGATATGTTTAGAGCGAATGCGGCAGAAATATGGCTCACCGATGAATCAGGATGGAACGGACGCGAGCATGTGCATACTCGCCATGGGCAAGCTCGGAGGCCGCGAGCTCAACTACTCATCAGACATTGATCTGGTCTACATTTTTTCCGAAGCCGGAAGATTCGCTCCGGCCGATGAAGCCGAAGCTATCGATAATCAGTCCTTTTTTGACCGACTTGCTGAAGACATCACCCGGACCATGGGCCGCATCACTGAGAACGGCTTTATCTTCAGAGTCGACGCTCGACTGCGTCCCGATGGCTCGCAGGGCCCGCTTACTCGCAGTAGGTCCTCCGCGCTGGAGTATTACGAAAAGAAAGCCCGGACCTGGGAGTACCAGGCCTTCATCAAAGTACGGTGCTGTGCGGGCGACATGGAACTTGGCTCTTCATTTTGTGAAAAAGTGGCGAGGCACACTTACAGACCAAGTCTCGGTTTAGAGGAGATACAACAGACGAAAGCAACAAAGCGAGGCATCGAATCGGATGCCGGCGGGAAAGGGCAGGCTGACACAAGCATTAAGACCGGCATCGGCGGGATCAGGGACGTCGAATTCATCGCGCAGTTTCATCAGATGCTGCACGGATATGAATACCCGGAAATCAGGACGGGTAACACGCTGAAGGCACTGCATGCGCTCGCGGGCATTGATGCGATTACCGGCCCTGACGCCAAAGTGCTTGAAGAGGGCTACCGGTTTCTCAGGAAAACGGAGCACCGCGTGATGACTCTTCATCAGATGAAACGTCATGTGCTTCCACGAGGTGAAAAGGAGCTCCGCCAGCTTGCCGTGCGCATGGGATTTGATGCAACCGGTGGGGATCCGAAGGAGAGATTCCTTGAGGTCTACCAGAATCACACGCGCCAGGTTCGTGCCGTCTTCGACCGGACACTTGGAGACTTGTTCAATGATGATGCTGCAAATGGTTTGACCGATCTGGTGCTGTCTCAGGAAGCAGACCCGCAGATTCTCGAAGGAATCGGATTTCAGGGGAGGTCCCGCGCGATTCAGATCATTCGCAAGCTCGGCCGGGAGGACGCGCCGCCTCTTCACACGCCAAGGACGAAGAAGTACTTTGCGAACATCGCCCCCGAGGTGTTCAGACGCATCGGCCGCAAACCTTACCCAGATGCTTCGCTCATCAGTTTTGATCGCATCGTTTCTTCGCTGGGATCAAAGACAAAACTCTACCAGTGGCTGTCCCGGCGGAGGGAAGCGATCCGGCCCCTCGTGGAGCTTTGCTCAGGATGCGATTTCCTCATCAACATTTTCGCTAACGGTGGAATGTTCGATGTGCTCGTCGATTCGCTCCTTACAAAGGAAATGAAGGATCGCTCCAGCGTCATTGCCGATTTGAAATCGCTGATCGCGATCTCGCAGGAACCGGTCAAAAGGTTGAAGGAGTTTCACGATGTGGAAATGCTGCACATCGGCACGCATAACCGCCTCGGACATCTCGAGCCCCTCGAAGCTTACGGCGAACTCTCGCAGTTGGCCGAGCAGTGTCTGCAATGCGCCGTCAATATCTGCTTCGAAAATACCGCCCGGCAGTATGGCGTCCCTCAGGACAAAGAAGGCAAGGCCATCCCCTTTGCGGTTCTGGGGATGGGCAAATTCGGCGGCGCCGAGCTGAACTATTTTTCGGATCTCGACGTGATGTTTGTTTATGGCGGAAAAGGCAAGACGGACGGCGGCACCGTTTCTGTCGATTTTTTTACCCGGCTGTGCCAGGGCATCGTGAAACTCCTGTCAGAGCCTGCGGCCAAACGGATCTACGAGATTGATGCGCGGCTCCGTCCGGCGGGCAGCCAGAGCCCACTCGCAACCTCGACCGATTACATCGAGAGTTATTACTTCGGCGGCAAGGCCGATCTCTGGGAGCGGCAGGCTCTGACGAAAGTCCGCGCGGTTGCGGGCGATGTTGAGTTCGGAAACAGAGTCATCGAGCGACTCTACGAACATGTCTATTCCACTTCGCTGCGACCGGACGACCTCGACGAAATTCTGGCCATGCGTCAGAAGCTGGAGAACAGCGTTGGCCACGAAAACTTCAAACGCGGCCGAGGCGGTATCGTGGATATCGAATTCATTATTCAGATCCTGCGGCTCGTTCACGGTCACGAGCATCTGGTGCTGCGGCATCCCTCGGAGATGAAGGCCCTGGATGCGATTGAGTCTTTGAGACTGATTCCCATCGAGCACTGTCATCTCTTCCGTCGTTCGTATGTTTTCCTGCGCCGTCTCGAGAACCGTTTGCGCATGGTCACGAATCGGTCTGGAGATGTATTGCCTGAAAATGAGATTACTCTGAACGAGCTCGCCTATTCCATGCTGTACGATGCGGATGGCGGCAGCGAGCTGAAATCCCGAACGGCAGAGGTCCGAAGCAATTGCCGCATCGTGTTCGAGCAGGTAATCAAGCAGTTGCGATCGGAGCTTTCGGATTCATGACACTGATGAATGACATCTCATGACCCACGTTAACGGATACGGCGCCACCGGAGACGGAACCACTGACGACACTGACGCTATCCTTCATGCCATCAAAGATGGCGGTGGACACGTCACTTTTGGCCGCGGCTCCTACCGCATCAGTAAGCCTCTCGATATCCCTTTAAACGAAGTGAATCGCACGAGCCTGGATGGATCGCACGGGACAGCAAAGCTGGTGATGGCGGGGGCCGGGCCGGCAATTCGCCTGGTGGGCACGCACGAAGGCACGGCAGATCCCGGCTCATTCAGACCCGAGATCTGGCAGCGTCAGCGTCTGCCGCAGGTCATGAATCTCGAAATCGAAGGCGCGCATCCTGAAGCCGACGGCATCGAACTCGTCGGCACGATGCAGCCCGTGATTTCAGGAGTGTCCTTGAGAGAGCTCAGGCACGGCATCCGGATCTACAATCGAAATCGCAACGTACTGATCAGCGATTGCCAAATTTATCACAACACCGGAGTCGGCATTTTCCTGGATCGCGTCAACCTTCATCAGATCAACATCATCGGTAATCACATCAGTTACTGCAGGCTTGGTGGCGTTCGAATCCAGGGATCGGAAGTTCGTAACCTGCAGATTACCGGAAACGACATCGAGTACAACAACTTTCGATCGCATAAGGGCGCAAAGCCGGACGAACCGTCCGCCGAGATATTTATCGATACCCGCGGGAAAGAAAGTGACAGCCCGCGGCCTTCGGTCCGCGAGATCACCATTGCGTCGAACACGATCCAATCCACCCATTCACCCAACGGCGCAAACATCCGCATCGCCGGCCCCGACCCGACCGGGCTGCTTCCCCCAGGCATGGCGGCCATCTCCGGCAACCTTATCGGCAATCAAAATGTCAATATCCACTTGGCCGCTTGCCGTGGGGTGTCGATTACCGGCAACTTCATTTACATGGGCTATCAGCACAACCTGCTAGTTGAAAACAGCGACGACATTTCCATTGGCGCCAACACCATCGGGCACAACTACTGGCGTGAGGGGCGGCTCGTGAACAACAATCTCTATTTTGTTGATTCGACCGACTGCACACTCACTGGCCTTCAGATGCGCGGCGCCCCAACAGGCAAAACCGATTCGAAGCCCTCACGAGAGCACAAAGCACTGATCGAACTCGTCCGCTGTAAACGCATCAATCTCTCCGGCTGTCTTTTGCGCGACCCGACGCCAGCCGGGATCGACCTGGAGGACTGTTCGCACATCAGTATGACCGGGTGCCAGATCCTGGATTCGCGTGAAACGAAGCTGCTGCGCCACGCGGTCCACTGGCGAGGCAAGGGCGATGCAAACCTGCTGGCAAACAACACCCTCGACGGGACAGAGGGCTCGATAAAGGCGGGGCATGAAGTAACGATTCAGCAGGCTGGGAATCTGTAGTGAACTCGTACCGACGCTGCGTAGATGATTCTGAACTTTCCCCATTCGAGAGTCATAATGAACCATCGTCTGTCACTCTTTTTGTGCTGTGCGCTTGCTGGCTGCACCGCGCCTCCCATGGCAACCAGGACCGCGGATATCCCGCCGGATATCCAGGCCCGCCTAAAGGACCTCAACGCAGAGCCGCCGTGGTTCACCAGAAAGATGCTGGCGAATCAGACTCTCATCCTGCTCCCTGCACTGGTCAGCACGGGCAAACGAACGCTCTGCCACCATTCCGATTCCTGCGATTGGGCTTTCAAGAAACGGTTATCCCGATCCCGATTTATTCGGGCGGATGTAGAGCTGGATTTCTTTGACGAAGCGAAGCTGGACTTTCGCGGCGGGCCTGAGGCGCCCGTTGATCTGGACAAATTCGGTGAGAAAAGCCTGGGATGGCGGAAAGAGCACCAGGCAAAGTTCGCCCTGCTGATCCAACTCGTGGATGAACGGACCTACCAGACGCACAAACAGGAAGAGGAGAAGAGTGACGAGGGTAAGGTCACGGCTGTGATCGATACGACGACCGAACACGCAGTTGCCGAATTGCGCCTCTTCATTATCCGCATTCCCGATGGCAATCTGGCGTGGTACGGCCGGGCCGCAGGTCACGCGTCCATGAGCGACAGAGATACGAGCTACACCAGAGGAAATTTCTTCGAATCGCTCGCGGCTTCCGTCCTTGCCGACATCATCGACGATGCGCTCGGTAAAGCCACGACCTCCTCCCCGCCCGATGAGAAAGCCATCGAAAACGCCGTCGTATCCATACTGAGCCGCATCCCCGGCTCACGAGAGAGACGTAGTGCGCAGATGATGAATCGGCGTCGATGAAATACCGGGAAAAGACGAAGAACGTGGATGAGAAGAACCCGTCCGAGGCTTCCTCCAGAAAAGTTCTCCTATCACCAAACAGGCATTTTGTCGATTTGGTGATAGATTGAGTCACCGCTTCAACTATCACCAAACAGGCATTTTGTCGATTTGGTGATAGATTGAGTCACCGCTCCTCCTATCACCAAACAGGCATTTTGTCGATTTGGTGATAGATTGAACCGCCACTTCAACTATCACCAAACAGGCATTTTGTCGATTTGGTGATAACCCGGAGCAGAATGTCGAAGGAGGCCGGACGATGAAATGCAGATTTATCGGGCGTGATTACGAGTTGGAAACGCTTCAGGGGCTTGTTGAGAAACAGGCGGCGAGCCTGGTGGTTATTACAGGGCGCCGGCGAATCGGGAAGAGCCGTCTGATCGAAGAGTTCGCCGAGCGCAACGGAAAATACCGGCACGCGTTTATCTCCGCATTGGCGCCGCAGCCAGGGATTACGTTGGAGCTTCAGAGGAAGGCTTTTGCGGAGCAGATGCAGCGCGAATTTGGTATGCCTCCCGTTCAGCACGCTGACTGGCTTGACCTCTTTGCTCACCTCGCCCGCGCCACCGAGAAGAAAAAGTGGATCATCTTGCTGGATGAGATCTCGTGGATGGGGAAGGACGATCCTGAGTTCCTTCCCAAGTTGAAAATCGCATGGGATCTGCATTTCAAAAGTAACCCGAAACTGATCCTCTTCCTGTGCGGCTCTGTTTCCAGTTGGCTGGACAAGAACATCCTGAGCAACACGGGTTTCGTCGGGCGCGTTTCAAAGCATTTGCGGGTCGAGGAGTTATCCATGCTGCACTGTAACCATTTCTGGGGCGCGGCCCGGGATCGGATCTCGTTCTATGACAAGCTGAAGGTGATCTCGGTCACTGGAGCAGTGCCCAGATATCTCGAAGAGATTGTCGTTAAGCAGTCGGCAGAAGAAAACATCAGGCGACTCTGTTTCAGTCCGGAAGGGCTACTCTTCAGAGAGTTCGACCAAATCTTCTCAGACCTTTTCGACCAGCGTGGGCCGATCTACCAGCGGATAGTGGCCACACTGGCCGACGGTCACGGCGCCATGACGGACGTCATCGAGAGGCTTGGCGGTGGTAAGGGCGGTGTCATGAGCACGTATCTCAACGATCTGATTCTGGCCGGCTTCCTCCAGCGGGAGTTCACCTGGGATCCCAAGCGGCGCAGCATCTCAAAGCTCAGCCGTTTCAGATTGCAGGATAACTACCTTCGCTTCTATCTGAAGTATGTGTTGCCTAACCGGCAGAAGATTGAGAATCGCCGGTTTGCTCAGGCACCCATGAGCGCATTGGCCGGGTGGGACTCGTTGGTCGGGCTCCAGTTTGAAAACCTCGTCCTGAGGAATCGAGAGTTCATCTGGAAGCGCTGCGGGCTGTCTCCATCGGAGATTGAACTGGAAGGCCCGTTTTTCCAACCGGGAACAAAGCGCCGCCGAGGATGTCAGATCGATTACCTGATTCAAACGAAGCACGGCCCTCTTTATCTCTGCGAGATCAAGTTCAGCAGAAACCCAATCTCTGCGGACGTAGAAGAGGAAGTAATGGATAAAGCCGACCGCCTGGACGCGCCAAAGCACTGCTCCATACTGCCAATCCTCATTCACGCTAATCAGGTCAGCGAGAGAGTCCAGTACGGTGAAGTGTTCGCCCGGATTATTGACTTCTCAGAAATCCTTGGAGAGTAGCGCACAAAACGCATCCCTTCTGTGAAGACGATCTACGGAAAGATCCCTCTCAGTTCGTACACGTGCCAGAGATGCTCGAGCGCGGCAGCGTAGGCGGCCATCCTCAAGGAACAATCGTAACGGTGCGCGGCATCGAGGACCCTTGCTGCGGCACCGGCCATCATGGCCCGGAGATTCTGGTCGACCGTGTATTCATCCCAGGTTTCGGCCTGGCGATTTTGCTTCCATTCAAAGTAGCTGACGGTCACGCCGCCTGAGTTGCAGAGGATGGCGGGGAGAATAGAGACCTCTCGGTCGAGCAGAATGGTTTCACCTTCGGGCGTGGTTGGTGCGTTGGCGGCCTCGACGACCACTTTGCAGTTGAGGAGCTTTGCCTTGTCGCCATCGATCATCTGCTCCAGCGCGGCGGGGATGAAAAGGTCCACTTCGAGTGAATAGAAATCATCTTCATCGATCGGCTCTCCTCCGGGAAAACCGGCCACGCCTCTATGCTCGGCGACGTATTCAGCCAGAGCTTCCGCGTCGAGTCCGTCGTCGTTGCGGATCGCGCCGGTGTGATCCATCACGGCGCGCACGGTTGTGCCCTTCCGTGCGAGGAGGCGCCCGGTCCAGGAGCCGACGTTTCCGTAGCCAATCAAGCTGGCTGTTAATTTATCGAGGTTCATGTCCAATCCCGGCAGCAACTGTTCGAGCACAAAGAGCAGGCCCTGTCCTGTAGCCTTTTCGCGTCCGGCCGAACCACCGAACTCGATCGGTTTGCCGGTGACGACGCCGAGCCCATCGAAGCGGCTTTCCGGGCCGTTCAGGTTCATGTAGGTGTCGGCCATCCAAGCCATGATCTGTGCGTTCGATCCGACATCCGGTGCGGGGATGTCATGCACCGGGCTGATATTCGTCATGATAGCGCTGGTGAATCGCCGCGACAGATGCATGAGCTCGTTCGGCGAAATCTTATGAGTATCGACCCGGACGCCTCCCTTGGCCCCGCCGAACGGCAACTGAACGAGCGCGCACTTCATCGTCATGATCGCGGCCAGGGATTTCACGTGATCGAGCTCCACATCCGGATGAAAACGGATGCCGCCCTTATACGGGCCAAGCACGTTGTTGTGCTGGACACGGTATCCCTGGAATAGCTGAAGGTCGCCGTCATCCATCTGCACGGGAAAATTGACGACCAATTCGTTCTTGGGCTGCGCGAGTATGAGCTCGAGCCGATGCGGCAGACCGACCTCGAGCGCGGCCTCGAGAATGGCGGTGATCGTCTGGTAGTAGACGTTCTTCTTCGAGTAGTAAGTCTGGAGCTCGCCAAATACTTTTGTGGTTTCAGTCATAGGTGGAGAGTATGACAGATTTTCTGACTGGGATAAAGAGAACCACGGATGAAGAGGGCCACGGATGAAGAGATTCGCGATTGAAGAGAGGCGTGGATGAAGAGGCTCCCTCATCTTCGTGGTCCTCTTCATCCGTGGCCCTCTTCATCCGTGGCCCTCTTCATCCGTGTTACTCTTCATCCGTGGCCCTCTTCATCCGTGGTTCTCTTCATTCTTTTATTTCTTCATCCACCAGCATCTCGATGTCTTCAGAGCCCGTGCTGAAGACTGCCGTGCTTTTGATCTCGGGCGATCCGGCGTCGCGGCGATCCATCCGAATGGAGGTGGTGCCATCTTTGGAGCGGAGGAAGGTGAATTCGTCCGCATAAATGCCGGCCGCGATGGAAAGCTTGTCCTTGCCGCGGGCCCAGGTCGCTGTGATTTCTTTGGGCGCGAGAATGATGATGAATCTTGGCTCTGTGCCCCGGGCCACAAACGCGATGCGATTCATGCTACCTTCGCCCTCCGGGCTCGGGCCCTGCTCGAACCGGGCCGAGGGCATAGCGCGGGCATCGAAATCAGCGCGGTGAAAATCGCTGGGGAGATGGACAACCCTCGCAAACAGATGCGCCCGCTTTTCACCCGTAGCATCCATCAGAAGGACCTCCCCGGACGTCTGCTTATACAGATCAGGAGAATGCCGTTTCCGATCCGGATGCATCCACGAATGCAGATTCTGAATATTGAGTGAATCTGCAACGGGCATCAGCCATTCCATGTACAGCGGCTCGCCGCTAGGTTTGAGGAGCTCCACATCATCGATGACCACCACATAAGGCAAATCGCCCTGTGCAAAAACAGTCGTTCGAAATGCTCGCTTTACCTCGCTCTTCGGTTTTCCATACCACGCGGTAGTGACGTCACTCACGGCGATGTATGCCAGCGAATGCTCGAGTTTTTTCAGGAGCCTGCCCTTACCTGCTGCCCTGCCCTGGAGGTTGATTCGGAAGACGCCGGTGTCGGAAGTGAATTTCTCCGAGCCATGCAAGGGCTTCGGAATCCAGCCATGAATCTGAAACAGGTTGGCGACGGTGTCCTGTGCGGAGAGGGTGAATTCTTCGGCGGAGAGGGTATGGGAGAAGAGAAGAAGGAACCCTGCGACAGCGGTGAAGAGTGAATGGTGAATGGTGAATGGTGAATGGTGGATGGGGCTCTCAAGGATTCGGACAGACGAGGAGCAAGAGAGAGGAAGCCGAGGATAGCCGTTCTTCATTTTTGGCCTTCCATGAAAGCGGCGACTGATTTCATCGTGTCTGCGTCGGTGTTTACGGCGAGGAGTTTTCGGCCTGACCATTCTAACCGGAAAGCGATCTTTCTGGTGATGCCTGTGGCATTCTTTGAAGTGTCCCAGGTCGAAGGCTTCACCTCGGAGATCAGCTTTGCTGGCAGGTCAGTAGCGTTCCTGCTGGCTGATACATCGAAATACCTCAACCGGACCGGTTTCCTGAAGATGACGCGGTGGCCGACTAGTTCGCAATCGTTGCCAGTGGTTTTGCCGACCAGTTGTAGAGCCTTTCTGATTTCGAGGTTCTGGATTCTGAATGTGTAGAGTTTTGGTTCTTTCTTCCTCCTTTCTTCCACATCGAGAGGGATATCCACCTCGACGTTTTCTTCCGGGTCTTCCTCAATCTCTGCGGTCAGGTCGTCCGCCGGATCGATGGGAGTGTCGATGCGGATGTCTTCGAACAGTACTTCGAGATTGAGCAACTGGCCGAGGCGGTTCTGAATATCGAGCAGCTTGGCCTTTCGGAAGCCAGCCCACATGATGAACTGTTTTCCATCGGCCGTATCGACCACGCGCATGCCGGGCGGTAACCGGCGGTGGTCGCGGAAGTAACGAAAACGTTTTTCCGCAAGCATCGGCTCAAACCGGGGCTCGGGCGCCTTGCCGCTGACCAGCACTTGCAGGGCCTGCTCGACGCAGGTGCGATAGAGCGGCGATAGGATCAGTCGCAGGTGACCGTCGTTGTAGCTGGCCCATCGATCTTTCCACAGGGTGCCCTGGTCGCCGTCATGCTCTCGCCATTGGGTGTGAGTGCTGAAGAAGCTGCCCACGAATCGGTTCAGATTCGCAGCCAGAGCCACCCCGATTTCTTGCTGCGTCTTTCCCTTTCCCCAAGGCGAGGCGGCGGCCCTTTCGCATTCTTTACGAACATCAATAAACCTGAGCTGCCGGTAAGAACCCTCCCAGTGGCTGAGGTTGATGGTGGCGATCCGTGAACGGTAATCGGGTCCTCTTTCCCCGCGCAGCCAGTTGCGATACTCGTCCCCGCCTTCGAGTCCGTAGAGGGCCAGCTTCGTCCATTCGGGATGGGCCGGGGTGAGACTTTTTCCGGCATAGGATTTTGCTACTTTTTGATCCTTTTCTTCCGGGCCGGCAAGGAAGTGCGGATAGACGTGCCGATGCAGCTTCTTCAGGACGGGGAAGCGAGAGAAGATCGGCGGCTCGGAAATCGCGACCTTTGGCTCTGGCTCGACTGTCCGGTTCAAAGTCAGCCACGCCTTGCTCTGTTGCACCGAGGCGAGTTGTTGCGCATCGGTAGTGAGTGGTTTGTCCGGGAGTTGCAGCTTCATTTCCCGCCCCTGCAGTCTGCCTTTGATCCGGTGAATCAGAATGTCGCTCGAGCCGCATCGGCGAGGGGTGAAGCTGATTTCGTCAAGCTGATCCGACCACTCGATTCGCAGTTTTGTCCGTGTTTCGTTCCACACGGTCTTTGGCAAAGCATCTCCTTCACGATGGGGAAAGAGGAGCACTTTGTATTGGCCGATGACCGAATGCATCGGCACCATGATGCGCCGCTTGTAAGCCCTGTTCATACGGTGATCGAATCGAACGAATCGATCCATGCGCGATGCGGAACGCACCGTGTTTCGTTCACGGTCGGTTGGGCCGGCGTCAAGCACCCGCAGAAGGAACTTTCGATTTCGAGGGCTGTCGCTCCGGGGATCTGCCTTTTCGCCAAACACAAAATCGATCAGGTGGCCGTCATCAGCATTACCGGCAACGATACGCTCCAACTCCGCATCGTCGGCTATCTGGCCCTGCCATTCGAAAAGGTGCGGTCTGCTATCGAGCTTCAGGTCGTCCGTGATAAGGGCGTACGGATAGGTGCCGCGGATGAGACCGGCTGTACGAATAGCGAATTCTGCAGAACGGCCGCGCCATCGCTGAATACTCTCATGGAAGCCCGGCGCGCCCGGTTTCAGACTTTCCCGCCAGCCCGGAAGAATGGCCCTTGGGAGCGACATCCACGGAAGTCTGCTCCGATCAAGACGAGAATCATTCAAGCTGAATGGAACGGGGCCGTGCTCACGCCCGCGGCGATAGCACCAGCGGGCGTCGGACGAATGAAAGCTGGCGAGTCTGGTGTCGACGAAGGCGAGCGGCTGAGTGACGTCCGCGTGGGTCTGTGCGGAATCGGCAAGCACTACAGAAAACCATTCGGGGCCGTTGTTGATGTTTGCGTCCTTATTGAGCCATGTGCGGCCGTGTGCGCTGAAGACGATGTTGTTTCGGTCCCGGTTTCCGTTCGAGCCTTCCAGGTGATGGCTCTGCATCACAAGATGGGCAGCATCCGGCTTCCATTCGTCACGGGTAACGAAAGTGCCCTGGAAATCATCGTAGAAGGTCAGGGGCTCTGACTTTGCGAGCTCGGACATCGCGTCCTCCCATTCCCTTGCGTATTCCGAACCGAAGAGCAGGTAGTACATGGTCGAAAAATTCGGCGCGCCGCCGCCAAAATGGGCATGCTCGTAATGTTCGTATTTCGAGCCGACGGAATTCAGATAAACCAGATCTATCGCGGGGTCATTGGGATATGCGTACTTGATGACCTGGGGATCGAGGGGCCGCGAATAGTTGATGCCGGTATCAAAAACAAACTTGCCAATCCCCCAGGGAATCATGGTGTGCAGGTGGTACTTCCTGATGTGGTTCTTTGCGTTGGGTGTGCCGAGCAGATGCACTCCGCGTTTGGCCAGCGGTATCAACCAGAAAGAAAAATACGCGTTGCGCGTGGGCCCGGAATAGAGCGCGCCACCCCGGCTCGATCCTGCGAGCACCCAGCGTTTGAATGCTTCGACAAATTTGAGGTACGTGCTCTCGTTAAAGCCCTCCTCACCCTCAATGGCCAGCGCGAGCGTCATCAGGCCGGCCTGGTGGGCGAACCAGCCGGTCGTCATGGGAAGCGAAGGCAACTGCATCAATCCGACATGAGTTTTATCTTTCGTGAGGGCAGAGATGGTCTTGCGAATGAGCGAACGCTGCTCGTCGGTCATGAATCCGTAGCCGAAGTCATATGCCAGGCCGAGGGTATCGCTGCGGACGCGATCAAAGATCTCCCACCACTTTGAATTAGTGTTGAGATCGGGCAATTCGGTCTGAACCACCCGTGCAAAGGAAGAGACCGCGGCCGCCACTTTTCTGCCGCGCACGTCATCTTCATCAATGAGGCAGATGAGCGCCTCGTAAGCGAGGCCGTTGATGATCCATGCCTGGATGTCCCTCGGTTTGAGGTCACTTATCGTTCCTTCGACGAGCCTGTTGAAGACCTCCTGTTTATGCAGATCAGCCAGGGGTTTCTTAAGCGCGCTGTAAATCGTCTGTCCGGATTTCGTTCCTTTGATACGTCTCCGAATCTCGGGCAGCTCCTCCGGATTGAAGAGGATGCGCGGATGGACGTACGGCTTTGGAGGTCTGAGGAACCGTTCCTTCGCATAGCCTTCGGCATCGTTGGCGGTATGGATGCCAAATTTCACTTGCCAGACCTCTAACGGCGGAAACCACTCTCTGATCTCATCCGCGGTATAACCGGTGCGCCCGGCGGTTTCTTCGACTGTCTCGCCGTGGATGTTCGGGGACTGCTCCGCGTGCAGTGACCAGACCGAACAGAGCAAGAGGCAAAGGGTGGGAAAGAGGCGCATGAATGAAGCGTGGATTCGCGAGGGTCAATGGACAGGCTGAGGAACCCGTCCCCACCACCAGCGCACGGATTAAAGGAGTTTTTCGCCAGGATGCCGCACGGCTCTTGTCAGGTCTCCCAGGCCCACATTCGGTCCGGCGTGCGGCCGGTGAGTTTGTAGAACCGCCAGTAGGTCCAGCCGAGAAGGCAGCATCCGCAGAATGCGGAAAGGAGCATCGAACATACTGCAGGGATTTCATGACTTCTGCTCCTGGAGAACCAGGAAGCAGTCGCCATGACTGGTGAAAGCCAGGAAGCCTTATCAGACGTGATAAATGCAAATGCCACGGGGGCCAGATTTACCAGCACACCAATGCCGACGGTCCAAATCATTGCCTGTGCGGTGCTGCGGCAGCGGAATGAAAAGTAGGTGCCCAGCCCAAGAATGAACAGCCCGCCGCAGACAAAAGCGAGGATTGACATCATGCTCTGAAACGTGCCGGAATGACGTGCATGCATGATTGAGCCTGCGGCCAGCAGTGACTGAAGGAATGGAAAGACCATGAAGACGATGCTGGCCCTGATGGTGCCTCTCAGTTTGCCGCTGATGATCATCCAACGGGTCAGGGAAGTGGTCAAGAGCACCTCCCAACTGTTCCGATCTTTCTCCGAAGATATGCTCGAGGCGGCGAAGGCCGCAAGCACAAAGTACCAAAGCGAAGTGAGAAGCATCATCATGACCATATGGAAGCCGTGCTGGTGGAGCGCGCGCGGTTTGGTGAGGCTCACCACGAGATAGAAAAGTATGAGCATCCAGGCCATGCCGTAGCCTGCCCGGATCATGTGATCCGTTTTCCCCAGCACACGGAAGTGCCGCTCCTTCCAACTGACGGGGTTGCCCTCGAGACGGTCGGATTTGAATCTGACCGACCATCGGCCTCGGTTGGCCCGTTCAAAAAAATCGTCGATCCATTCAAAGAGCCGCCGCCAGACCTGGCTTGGCTTCTGATCCGCAAACCTTGGGAACAGCCCGACGGAGACGACAAAGAAGAGAGAGGCGAAAAGAGTGTTAAAGAGAATCGAACCGACCGCGGGCCCCCAGTCAGACTTCCACCCTTTGGCGACACCGGTGATGTAAATGATTCCACCGCCGGGATGGATGATTTGAAGAAGCTCTTCAGCTTCGTTGTGGGCCAGGATTGCACAGAATATCGGCATAACGGCGCCGTAAGCGATAAGCAGCAGATACGCCCGCACCAGAGCTTCCTGCACGCTGTAGCTGATCACCGAACAAAAGAATCCAATGGATGCGCAGAACGCGGCCAGCGAAAACAGGGCAAGAGACAGAGCGATGAGATGGCTCGGCCCGACCCCGCCAAACAGCATGGCACTCGCAGCGACCGGCAGCCCCGCGGCGATCAGCACGAAAAGAGAAAACAGGCTGCTCAATGCCTTGGCCACGACGATCTGTCTGCCTCCGAGCTGTGAGACCTGGAGGACTCCAATAGTGCCGCGCTCTTTCTCTTGCGAAACCGTGCCCGCGGTAAAGACGGGCGCAATCAGCGCCGCGAGCAGCGCACCAGTAATGGCTACCATCTCGAAGAGCCTGCGGCCAATCCACTCAAGCCTCTGTTCAAATTCCCCGCGGAGCTCACGATTGATCACCATCGCGTATTCCCCGCTTCGGCTCTCGATCCACGCCAGGTACGCCACCAGCACGATCCCACCTGCGAACAGGGTCCGCATAAAGTAGGTCCGCTTCCGGCGCGCCATCATCAAGAGGTCGCGCCAGACCAGCGTGATAACCCCCTGAATGAATGGACTGAAGGATGGCATGGGGAGGAAGAATGGAAGTGTAGAGTGTAAGAAGTAGAGGAAGTGGATGTTGCAGTCACCCATTTCAACCGGGAACCCTCCTGCTTTTCAAGTTCGAAGGTTCCCTGAGGTGGCCTGACAGCCACAGCCAGAATCGTGGCACGGCCTTCCCGGCCGTGATTCACGGGCGAGACGCCCGTGCCACGAACTTCGCCGCGTCACGCGGAAAAGTGACATCCAAAGACTTCATTCCTCATACCCCTTCTCCCAGAACTCTGCCGCGAGCTCGGCCACCTTCAGCGCGCCGTGCTCGGTGAGATGTACGATGTCGTAAAAGTAATCCTCCGAATGTGGGATCTTTGAGGCGAGGTCCAGGCAGGGGATCTCATTCTCTTTGCAGACCTCTCTGAGTTCTTGGTTGAATACCTCGAGCAACTGCCAGTACGTGGCTCCGGAAATGATGACTTTGCGTTCGCCGGCCCAGAATTCTTTGCCCATCATCTGTTCCCACCTTTCGTCGTCGCCTAGGAGCAGCGGCTGTGTCATGAACGCCATTCTGCAACCGAGCTCCCTGCCCCGAGAAATCAGGCTTTCGAGGTTTGCACGGTATTCCTGCAGCGTGACCAGCCATTCGGACGGGTCGTCCGGCGCGGCATCGAAAACGGCATCCGGATTTGCGTTGGGATTGTAATTGAAATGCTTGCTGCGCCGCGTGGTCGGAACGCCATCAATGAGAATCACCTTCCAGAGCCGCGCAATCTGCAACAGCCTGTAGTGCTCCCACCATTCCGGTTCGACGACGTTGAACTGGTAAACCGGCGCGTCCCTCTTACTTTTCTCGAAGCTCAGGTACAGGTCGTTGATTCCCGTCAGATAAATCAGTGCCGAGGGCCTGACCGATCTGACGATGTACTTCATGGTCACCAGGTGGCCGCGGGTGGAGTGCCCGTCGACACCGGTGTTACCGACCCAGACGTTCGGCCGTTTCTGCCGCAGGATCTTCTGGAATTGCGCGGGCCAGGTTTTGGAATCATCGAGGTAGTAACAGTGCGTCGTGCTGCCGCCGATGGCCAGGATGGTTTCATGCTTTTCCCAGTCCCCGGGCACCGCATCGCCTCGCATGCCCCAGGCGTTCGTGGTCAACATGCGTTCCGATGAAAGGCCTCGCAGGTTGATTTCGGTCATACACTGGAAGCGGTTCGGCAGTGTCTGCAGCCGCGGCAGAAAGCGCCGCGGCGGGGAGACGCGTCTGACCGTCAATTCGAGAACCACCAGGCCGAATGACACCACCAGGGCACACACTCCGAATCTATAGGCATTCTTCCGTCGAAACACCTTTTCCGGTCGCTCGATGCAGAATACCGCCGCAAAGTAAAACAGTGTGGCCGGTATGAAACCGAACCAGGTCAGAAGGAACGAGTACAGGAACTCGGGGCACCAGAACGGCCGGGTCATGAAAAACACTAAAAGGAACAGCATCAGCCCCAGCAGTTTCCTGTGAGTTCTGTTCCGGGGGATGTATCTGGTGAAATCCAAGTCGAGAGCCCTGAGTCTTGGGATGCCGGTATTTTATGCCGTCTGGCGGCCGCAGGCATTGGGCCAGGCTTCCGATGCTCTAATGCGGGATGGGCTGCAGAGGCAGCGAACACTTTTCATGCCTGGCGATGAGCTACTCCGCCCCGCGTTCATAGATCTTCAACCGGGCGATGCCCCGGACAAGGCAGGTCTTTCTGGATGTGGGGCGGATGGTAATCCGGAGAGCCTTTGCTGCCACGGATGGAAAGACATGACGGGTCTCACCATCGCGGTCGGGGAGGTAATCTTTGCCCGCGATCAGTTGAGTCCATGCTTTGCCTTCTTTCAATACCTCGACAGCATAGTTCATCGGGGCGGGACTATTGACGAATACGTATTCCGGGGTCTCCGGCAGTCCGAGAAGTGATATCCCGTCAATGGTGCGCGGGCCGGGGAAGGTCACGGTCAGGGTTCCTGGCTTATTGCCGATGACCTGCCAGCCGAGATTGTTATCGACCGTCACATAGCCCGTCTTCATCGTTGAGATGATTGTTCCGCCTTTGAGTGTGTAGATTGCCGATGCGGAAATCGTGGTGCCGTCCGGTGCAGTGTAGTGAATGTCGGAATCAAATTTCCCACGGGTGAGATCGATTTCCTTGAACCTCGTCCAGTCAACTCTCTTCGGCTCCGGCGGGAGTGCCTGGCGATTCTTCACCGACCAGAACTTGATGTCCCGCTTCGTGGGCTGCACGGCTGTCGCAGCGAACAGGGCGATACGCGTTCCGAACATCCTGGATGTTGACCGAAGTCTGATCGCTCGGACAGTCTTTTCAGGGAACGGGTTCACCCATTCGGCGGTCAAGAGCAGCAGCGATTCGCCGGATACCAGATTGCCGCGCCAGGCGGGCGAGGCGGCAGGAAGAGTGACCAGCGACGACTTGTAGCCGACGCTTCTGGCACTGAGTGAGTTGGCTTCGAGGATGTTTTGCTTGTACCGAATTGGGAACGCTGTACGGGTTCCGTCCTCATACTCGATGAGGTACGTGCCCGCGTAAGTGAGTTGGGCGGAATAAGTCCACGGCATTGGGCGGGTGAGTGTGTGAAGGAAGACCAGCGAGGCGGCCCTCCGGCCGATCTCGATCTGGATTTCACTGGGAAAACGGGGATCCAGCGCGCCGTGGTTGTCGATGACCACAATGTCATGCCCGTCTCGTCCCCCAATCTTCAGCGGTACACCATTGAGAATGTGATTACCCTCAAGGAAAGACAGATCGGTTCCTCTACCGAGATCGAAGAGACCGCGCCCATCGCCTGGAGTTTCGTCTGCCAGTGCAGTATTCGCTGCAGAAGAGAGAGCGATGGTGACAAATTGATCCCGCGAAGCCCGGCGGGATGGGAGAGCCGCGCTCAACTGCGCTTCCTGTACCTGCAGCATGACGTCACTGATGCGGCGAAGCACTTGAGGGTCATTCAAGTCGGGGTACTTGCCTGACCAGAATGCCTCGGCAAAGACCACGCACTTCTCGAGTTTGAAGCCGCCGTCCGATGGGATGTATCCGCCGATGACGTTGCCTGCCGTCTCGTCGATGCTCCACCGGTCACCGTCCATAAACTCCCCCACACTGAAGCCAAGCCTCTGCAGCCCGGCCTGCACTTTTGGATGCCAGATGATGATTGGGATTTCCTTCGGGAGTTTCTTGAAGGCTTCATTCATTCTCTTGTACGGGACGCAATACATGGTATCGAGCATGACTGGCGTCTTGCCGATTTTCCGAAGGCCGGTGTGGATGCGTGTCAGCAGTTCCAGAAAGACCTCGTCTCCTGAGAGCTTGCGTGCCTGGCAGCGTTTGCACACGTTCCAGCGCGCGCCTTTGTGCTCCTGGTACATTTCGTCGCAGTTGATGTACGCGTACTTTCCGGGGAAAGATGAGATCAATCCGATTTGCCGTTCGATGGCCTTGTGGGTGAGTGGATGAGATGGGCAGGGATTGATGCGTGCCCTCGACGGCAGATCTTTGGGGATCTCGCCAGGATACATCTCGATGCTCTGGGAATACCATCCCGCGCCCGGCATATCGGCACACCTTGGCACCGACTCCATCCTCAATTTGATGAGTTCCCTGGCAGCTTTGAGTACCTGCGAATCATTGCCCATCAGAAGAATGTGGTCCATCTTCATTCGGGCGAGCACCTTGATCGCCGACATCGTTGAGGGGACCTGGACCTGCTTCCCCCATGCCTGTACGGCGCGAAAGGAATAAGACGGCCAATCGCGAATTTCGACCGAGCGGATGGAAAAGTTCTCTTCATCTCGTTGAACGCACTGCAGCAGTGTCTGGCAGCCGTAGAAAAGGCCGTCGAGCCCTCCCCCGGCGATCTCTGCTCCTTCAGAGTTGACCTTCAGTTCGTAGCCTTCTTTGCCGTGGTGCTTCTTGCCGTCTGCACCATGAGTGACGCGCAACCTGATTTGCGCATTCTTCTGGTCGGCTTCGACCGTTACACTCAGACCAGCCGCGAGCTCCAATCGCTCGGCCAGGTCTTCAGCGATGGCTCTCACACCCGGCTCCGCTCCGGCGCGTATCGACACTCTCACCGGTCCTTTCAAGTGACAGCTATCCTCGCCGATCTTCAGTTCCTTCGGCGTTGGAAAAATGCCGAATCTGCGGGGGGCAAGTGCTGGACCGCCGACGGCTTCTTCGATTGTCACTGGGACGGCGAAAGCACGGGGCGGCACGCTGCCCTTTATGTCCTTTCCCCATATTCGGATTTCACGTAGCCCGGATTCTCCGTCATGGTCGATGCGCACGAATCGCGCGTGCGCGTTGATGTCTTTCACTTGAGCAGATCCGCCGGTCACCTTGGGCCGCGAGACCAGCGTGTATCGTTGCTCCTTCTCCAGTTTCAAATGAATGTCGAGGCTTCTGAGCTTCCGAATGACCGGCTCGATCTCCAAGTCGGTGATGAATCTGTCATCCCCCAGATCGAAAAGAAGCGTCTTACCCGGGCTTTTCGTCCAATGGTGATATTGAATGAAGGAAGGCTTGCCGTCGGTGAGGTGTCCTTTGGCGAACGGAATCCACCCGGAGTGCTCCTCGACGTCGCCAGTCCCGCGTTCGTATGGTTGCGGGAAAAAGGGCGCGCGGCTGGCCAGTTCAAGATAGGTGTAGCGCCCTTCCACCTGGCGATTGTGTCTCGCCTGCTCGCCGGCCGCGTTGCCGGTGTAGCAGATAGAATCCGCGCTGCGAGGCACGTTATCGATCTCTTCAACGCTCACGTCATCGATCAGGTATCTGCCCGGCCCGTAATAACTGGTAAAGGTGAGCGCAAGGAATTTGCGCGGCCCGGATGCATCGAAAGTCACGAGCTTCTGCCAGCCCTGCTGCTTCGGATTCGCCTTCACTTTCGTATTCCGCTCGGTGTAGACCTCGACTTGGCTCTTCCCTGCCAGCCCGTCAACATTCACCCACGCGGTAAGCCGATAGCGGCGAAATGGAATGACAGGCACACAGTGCTGCACCTGCGTGTAGCGATCAACTTTCACCGAGCCGCATGTTTTATCCGTACGGCCGGTTTGCCGGTCAATTGTGAATGAGCCGCCCTTGGACTGCCTGCTCGTCCTCCATCCGCAGGCAGGCCAATTGCCCTCGAACATACCTTTGGAAAAGTCGCCATTCCACGAGCGGTTGGGATGCTCGAACACTAGTCGGCCGAAGGCACTCGCATCTGAAAAATCAGCTCCGGAAGGCTGCCAGGACGAGAGCTTGAAAACGCCTCCCAGATTATCGTAGTCCTCTCTCGCCAGTTTGAGATCCCAGACATCACCTCGCCTGGGCGTGCCCGTTTCGAGAGTCTTGAAGGGAATGGCCATCTCGACGGTCCAGCCTATGCCAGGCCACTGCCGGGTAGCGAACTTAATCTCAGGCTTGCTGTTCCAAACGCCTTTGCGCATTCGGGCGTCATAGATCATTCCGGCCGCAGAGATGATGAAATGAAACCTGTCCTGCCGGGCGCGGAGTGGATCGAGAAACAGTTCGAAGCAGTCGTCCTCCCAGGTACCCTGGTCGCGCTTGCGCTCTTTACCGACAATTTTCTTGTCAGCAACTACGGCCGCGACAAGCAGGCCCTTTTCCGTGTGGTTCACAGCAACCGTTGTCTGCTCCTCCGAAGCCCGAGTGGTCTTCATGCGCAGGAACCCGGAGACCTTGCCGGCGCTCTTCCAGCACGAGTCATTCAAGATGCCGTCAATGACCGGAAGATTCTTCGCACCGGGCGAAATGACCGATGGGGAGTTGGCCGCACCTTTGAAGCTTGGGAATTCCTCAGCGCTGAGGGATGGAAGGAGGACCGCAAGAATTACAGCGGGAACGATTTTCTGATTCATCCTTTCCTCGTCACAGTCACAGGAGAGATTAAGGCACCCATCATCATAGCAGACACGGACTCGTGTCTCTTAACTGAGCATCGCCATCAGCGGCGGTGTGGTGAGATCGAGCTTGAGTCGCCGGCAGACACGGCACCGAATGTGGAAACGACGGCCTGAATACATTTGCGAAATGATACACTTTGAGCGAACCCTTATTTGTGCAGCACAGTCAGTCTGATTTCCGCATTGGCAAAGAGGAGACAATATGCGATTGAGCAAGACCAGGCGCTGGTTCGTGTGTGGCTTACTGTTCGGACTGTCGATCCATATGGCCGGAGCGAAGTGGGCCTTCGCTGACGCCCTTAAACTTCTCCTCAAAGAAACTCCGAAACCGAATTATCGTGCTCCGGTCCCCGCACAGATTTCAGGGGGCGTTTTCGTGCGTGCCAAGGGAAAGACCTGGGGTGCCAAAGGCGTCTCGGTCACGGACGGTTACTCCGTGGTCAAGACCGATGGGAAGGGAG
>JASLXP010000033.1 GCA_030740295.1 Planctomycetota bacterium
AGAGGAAGCGAATGTTGCTCTGCTTGATGAAGAAGATGAGGCCGGAGACGATCTTGAAGAGGCGGATGCCTTCATTCTTCAGGTCGATCTGCTGCGGCGTGAAGGCAAGACTGAAAGCAAACTCTCTTCCAGGCGTATCTCGTTTGAAGCAGGAATGGAGAATCCAAGCGGGGAGTATTAAGTCAGCCGGAAGGACGACGAGCGTGGTGTAACGGCCAAGCGCTTTCGATAGCTTTGCTTTGATTCAAGCGAAAGGCCCACGTGTCACGAGAATGTCGGCAAGCTTGTCAAGAATGGCGTCAAGCTCTCGGTGATCGAATTCATCAAACGGGGACAGGAATTCGTTCCGTACTTTGGCGGATCGAATAACGCCGCGGCGACGCAGCACCTCTTTATACAGTTGGAGCGGATACAGAGATTCCATGTTCAGAAGTGGTAGCGCACGGTTGTGAAGCTCTCGCGCAGATTCGAGGTCCCCTTCGTGGTACGCCTTCCAGATTGCGGCATGAAGTTCCGGCGCTTCGCAGGCCGGCATGGTGCCGCAGATGCCGCGCGCCATTTCGTTCAACATGTGCCGGCCGGCCTGGCCGCCAAATACCCCGTGCAGTTCTTCCGGGCGGGCCACCTGTTCGAAGATTCGAGTTACCACGTGAGTGCAGGGCTCTGACTCCTCTTTCACGTAATGCACGTGCTCCAGTTCATCCACCATCCGGGCCAGGAATTCCGGAGACATCGTCTTGCCAACGAAGACTGAGTTCTGAACGATGATGGGCAGATCTGATGTATCCGAGATTGCCTCGAAGTAACGAAAGACACCGTCCGGCCGGGGCGTCTTGATCGGGGGCGGCATCGCCATCAACCCGCTCGCCCCGGCATCGTGCGCGTTCCTGGTGAAGTCGACAGCGACCTCCCTTGACCCTCCGTTCACTGAAAGGATGACCGGAACACGCCCAGCCGCCTGCTGCACGACCATCCGTCCCACACGATGGCGTTCGGTGTCAGACAGCGCAAAAAACTCGCTCGCATTCGCAGGCGTTACGAGCCCGTGTGCGCCGGCCTGTATACAGAAATCCACCACCGAGCGGAGAGATTCCTCATCAATGTCCCCGTCATCATCAAAGGGGGTGATGACGATTACATAGACTCCTTTAAAACGTTTCTTCTGACTCATAAGAGCATGTTAGCGAGGCTTGGTTCGTTCTTATGGTATCGACGCATCGTATTGTGTTGAAGCGGTTCACTACGGGATTCCAGGGCACGTTTTGCCTGCCGGATCCGAGCTGAGACGTGCTGGTGCCGCTGAAGTAGAACTTGCCAAAGGAACTAAAGTTTTCCTTGAAGTTTCGATGATGAGACCGGAGGCATTCCGCAATACCAGAAACTCGAGGGAAAACAGATGAGTATCGGCGCCGCAATCGACACAATCCTTAGCACTATCCCCCCGATGCCGGTGGCTGCCACAGCGCCACCACCGCCTGCCGCGCCTGAAGCTTCGCCTGTAGTCGCGCCGGCGGACATCGTAGAAATCAGCCCGGAAGGAGCTGCCGCTGCCATTGACGATCAGCCAGTTGCATCTGTCGCTGCAGAGAGGCTCATTTTTCCGTACCCATTCCCGAATACTGAGATCGAGGCGCTGCTGAACAACCTCCGACAGCGCGAAAATCTCGAGCGGCAGATGTTCCGTCTCCAGGATGACGCCATCGTCGATCGTGAGGTCGGCACTCTCGCGGCCGGCGGGACAAGCCCGGATGAACTTCGGGACCAGGCCGACCAACTCCGCAAAGAAAACAAGCACGATGAGGCCAACGAACTGAACCAGCTCGCATGGCGTATGGAGGGCCGCGGCATCCCGGAAGACGATCCAGCGACGGCACGCAACGAGCTTGAAGAAGCCGGAGACCTCCTGACTCAGCGCGCGGACGACAAGCAAATCGTCGCGTCTCTTATCGGACGAAAGCTGGACTCTCTCGAGGAGGATTTCGAAGATCTCGTGGAGAATTTCGATGTGGACGATGAAGATGATTTCCACCCTCCAATCTTCCTGGCGGCCGCGGCTGAGGAGGAGGGGTAGGGCAGGGGTGTGAATGGTGAATGGTGAATGGTGAGTGGGGATGGTGAATCGTGAATGGTGAGCGAACTTATACTTACATATCTTTCCAGACTCTCAGGCTGGCAGCCTGCGGCCACAGGATGTGTTCGCCTCAGCGGTTGTAGCCACGGGCTGCCAGCCTGTGAGCTCACATTGTCTGGACCTCACAGGCCTACAGCCACGAGAGGGACACTTTGAGTCAACTGAGCTAAGGTTTTGTTCGTTTGCCGCGGCCGAAGTGTTCCTGGACACTCGTCTCGACTGATCGCCTCAGTCAGAGTAAAGAGGAATGGGTATTCATCCACGATTCGCGGGGGAGACAATGATGCATAGAGTTCTGGGGTCGGTGAGTATGCTGCTGATGATGCTCGCATCGCTCGAGTCAGAGGAGCGGGCCAATTGGTGGGATGGCTTGACGGAAGGCGAGGTCAAGAAGTTCGAGCAGGTGCTGGGGACACCGGCCAGGGAGTGGAGGTACCAGCACTCCAAGGGCAAGGCTCAGAAACCAAAGCTGGGGAGCGCGGACGGTCGGCCGGTGATCGTTGGCGAAACCAACTACTTTCATTGGTTGCCCGTGGAGGCGCTCGACAAGGGCACTGAGCTTGTCGCGGAAGTTCGATTGGCCGGCGAGCAAAAACACACGCGGCGCGCATACATCTACGTGGGTATTCGTCCCGATGAGACTATCGGGAAAAGCGGAGCTGGTTACGCGGCGGGGTTGGGTGTTCGTGGTGGGCGGACCGTGGCTGGTTGCTCTGTAGTTCATACCAAGGCCCGAAAAGTCTCTCTCGGCCGCGGTGGATACGGACCGTGGCTTTCGGCACGGAGCCTCGGCTGGCCGGAATCACTGCGCAAACGCATCGAGCACGATATGGCTGCTGTGGCCCCGCTGAACGAAAAGTGGCTCACCATGCGCTGGCAGATTCTCGAAAGCGGGGCACGTTTCTACCTGGACGATCGTCTCATCTGGGATGGCGCAAACAGCGGGCTGGATCTCAGCGGCCGGGCTGTCATCAGCCTGAGCGCTCCTGTCGAAATGCGGCGACTGGAGCGGCGTAAAATCCCGGGAGTCGTTGGCCCTTTCGAGAAGATCCCACTGGACGCGTGCGTCAATGCCGGAGGTCTGGCGGTGCAAGGCCAGACGGACGGCAGCGACAAGCCGCTGGTCGTCGGCGACATTCCGTTCGATGTGGCCCGGACTGATGGCGAAGGAAAGAACCATCTCGACATCGGCAAGAGCTGGGTGAAGTTTGCCAGCTACGGCAGTCGCGAGAGCCCGAGGCGCGGTCGACTCGGTGGCCGCTGGGCGGGGCTTTCTACAGTCGACCCTTCCCGCATTCTGTTGGCCATCCCTGGCGGCCCATACCGAGCTTTGCACTTGCTGGCGGCCAGCGACGACGAGCCGGACAGCGTCCCGATCATTACTGCCCAGTTCTTTCGGCCCGATGCCGGGCGGCCGATCAACTTTGCGACAAAGGCCCCCCTCTTCACGGCCAAGGGAGAGGTCGGCAAATCTGTGCCGCTGAAACTGGCTGACGGACGGGCCGGGGCATTGCACATGGTCACTATTCCCATCGATCCTGGTCAACTGGCGACTCTGAAAGATCTGAACGTTATCGGCCTCGAGCTGACCAAGGAGGTGAAGCTCTACCGCGTCTTCCCTGATCCGATGTACTACAGTCACCATCCCGCGGGCCTTCCCAGCAGCGTGCATGTGTATGGGCTGACGCTGGAGCGACCTGAGGTGCGGATGAAAGTGACACCCGCCAGGTATGCTGACATCTGGACCGCACCAGAAAAGCCTTCCTACAATGTGCAGTTGTCCAACACTGGGAAAGAAACTCGAACCGCCCGGTTGAGCTGGGCAGCGACCGCGCACGGCGGCCTGGATGTCCAGCGCGGTTCGCGCAAGCTGAGCGTTGAGCCTGGTAAAAACGCGGAGCTCGAATTCGATCTGTCCCTGACTCGGCACGGCTACCATGACCTGGAGATCAAGCTCGTGAACGGCGATGAAACTTGGACCGAGCGTCGCACCATCACGTGGCTTCACGCAGACACCCGCGAGCGCGGCGATTGGGAACGGGGACGCGGCCCCATCTTTGGATTCTGGAACTGGCGTGGCGGACATAACACCCCCAGCGGCGACCGGCAGACCTATGTCATGGGGCTGGCCGGCGCAGAATCCAGCAGCGGGTCGTTTGCCAGCACGCGAGTTAAGGATGAGGAACGAGAGGTCGCACGGCGTTTCAAGATGGTGACCTTTAAAGCCTTCGGAGCCGGCGACCATTACACCACCGCCCGCTTCGCGTCGAGCCTGCAGAAAGAAGGCATGGAGAAAGCCCGCGAGGCGTTCGTCAAACGTTTGAAGGCAACCGAAGGTAAGGCTTCCGACATTCATCGCCCGTTGTTTATTTCTTTCTTTCCAGAACCGCACATAGGCCACCACACTTCGGGCACGCCGCCCAGCTACTACGGAGAACCGGAGTCCAAAGAGTTTCAGTTCTCCGAGTCCGAGCAGGCACGCTTTGATACCTGGCTGAACGGATTCGTCGAGGGGGCAAAGATCATTAAAGAACTTTTCCCGCACGTGAAGTGCATGCTGCCACATGGGGACCCGACCTTCCCCGCGCCGTTCCTGCGACGCAGCAAAGAAGTGCGAGAACTGCTTGACGGGGTGACCGTGGACATCCCTGCGTTTGAGCGCCTGCCCGAACAGCAGTTGCACCAGGTGTCCATCCATCGGATGTACATTTGCCGAAACGAATTCAAAAAAGCGGGCATCGAGAATCCGTGGCTGCCTATGTATGAAGGCCCCGCTCTGCCCTCGAGGCCGGGGGCACTTTCGCCTCAGGAGCACGCGGATCTGACGATCCGGAATTCACTGATCCTGCTTGCGTACGGCGTGGATATGCAGCTTGGCGGGCTGGCCCCATTCGATGCGGGCAGCTACTGGGGCGAGCAGCATTACGGCGGGGGAATGATGGAAGCCCTGCCAACTCTCCGCGCTCGCCCCACGTACCCGGCCTTTGCCACCATGACCCGCCACCTCAACCGGCGAAACTTCAAGCGCTGGGTGAACACCGGCAGCCTCTCTGTCTACTGCCTGGAATTCCGTCATTATAAATCAGGCGATCCGGTGCACGTCTTTTGGACTCTACGCGGTGAACGGCAGGTGACTGTGAGCACGGGCGACAGGAACATCCAGGTTTACGATGCCAACGACAACCTGGCAGCCACTCACTCGGAGGAGGCAGGCACGGCCATCTTCACCGTGAGCAAATCGCCCTGCTTCGTGCATGGGCTGCGCGACGATCTCCGCATCATGCTTGAGTCGCCGCCCGATCATTCCGATGCCCGGCCCGGGCCGCACAGTCGAAAGCTCTCTTCGATGGGCGACGGCTCGTGGAAACAGTCAACCGATCGTGACGAGCACTACGAGAAGAGCCATGAGAATTTTGTGAAGCGTTTCCCCAGCAAGATGCGTGTAGGGCCTGTGGAGATCCTCGATACCCAGACGGACACCAGTCGGACCGCCCTGTCGGTCGACCTCGCCGGGTGGTCGCGGGAACTCAAAACCATGCCGTTTTACACCGCCCTGTTACCCGAGAAGCCAATCGTCATCCCAGGCAAGGCCAGCCACCTGGGTCTCTGGGTGTACGGCAGCAGCGATTGGGGCCGCGTTGTCTACTGCCTGCGAGATGCCGCGGACGAACGCTGGATCAGCGTGGGCACGACCGGAGCATGGAACTGCGACGACCTGCACAGTTGGAGTGCTTTCTGCTTCGATGGCTGGCGCTACCTTCGCTTCGAGTTGCCCGCCAACAGCCCATGGGATCAGTTCCGTGAGAAGGGTTGCCCCTGGTGGGGAAGTTACGGCCGCGGCGATGGCTACATCGATCTGCCGTTGCGTCTGGAAAAGGTCATCATCGAGCGTCGCACCCACGCGCTATATGTGAATGACATCCAGCACACCTCCGGTGGGGCGGTAATGCTTGGTGATCTGCTGGCCGAGCATGCTGACCCGGCGGACGCCACGGACGAGGTAATCCGGCTGTCGCGACTGCGCATGCCCGTTCCCGATGGCCAGCCTTCAATCGGCAATCCCATTGTTAAACTTGCTGAGAACGGCATCGGCGCCGCACCGGTGATCAATGGCATCACCTTGCCCGAACAGCAAGCCGACGGCACGAGATGCTACGTCAACTTCCCGAAAGTCGAAGGCGCCAAACACTATGACGTGTGGGTCAGCCCGTACAGAAACGGCACGGGCGCCCTGATGCTGGGCAAAGCCTGGAAAGAGCCCGGCGGTTTGCTTCGGGGTTTGCGGCCCGATATCGAGTTCTACCTTTTCGCCACTGTCATAAATGAGCAGGACAAGACCTCGCGGCCATCCAAGCCATACCCAATCATTCTAAAAGACGTTTTTGGGATGAAGTAGGTCTCATCGACAGGCTGATGTGGATTCGATCTAGTTCCGGAATAAGTCCGAATCTTTTACGCCGAAGGCGTTGAACAACATAGCCCAGGGCAAGCGTAGCGCCGCCCTGGGTATAAATGCCACCTCCCGACCTATGCCAACAGCGCAAACTCCGGCCAACCTGGAATCGCCTCAAACACGCATGTATGCGTGTTTGAGG
>JASLXP010000034.1 GCA_030740295.1 Planctomycetota bacterium
CTTCCCAGCCCGCCGGGCTGGGCTAGGCAAACCGGCGGGGCTTTGCCCCTGAAATCCGTAAAGACACCCCCGTCTTGACCTACTAGCATCCAGCTTACGACAGAGAAACTGGTTGCCAGGGTCCACGATAGTATGGGCCGCGCCATAAGGACCGCCCCTTCCCCATCTCAGATGTACCTCCCATGAGTTCCCTCTTCCAATTCGGCGCTGCACGCAAACTCTACCGCGACGGCAACCATCCGCGCATTATGCTGGGGCCCGATGATATCGAAATGATGCGTGAACGCGTCAGCAGAGGTCATGGCAAAAAAATCATGACCAACCTGCGAAAGAAACTGCTGCCGCTGACCGATGCAGTTCTGAATACCAATGATCTGGAAACCGTTGTGCGAGGCGATGACACCTGGAATGCCATGGGAGCGCGTCTCGGATTCGCCATGACGGATTTGGCATTCGTCGCGCTTCTCGACGGCAACGAGGAAATCGTCGAAGCCATCAACCGCATCATGCGGATCGTCTGCAAACGCGGTTATGACACACACAGAACCGGGGTCCGCCCTCCGAGCATGACTGCGGCCTTCGACCTTCTGCACCACCAGCTCGGTGAAGCCGAAAAGAAGTCATACATCAGAGCCGGTCTCAAAGATCTGAAAGAGATCTTGAAGTATCGGAAGTTCACGCATTACCGAGCGAGCGCGATGAATATGGTCCTGGGCCAAGCCTACACGGGCATCGTCTACTGCCTCGCACTGCAGGGCGAGCCAGGCGTCCCAGATCTTGGCGATGCCCTGCGACAGCTTTTGAAACGTTTCGAAGCCACTGTCTTCACCTCGGTCGGCCCGGACGGCTACCCCGAAGAGGACATCGGATACGGCACAGGTGTGACGGCCGGCACCGCCATCGTCGGCGAATGGCTCAGGCGTGCGGGACTGTTTGATATCTACAAAGAGTGTCCGCACTTCCTCAAATTCGGACGCGCCATGGTCCGCTTCGTCCAGCCCTGGGGCGAGAATCTCAGCAACACCGGAGACCACGGTGACGACTTTGGCAACCGCGAGTTTGTGCTTGCCAGGCTAGCAGCCGAAACCAACGGCCCTTCCCTGCTCTGGCTGCTGGGCACGCTCTATTACAGCCATGGCGTCGTGCATCCTGAAAACGACATGCCTTCGTTTTATCAGGAAGTGCCGCTGCGCAAAGGTTTCCGCACACCCGCGTCCTATCTCTCTATACTCGTCGCGGACGAGCTCTGTGGCGCAAAACACCCCGGGCAGCAGAAGCTGAAAACACAATACATGGATCGGCGACGCGGCATTGTCTCTTTCAGAAGCGGATGGGGCGAGGACGAGACCTTTGTCGTTTTCGATGGCTCGCAGCGCAGCCCCTCATGCTGCGGCCACGGACACGCGAGCGGAGGTCACTTTTCGCTTTCCGCAGTCGGTGAATATTTCAGCATCGATACCGGCCGCTACATGAACGAACAGGATCAACACAGCGTTGTGCTCATCGAAGGCAAAAGTGGACGCTCCACAAACGGCGAATGGATTCAGGTGTTCCACGACGCACTGCTGACCGACTACCGGGAGGGCGAGCTGTGCGACTTCGCCGCGGTTGACAGTTCGCACCAGCACAACTGCTACTTTGCCCGGCGCTACCTCGGCCTGGTAAAGGGCAACGGGGTGCCCGGCTACGCATGGACAATCGACGACATCAACAAAGATTACGAATTCACCGAATTCTGGTGGCAGATGCAGACCGCGCCGGAAAACGAAATCAAGCTCAAGAAACGTTCAGCCACCGTCAAGGGATTTCGCCACGGCAACTTTCTCGATACTCACTTCGTGCTGATGTCGTCACGGGGTTACGAGAAGCAATTCACGCTCAAGCTCGAACAAGACATCATCACCTGTAGCTCCCACAAGTACATCAAGGATACGAAATCAAAGGTCTCCACTTTCCCCCGGCCGTCAGACATGGTGCACGGCCCCGTTTACGAACGCCCCAGGCTTCTGGCCAAAGTCGGCGGCCGCGTGGGCCGGTTCATGTCTATCATGCTTCCCCGCAAGAAGGGGGCAAAGCCTGCGAAGGTGAAACAGATTCCGACCGTAGAAAACTCTATCGGAGTCCAGGTAACTCACGAGAATATTGAAGACACCATCATCTTCGCCTACGAGCACCAGCTCCTCGAAACGAAGGGAATTCACGGCCGCGGACAATGGTGCGTGGTCAGACGCAAACGCGAATCAGGCAAGTTGATATCCTGGGAACTGGGGAATGGCATCAGCTTGAAGATTGATGACAGGGAACGCGTGAGATAGGCTTGGGGAGATTGGTTCATGGTTCAAGGTTGAATGTCGCAACTGCAAACGATGATTGGATTTCTTGAAAAACCTGAAGACGAGCAAAAACATCCGAAGTGGGTGACTCTCCTGATGACGCCGACCATTGTTGAGGCCGGTTACGTCGTATCACTTCTGGACGGGCATGATATCGTGGCGGTCATCCCCAACGAAAACAGCATCATGGATATCGGCACTCTTGGCTATCCTGTCCAAGTCCTGGCGTCCCAGGCAGAAGCAGCGGCCGCGGTTCTTGTCGAACACCAGTTCCTCAAACCTGCAGGTTCAGGAGAAAAGAGTGAGCTGCCCCACTGGGCCCGTTCGACGCCGGTTGTCAGTTATTTTTTTATGTTCGTCTTCTTGTGCGGCGCAGCCCTCGGCCTGGGCTATCTGCTGACCGCCAAAAAGGTCCGGCTGGGAGTTCCCCCGCATCCCCAACTGCACGACAATAGCCGGCGTTAAGCCGGAAACGGTGATTACAAATTAATTGAATTCACTCCACTCTCTGATATTCTTCCCCGCCTCAAACGACGGCCCCGTAGCTCAACTTGGTTAGAGTACCAGACTGTCGATCTGGGTGTTGAGGGTTCGAGTCCCTTCGGGGTCGCCACAGTTGACGGCACTGCCTGAAAACGGTGCTAAGTGATTAAAGGTAAAGTGGGTTAAGGGTGTTCCAAGTGAACCTCCTTCCCACTTTATTTTTTTTATTGCGAACATCAATGCGATGAAATGAACCCCCTGAGCCGTATTCCTGCAGGATAGCCATTTTGCGGGGTTCGATGTCAACTCCGCGGCGAAAGCGATTACGGCATTCACATCAACCGAATCTCTCCTGTAGTCGGTCTGGTCAAGTTGAAGCACGGAGCGCTCAACTCTGAGTGCTTCCAACTCAACGCGACAATTTTCTTCGGTGATGGTCCAGTCAACCCCAAATCCAAACAGCAGGAAATTGCAGGCGGCAGTTTCTGATTTGGAGCCTGGTGGCTCACACGCTCAAGAAGATAGTCGGCGAGCCCCTGGCCCTGTGGGCACTCTCATTTCTTCTCTGACGAATTGCTCGCCCAGAAGCAGAGATCCCGTCAGGGCGAAATGGGCCGTCGGGAGGCGTCAAAGCCATCGTCCGCCCTGTCACACCGCTCCCAGGTCATGAATTCGGCGAAGCT